>CAYNRW010000168.1:0-1625 GCA_964399725.1 uncultured Thermococci archaeon | reverse complement strand
TCACTCATCTCTGTGGGGAATGGCCCAGCACCAACCCTCGTTGGAAAGCTCTTGAGGACCACTATAACGTCATCAACCCTCGTTGGCCCTATTCCAACATCGCTTGCTATGGCTGAGGCCGATGTGTCCTTGGACGTAACGTAAGGATAGGTACCAAAGTAAAGGCTTAAACCGAATCCTTGAGTTCCCTCAACTAAAACGAGTTTTCCTTCATCGAGGGCATCGTTGACTTCCTGTGCAACATCAGTTAAGAATGGCTCAAGCTCCTTGATATCCTTTACTTGTCTTGCCTTTCTTAATGCCCTATCAGCATTAGCTGGTCCGCAGCCAGAGCCGGTAGTTCCTATCTTTCCATGGAGGTATCCATTTGTTCTGTCGAGTTCTTTGTGTTTCGGCTCTATTACTGTACAACGGTAGTCAATTCCTACCCTATCTTTGACATTAAAATCCTTTAGGTGCTCAAGCTCATGGAAGAACACCTCAGGATCAACTAAAACTCCAGCCCCAACGAGAAGCCTTGCTTCTTTGTTCATAAAACCCGTAGGAAGTTGTCTTACCGCATATTTTTTCCCATTTATAAAAACGCTGTGTCCAGCGTTTGTTCCTACTCCGCCCCTTGCTATGACCTCTGGTTTATCGTGTATCGCGAGATAAGCGATTATTGAACCTTTTCCTTCATCTCCCCATTGACCACCAACAACTATGTAGCTTGGCATGGCTCCTTACCCATAGTTAACAAACTAACATCCTTAAAACAGTTTTGGCGAAAAACTAAGAAGTGGATTAACAAATAAATGTTAAACTGACACAGACATTTTTATAAAAATCTCACGAAAATATAGTTGAAATGACATGATTGCCGCTGTGCTTGCTGGAGGAAAAGCAAGGCGTTTTGGAGAGGAAAAATTATTTTATAAGGTTAGTGGAAAGCCCCTAATACTCCACAGCATAGAGAGAGTTTTGCAGGCAGAGAAAATAGAGGAAGCTGTAATAGTGACCTCAAAAGACAAACAAGAAACCTTTGAAAAACTTGGCTTTAGAATTATCACCGACGAGCTTGAAATAGGTCCAGCGGGAGGGGTTTACACAGCTCTCCACGAACTGGGGGATGCTTTTGTAATTGCCGGAGATATGCCCTCCGTAAAACCGGAGTTTGTGGACTATATCGTGGAGAAGTTCCATGAACTTAAGCCCTATGTTTGCGTTCCAAAGTGGGAGAACGGCTATTTAGAACCCCTCCACGCTGCATATTCAAAAAGTTTCTTGGAAATACTGAAAGAACAGATAACCAAGGGCAGATACATGCTCAATGAGGCAATAAAGCTCTCCAAGCCTTGGTACATCAAAATAGAGACTCTTCCGGAAGAATGGCAAGAGAGCTTCTTTAACGTGAACTCCAAAAGCGACTTAAAAAAGATTAAAGGCTTTTCGCGAGTATAATGACGCTGTCAAGTGCCTTGGGCTTGAATTTCTCCACAAGGTCTTTTTTAATTATCGTACGGAGCTTTTTGAAGCCAAGCTCCTTCGCTCTGCTGAGCAAAAGAGGGAAATCTTCTTTCCTGCCCCAAAAATAGCCCGTGACAGTAGAACCCCTATAATAGACCTCTTCGAGAACATAATAAGAG
>CAYNRW010000167.1:0-1651 GCA_964399725.1 uncultured Thermococci archaeon | reverse complement strand
GTCTAAAATTATCATTATGGGTCTCTCCTTGGTTTTAACCTCCAGAAAAGATGAGCCGTTCACGAAGATTCTCTTCGTTATGTTCTCCGCCAGTGTTACAATTCTCACTTCCAGAGGCATTGCAAAGCCGTTTTCTTCGGTGATGTTAAGTATTAAAGTATAATAACCACTATTTTGGGTGATTTTCAAGCTGGAGACTGTGAAGTTTGGATAACCTGCTGTGTAGAACCATTCCTTGAAGAACCAGTCCAAATTCCGCTCAGTCAGATTTTCATAGATTTCCTTGACCAAGTTTAGTGTTTCTTCAGTTTGAGTGCAATTTCTAGCATGGCAGATCTCAAGAAGCTCCCTAACTCCCTTAAAGAATATTTCGTCTCCAACAACAAACTGGAGAGATCGGAAAATAAAGCCACCCCTCTGATAGAGATTGGTTTGGTGTTTTCTTGTAACAGCGTTAATATCAACTATTGGGGTCCAATCCCTTGAGCTGAGGCATATTCCCTCCCAATAGTCCAGTTGCTCAGATGTCAGGTTGTAAAAGGAGGAAGTGTATGTTGCGAAGGACTCATCCAAAACTCCAAGCTCTGCATAAATTCCAAACCAATTGTGAGCGACCTCATGAGGAATGACACTCTTGAATTGTGTCCCCACTGCTCCCCCATAAAGTCCAAATCCCTCAGTTTCGCTTCTATGTCCTTTAAAGCGTATGTAGATCAGCTCATTGTAGGGATATGGGATAAGCCGGGATGAATATGCTTTAAGGATTTTCGCAAGTTCATCAACAACCCATTCTCCCTCATCGGTAAGAGCAATCACATCTACATTTTTTCCATCAATCACGATGTTCTTCTTGTAAATATCCCATCTTCCAAGAAGGATGTAAAATCTTCCACCATTAGCGTAAAAAGTACTCCTTTCTGGAAGAAGTGGCTTGTATTTGTTGTTTGGGAGCTTTAAAATACCGGCAAGCGTGTAATTCGCTGGATAAGATTCCACGTTGATTGTGGCACCCCTATCTATCTTAGGGATCAGCATATAAGCCTCCGGAGGAAGATAAAAGTAATCTTCAGTTGATTTCATGTGCCACTCAATTATATCTCTCATATATACGTCCAGTAAAGGCTGATAATGCGAAGTATAGAAAATCCTAATCTTTTGTCTACTTTTATTGGGGCTCACATTGAGCAGCAAAAGGCCGTATTTCCCATCATAAAACCCTTCTACGCTTACTTTTGCACCATAAACTTCGATTTTTTCAATATCAAACTTTGAAATAGATGAATTCTCAAAGAGAAGAGGGATTGTAGCTGGGGAGCTTAGAGAAAGCTTAATCTCCTGGATCCCCTTAATTGTGACATTCCAACCATCAAAAGTTATGTCTAAAGAAATACTGCTATTACCTCTAATAGATTCCTCATTTCTTTCAAAAAGGAGCTTAGCATTGTCTGTTTTTGAAAATTGGAACTTATCGAATGTATGAGAAGGATTAATGCACATAACTATGAAAGCTACTAAAAAGACTACTACAACAGAACGTGCTTTCATATTTCTACCTTTATTCCGAGAGATTTAAAAGTTTTGAGGATAGCTTTTCATGAGGGTAAAAGATGAGATTCAAACCAAAACCACTGAAAAGTGATGTGAAATTTGA
>CAYNRW010000166.1:0-1761 GCA_964399725.1 uncultured Thermococci archaeon | reverse complement strand
AGAACAGAGGGGCAACTACGCTGTCCGTTATATTTTCCGCTAAGCTTTCAATTGCTGCTGAATTCAAATGGGCCCTATCCAGCTTTGATACATCTCTGCTCACAATCAACCTCACGTATTTTCGCTGTTCTTCAGTATTCTTTCTTATAGTATCCTTTACGTGCCGAGCAAGGCTCTTTATAGCAAAAGAGCTCTTTAAAAGATAAACACTCACAGCGACGCCAGGCCACTTAGGCAAAAAACATGGGAGTCTTGAAAGGAAAAAGGCAAAGCCAATTACAACAATCGTCCCCAGAGAACCTACAGTGAAGTCCAGAGCTGGAGTTCTCCTTTTGTAGTGCTTATCAAAAAATTCAATGACCTTACCAAACCATACTACAGGGTGAATTAAGGCAGGAGGCTCTCCTATCATTAAATCCAACGCCAACGCAAGGAGAAAGATTACCAGCTTCATTTCAGCATCAACAGTGTTGGATATTTTATCCTTTTAACTCTTTCTGGCTTGCTTAGGAATAGGTTCCAAATAAAAGCAGAGCTCTGCTTAATGATGTTAAAAACTTTGAGAGCAATCTTCAAAGTATTTCACCGTTAATCGATATGAATGCCTCTCTCACTTCCTTATATTCCTCAATAATCTCCTCGTTTGGTTCTTTTACACCTCTCCTCACATACCACGCCGGATGTCTGAGGTAGAGGACTTCAAAACCAAGCTTTTTTAGAGCCTTATGTGCAGTTCTACCAATGGCAAAAATTGCCTTGGGCTTAAGAATATTGAGCTCCCTTTCCAGGAGCCCTAGCTCCTTCTTTCCAAACCTTGTCAGCTTATTTTCCGGGGGATTGCATTTAACGACATTAGTAATGTACACAAAGTCTGGGTTTATGCCAAGGGAGAAGAGCGTTTTTCTAAGCAGCATCCCGGAGGCATCTCTGTAAAAACATATCCCTGTTAAACCGCACCCTTTCCTTCCGGGTGCTTCACCCACTAAAACTACCTTAGAACCTATCCACCCATTCGCAAAGGGCAAGCCTTCAAAGGCTTTTATTTTTAGCTGATATTCGTAGTACTCCTTACTGCAGAACGTCAACGGTTCTCTAAGGAATTCATGATACAGTTCCACAAGCTCATGGGCTTTTTTCTCATCTTCTCTACCTTTAATCAAAAACCTTTCCTTCGGGTTGTAGATGGTTTTAGCATAAACCCCGTAGGTCTCCTCGTCCAGAGAAAGAAAGTCTTTCCATGTCTTTAGGAATAGCGGCATAGTTTTGAAGTTTTTTGGATTTATATAAACCTCACCAACCCTCCCCAGACTCTCGAACTTCAGTAGCATAAAGGATAAAACGTCCAACGGACTTATAATCTTGGTGGTATTATGGAGACGAAAAAGTGTCCTTTTTGTGGAGGAACAATGATTAAGGGGAAAAGCCCTCAGGAAGGCTATGCCCTATACTTCTGGAAGGCCCCATGGAAGAAGGGATTCAAAGGAGCAATTAGTGGAACCATAAAAGCATATCCCTGGCTCTGTCTTAACTGCGGTGCGATAATTCCATATGTAGAAGAAGTCGAACTTCAAAAAGTCAGGGAAGAGTATAATGAGATAAAGCTGGAGGGAGGAATTTGAGAGGTATAGCTTTTTTCTCGGGTGGGAAGGATGGGCTATATGCAGTTTATCTTGCCGAAAAGAGTGGCATTGAAGTTCCGTATTTACTTGTCCTTAAGACCTCAATAGGACTCTCTCCTCACTGGGAAAATTTTGAAGCCCT
>CAYNRW010000165.1:0-1815 GCA_964399725.1 uncultured Thermococci archaeon | reverse complement strand
GCTGCTGCTGTAAATGGAACACCATAAATCTTTCCATCCGCAGTAACTGTGTCTAGAATTCCGGGAACATATTCGTCGGGGTTTATTACCCCATTAAACTCCATTAAATGACCTTTTTGGCCCATCTCCGCTATGAACCAGCCCCACATTGCTATGACATCGGCTGGAGTATCCCCTGACTCAAACTGGAGAGGCAGAATCGTCGAAAGGTCTTCAGCTCTGTATGTCTTGTATTCCACCTTTATGTTTGGATGTTGAGCCTCAAAGGCCTTGATAACTTCCATAAAAGCATCAAGCTCTGCCCCAGACCATGGGCCTATTACCTTCAAAGTAATCTGCTCTACTGGCTTTGTTTCCGTAACGGTCTCTTTTTGTGTGACCGTTGTCGGAGTAGCGGTCTGTTGACCTCCAATGCATCCACTTGCCACTACTGCAATGCCCAAAACTCCAACTAAAAACAAACCAAGCAGTACCTTCTTAACATCCATAGAGACACCTCAATTCATTGTGTATACTAAAAGTATATATATTTTACGGATGAAAAGGCTGGATTTTTCGATAATTATAATACTTTATTAAGCCTAAGCAGAATGTTGATTGTCCCTTTTTAATCCAAACCTATAGAAAACTATGGCTATGTTAGTTGTTTACTTTGAGTATAAGCATTCTTAGAGCAAAACTTTAAGTTCTCCTCACACTAGTCACTAGGGGGTTGCAATGATCTACGCAATAGGAGAGATCCTAATAGACTTTATTGCAAAAGAAGAAGGAAAATTAAAAAACGTTAAAGAGTTTGAAAAGCATCCTGGTGGTGCTCCAGCGAATGTTGTTGTTGGCTTGAGGAAGCTCGGGATAAAAAGCGGATTGATAAGCAAAGTCGGTGATGATCCTTTTGGTGAATTTCTCATAGAAGCACTCAAAAAAGAAGGGGTTGAAACAAAATATATAATAAAGGACGTAAACAAACACACGGGAATAGTTTTTGTCCAGCTTATAGGAGCAAAGCCCGAATTTATATTGTACGATGGTGTGGCATACTTTAACTTAAAGAAAGAAGAAATAGAGTGGCATTTTATAAAAGATGCTGAGCTTCTACATTTTGGAAGCGTTCTCTTTGCGAGGGAACCAAGCAGATCAACCGTCTTTGATGTACTTAGAAAAGTTAAAGGAAAAATTCCCCTTAGCTACGATGTCAACATCAGACTTGACCTGTGGAGAGAAAAAGAGGAAGAAATGCTCAGGGATATAGAAGAGGCCCTCAGGCTTGCAGATATAATAAAAATTGGAGATGAGGAATTAAGTTGCCTCGACAAGAACGGAATAACACTTGAAGACTTCAGCTTTGAGCTCATGGCAATAACAAAAGGTGCTAAAGGGAGTACAATTATTCACAAGGATATAAGCGTTGATGTCCCCTCGTTTAAGGTTAAGCCCGTAGATACCACCGGGGCTGGAGATGCCTTTATGGCAGCCCTCTTGGCTTCTCTTTCATATATGGGTAAACTGAATAAATTAGAGTTCTCCAAAGAACAACTGAAGGAACTTGGGAGTTTTGCAAACCTAGTGGCTGCACTCTCAACTACAAAACGGGGAGCATGGAGTGTGCCAAACTTAGATGAAATTTTGAAGTATAGAAGATTCAGCTTCCTTCCATAGGTTCTTCTTTTTTACCAAAAAGCCCAATTAAATCGTGGAGTATTGCCAAATCTATGGCAGCGTTTAATGATTGAAAAAGATCCCCTGCCATCAGCATTAAGAGTGCAAAGAAAAAGTCTACTCCTTTGTATGCAATGGTTATTTTTATAGCCCTTCTTT
>CAYNRW010000164.1:0-1832 GCA_964399725.1 uncultured Thermococci archaeon | reverse complement strand
GCAAGGATAAGCTATGAGAGTCTCAGAATTGTCCATGGTAAAAGAAAAAATGTTGCAGTGCTTAAGTTCAAGTTTAAAACGGACAAAAAGGGGTTACTAACTCTAATCAATCCAATTGATGTTGATGTTGCAAATCCCTCCTATCGCCCTGAGATATTGGTTAGGCACTGTTATGCTGAGGAACTCGATTTTGGAGAGGGCTTCATATATGCTGAGGTTAAGACTACGGATAAGAAATACACTCTTGGAATAGCGAGCTCTCTTGTAACAGATGAGAAAGCCAACAGGAGTGTGGTTAAAAGCGCTAGAGGCATAGCAGAGGTCCTCAGCATAGAGGTTGAAGCCAATAAGGTTTACGAGTTTGTTAAATATGTGGTGATTTCTTCCGAAAGAGTTTCTACTCTAAAGGACAAGACTTTGGAAGAGCTTGGAGAGATCAAAAAACTTGGTTTTGACAAGCTTTTTGCTGAACACAGGGAATACTGGAGCGAGATATGGAAAAAAGCGAAAGTTGAGATTGACGGGGATAAGGAAGCTGAAAAAGGTCTTAATTTTAGTCTTTTCCATTTAATCCAGTCTCTACCGAGAGACAGCAACATCTCTCTAACGGCTAAAGGTATACATGGGTTTGGATATAGGGGACATGTGTTTTGGGATACGGAGATATATGCACTTCCATTTTTTATAGCTGTTTTTCCCGAAGATGCCAAGAGGATGCTTATTTACAGGTATAAAAACCTAGAAGCTGCTAAGAAAAATGCAAAACTGAATGGATACGAAGGAGCTCAGTTCCCATGGGAATCTGCTGATGACGGATATGAAGCAACACCGTCCCTTGTCCCACTTGATATGGCGGGAAAGGAAGTTGTCCGTATTTACACTGGGGAAGAGGAACATCATATAACAGCTGACATAGCGTACACGGTAGATTTTTACTACAAGTTTACCAATGATGAGGACTTCATGACAAAATACGGGCTTGAGATTATATTTGAAACGGCTCGTTTCTGGGCAAGTAGGGTGGAATTTGACGAGAAGAAGGGTTATGTGATAAAGAAGGTCATAGGGCCAGATGAGTATCATGAACACGTAGACAACAACTTTTTCACGAATTTAATGGCAAAACACAATCTCCTTTTGGGAGTCACTTATTATAAAAAAGCCCTGAACAAAGGCGGGTCATGGAAGGAGACTGTAGATAGAGTGGGGGTTAGAGAAGAGGAGGTGCAGAAGTGGAGTGAGATAGCTGAAAAAATTTACCTCCCGCCCCAGGTAGATGGAGTTTTCGAGGAGTTTGACGGATACTTTGACCTAGAGGATTACACCGTTGATCCGCATGACATTGGGGAAGCAAGACTTCCCGAAGAGATAAGAAAGAAAATAGGAAAAACAAAGCTAATAAAACAGGCAGACGTTATAGCAGCTCAATACTTGTTAAAAGACCAGTTTGATATTGAGACAATCAAAAAGAACTTTGACTATTACATCGTTCGTACAACCCATGCGTCCTCTCTTTCCATGCCTGCCTACTCAATAGTTGCTTCTTGGTTAGGTTATGAGGATCTGGCATATGAGTATTTCATGAAATGCGCATATATAGACCTTAAAAATCTATATGGAAATACCCACGATGGCTTTCATCTTGCAACGGCTGGTGGAGTATGGCAGGTGCTTTTCAGGGGCTTCTGTGGCATTGATATTGAAGAAAACTCTATCAAAATTGCCCCTCGTCTACCTTCAAAATGGAAAGCAGTAAAGTTCGGGTTTTCATTCAGAGGGACATGGCTTGAGATTAAAATTACTCCAAAAGAAGTTGCTGTAAGGAGTGCTGG
>CAYNRW010000163.1:0-1864 GCA_964399725.1 uncultured Thermococci archaeon | reverse complement strand
TTCGCAAATATGATGGCCTTATTCTCGTTCACCTTTTCTATCCTTATGATCTCAGGTAGCTCGATTTGTGGAAGCTTTTGCTTTGTCTCGACCTTTATTTCATACCCCTCGAGCTCCATAAACTCCCTTTTTATATCCTCTAAAGGCCCCAATGCTCTGAGTTTTCCCTTGACTATTATGCCTACCCTATTGCTGAGCTCCTCCACCTCACTAAGTATGTGAGATGAGAAAAATACTGTCTTTCCCTTTTTGCGTTCTTCTCTAACAATGTTCTTTACAAGATAGGCTCCCTCAGGATCAAGGCCACTTGTAGGTTCATCAAGTATTAAAACTTCCGGATCGTTGATGAGTGTCTGAGCCAAAAGCAAACGCTGTTTCATTCCCTTTGAGAAGGTCTTAACTTTCCTGTAGCGAACGTCCCAGAGACCAACCATTTTGAGGAGCTCTTCTATCCTCTTTTCCTTTTCTTGTCTGCTCATCTTGTAAAAGTTGGCAAAGAACTCTAGGTTTCTCCATGCGGTTAGCTCCTCATAAATGGTAGCATTTTCTGGAAGGTAACCTATTCTTTCTTTTACCTTAACGGGCTCCCTAAAGACGTCTTCTCCTAAAATCCTAATACTTCCACTGTCGGGGATTATTAAGCCGATCATGCTCAAGATTGTAGTTGTCTTTCCAGCACCGTTTGGCCCTAAAAATCCAAACGTAATGCCCTTCTCGACCTTTAGCGTTAGATTATCGACAGCTTTAAAATTTCCATAAGATTTGGTAAGGTTTTCAATTTCAATGGCATACATAATATCACCTCAGGTCAGCTTTCATAAACTTAGTGTACGCAATCGCAAAGGGCAAAAGGAGCATTACAATCAAGGCGGCTATGTGTTTCCAGGCAAGTCCTATTGCTTCATAGTATGAAACATTTTGGGTCTGAAATGCCACAAGGCTACCAAAGCCTCCTTCAACAATGTCAGAGGAGGTAAATCCATAGAATATTGCGTTGTTTATGTTATCAAGATGATGTCCAGGTACAGTGGAAAGGAGCATATAAATCTTCCCCAAGCTTTCTTGGAGCGCTCCAATGTCTGTCGGTGGAGCTCCTGAACCCACTGCCCTAAAAACTATTATTGCTGAAACAGCCGTTGGATATATGAATTCAAGGAGTATGGGAAGCAAAACCGCCACTATTATTGCATTCAACGGTTTCCTGAGTAGCGTTGATAGGAACACACCAAAAGCCAAATACACAAGAGAAAACAGAACAAAGAACGGCAGAGGCTTTATGAACGTCATGAATGCATCAGAGCTGACTGGAATTCCGAGTATAAGCAAAAATGCAACATTGCTCACCGCAAAGAGCAGAAATGCAAAAAGTACCGTAAGGGCCCTGCCAAAGTACTTCCCGAGGATGAACTGATCCCTGTATATTGGATGGCTTAAGGTGGCTTTTATTGTTCCTCCTTCTATCTCTCGATTTATGGCATCGGCACCAAGGAGAACTGAGAGAACTGCAAGAAAATATTTAACAGCCGAGAGCTGAGTTCCTCTTATCATGCTCATGTTCTCGGTTTGAAACTCCATAGCCATTTTCATTATGGATGTTTTCATCCAGTAAGCCATTCCAGCACCAGCTAAAAGAAAAATAGCAAAGGTTATAATTAATCTTTTAGTTCTCATACTCTCGTATATGTCTTTTAATGCAATGTTAAAAATAGGGGGCACATCGGTCACCCCGTAAAGTTTTCTTTACATCGCTTATTGTATTTCTATTTATAAACTTTACGATAAAAAGGAGAAAACTTAAAAACCTTTCACTCACAACAAATAGAGAAGACCAAAGATAAAGGAAAAAACAAAACAGGTCTTTACT
>CAYNRW010000162.1:0-1904 GCA_964399725.1 uncultured Thermococci archaeon | reverse complement strand
TCAGGAAGAATCTCCACCTTTAGCTTTGCCGCAAGCCTTCTGAGCCTCTGATCAAAAGTCGCGAGGTAGTTTTTCTCCATTGCGTGGACAAGAATTACTACGTCGTTGAAGCGAGATAGGGAGAGCTTTTCCCTCTCAAGCAGTTCAAGAGCATGGAGAATTACCTTATAATCTTCCACAAGTCCCCTAAACCTCGGATCGGAAGTGTACTCAGAGAGCATTGTCTTGGCTTCTTTAACTGAAAACCCCTGATTCTTAAAGAACCACACATACTCTTGGAGCACTATGGGTGGAAGATACCACCTGTCAAGAGAATCCAAGAGGCTTCTGGCCTTTTCATGAAACTCGGAGTCGCTAAACGTATCATAGATTAAAACGTTTGTGTCTATCACTGCATGCATTCCTTCATCCCCTCTTCTATGGATTTCTCGATTTCCTCAGGGCTTAGTTTTTTGTTAAGTTTAAGCGTCTTCCTCTCTTTTTTGAGCCGCTTTATGATGATTTTCCCGTTCTCCAGCTCAACCTCAAGTAGCTCGCCTTCCTTTATCCCAAGGGCTTTTCTGATCTCTGCGGGTATGGTTATCTGATAGTTCCGGGTAACTTTTGTGATTGGCATACTACATTCACCTTAATAGTAGATCACAAGTTCTACTATATTAATTTTTCTCCTAGGTTTGAGTTTTTAAAAAGAAAATCAGAAAACACCTCAAAATTACTTCCTAAAAAGCCTCGCCATCAACAACAAGCCTAAGATAAGCCCTGGGCCGCAGACACTCTCTGTTTGTTGTGATGTTGGGGAAGTTGTGGTTGTACTGGTTTGAGGAAGCTTGATTTTGCCCTCGGGAAGCTTAAGCTCAAAAGGTTTACCAATGCACTTAAGCAAGAGTGGATTATCGCTCTCATCGTAGGGAATCCATGTATAGGCTCCGTCTTTCTTATACCAGCCTATGTGGGAGTTATAACCTGCTTTTCCTCTCTCTGCAACCTCAACGATTGCTTTAATGTCCTCGTCGCTTATCTTTATTATCCCCTTCTCCTTCAACCACTCGAGCTCTACCCTTAAAGCCTCCTTAAAGTCGAAGGAATAGGGATCAACAACTCCCACAGGAGCGTCCGTGGTTTCAGTCTTAAACTCTATGTCACCAAAAGCACATGAAATGCCGAGTTCCTCAAAAAGAGCTTTCAACTCGGTTATATCTTCTTCACTTGGCTTTTCTTTTCCATAGTCAGCTATGTAGATCTCGGCAGTGGGGAGCTTAATGACCTTTGAGGGATCGATTCCATGCTCCTTCAAGCATTTTTCAAACTCTGGGTTGGGCTTCCATGTGCAAAGCCCATTATAGCAGCCACAGCTGGTTAACCTCAAGCAACTGTACCACTCCCTGTAAACACATGGCGTAACTATTTCCCTTGCAACTTTCTTTGGAGCGCAAACTTCTCCAGAACACCCTCCCGTGGCACAGTCCAAATCGCTTTTGCACTCATTTCCCCTCTCCGGGCTTATTTGAATGTAGAGCGAGCCTTTCCTAAAGCTGTACTTTTCCACCTTCCAGCCCAAGGCCATAATCCGCTCTAAGCTTTCATTGGAAATCAGCAGGGGGGTTTTAAAAGAAGCGTGGGCATAGGTGAATTTAAAGCTCTTCGCAGGTATTTGAATTCTAACCCGCAGAGAAGAGTTAACTTCCTTTAAAACAACTCCAACCCTTTCATCGTAGTGAGAACGGTAGACTAAGTTCCCGTTGTCAATTATTATATTTTCGGCATTTTTCAATGGAGCAAGGTTGTAAGAAATGCCGGGTTTGTTTAGGTAAACTTCCACAGCCAGAGAATCCATTGGATTGTAACATGCACTGACCAGAGGTGCAACTAATAAAAGCAATGCTAAAACAATCGCTCGCTTCATA
>CAYNRW010000161.1:0-1920 GCA_964399725.1 uncultured Thermococci archaeon | reverse complement strand
AGGAACCCTTCATATTCCTCGCACTATATCCAGCAGATGCAGGTCATGATTATGGAACAATTGCAGAGAAAGGATTTTCTAAGATAGTGGTTGAAGAGAACGGAAAAGCAGTCGTCAAGGACAATCCAAAGTGGAAAGAGTGACTCTTCTTTTCTCCTGATTTTTTAAAGAGTGGATAAAATGTCCAATAGAAAGCAAACCCTTTGAATATGTAAAAGATTTTTATAGGCTTAAAACATATCCCTTTACGGTGGTGTTAATGACTTTCGATAAAAAGAAGATTGGGGAGATTAAGAAGGCGGAGCAAGAGTGGGAAGAAAAAACTGTAAAGCCGTTCATTCAAAAAAGACCTGAAAGAAAAGAAAAATTCATGACAGATGATGGGTTTGAGATTAAGAGAGTTTACACACCAGCGGATCTTGAAAACTGGGATTATTTGGAAAAGCTCAACTTCCCCGGTCAATATCCATTCACTAGGGGCGTTTACGCCACCATGTATAGGGGAAGGCTTTGGACAATGAGACAGTACGCTGGCTATGCAACGGCTGAAGAATCAAACAAGCGTTACAAATACCTTCTCGAGCAAGGACAGACCGGTTTGAGCGTTGCCTTTGATCTGCCAACCCAACTCGGCTACGATTCCGATCATCCCATGTCCGAAGGAGAGGTAGGAAAAGTTGGTGTAGCAATAGACTCCCTTTGGGACATGGAGATTCTTTTCGATGGAATTCCCCTTGATAAGGTTTCAACGTCAATGACGATTAATGCCACAGCGGCAAATCTTTTGGCAATGTACATTCTAGTCGGGCAGAAGCAAGGTGTTCCCCAAGAACAGCTTAGGGGTACAGTTCAAAACGACATCCTTAAAGAATATATTGCCAGAGGTACTTACATCTTCCCACCCCAACCAAGCATGAGGCTAACAACGGACATCATAATGTACTGCGCTGAAAACGTTCCAAAGTGGAACTCAATAAGCATAAGCGGTTACCACATTAGGGAAGCGGGAGCGAATGCAGTCCAGGAGGTAGCGTTCACACTGGCGGATGGTATTGAATACGTTAAAGCGGTTATAGCAAGGGGCATGGACGTTGATAAGTTCGCCCCAAGATTGAGCTTCTTCTTCAATGCACACAACAACTTCCTTGAAGAGATAGCCAAATTCAGAGCCGCGAGAAGGTTATGGGCAAGGATCATGAAAGAAAAATTCAACGCCAAAAATCCAAGGTCAATGCTCCTTAGATTCCACACACAAACAGCTGGCTCAACACTAACAGCTCAGCAACCCGAGAACAACATAGTAAGAGTCGCAATCCAAGCCCTTGCAGCAGTCCTTGGAGGAACTCAATCTCTACACACCAACAGTTATGATGAGGCTTTGTCTCTTCCAACGGAAAAGAGCGTTAGAATAGCCTTAAGGACACAGCAGATCATAGCCTATGAAAGCGGTGTTGTGGATACAATTGATCCGCTTGGCGGTGCTTATTACATTGAATGGCTCACCGACCACATAGAAGAGGAAGCTATGAAATACATAGAGAAGATCGAGGCCATGGGCGGTATGATGAAGGCCATCGAGAGGGGATACATCCAGAAGGAGATTGCAGACTCAGCCTACAAGTATCAGAAGGAAATCGAAGAGAAGAAGCGCATCATCGTTGGTGTAAACGAATTTGTCGTTGACGAGCCAATAGAGGTTGAGATCCTCAAAGTAGATCCAAGTATCAGGGATAAGCAGATTGAGAGACTTAAGAAGCTGAGAAGCGAAAGGGACAACAAGAAGGTCGAAGAGGCATTGGATAAGCTAAGGAAGGCCGCGGAAACAGAAGATGAGAACCTAATGCCATACATCATCGAAGCTCACAAGCACCTTGCAACCCTTGGTGAGGTTACAGATGTCCTAAGGGAAGTATGGGGCGA
>CAYNRW010000160.1:0-1980 GCA_964399725.1 uncultured Thermococci archaeon | reverse complement strand
CCAAATCCATCAAAGAGCTCCAAAGTGAAAACAAAAACGCCAAAAGTTGAAAAATTTAAAAATCAGAATTTAAATCGTGATAGGGCAATATTTGCCCTTCATTCTGCCTTGTATATCTTCTTTTCAAAGGTTACGAAGTCAGTCCATGCTGCATGTGCTAGGAAGTTTGCATTCATGATGTCTGGCTTTCCTTTCTTGAAAGCCCCCTCTTTATATGTGTAGCCCACAATTTCGCCGACAAACCATGTGTGATCCCCGTAGTCCCTTGCATCAACGACTTTACACTCTATGTTTGCTAATGCCTCCTTTATACTTGGTGTGGCGATTTTTGTAGAGCTAATGAGGGTTATACTCATTTCTTTAAGCTTGGAAGGTCCGCTTTTTGTTCCGGCAATCCAGACATCTCGAAGCATCTCTAAACTCGGAACACTGACCACGAACTCCTTGTATTTAGAGATCAATCTGTGGGTATGTCTTTTCGGAGAAACCGCTACCCCTATTAAGGTGGGTTCATGGGAAAGAACGGTTACCCAGTCGGCGGCCATAACGTTTGTTTCCTCCCCCTGGCCCGAGACTATTAAATACGTCCTCATTGGGTAAATCAACCTATACATCCCTCTCACCCCTATATTCCTTTTGATCTCTAAAAGCCCTTCTTAAGCTGAGCCAATAAAGGGCTTTAGCCGCTCTTTCCGGGGTTGGAAAATTCTTTATCCCGTGGGCATTTAGAAGTCTCACACCTTCCTTCACGAGTTCCCCTGCCATAAAATTAACGATTATAGGCTTGTGGCACCTGGCATCTATGATAGCCTTTGCGATCTCTTCACTGGGCATAAATATTGGCGGAACGCAGATAACAAGTAGGGCATCAACGTTCTTATCTTTGCAAACTACCTCTATAGATTTTTTGTATCTGTTGTAATCTGCATCCGCTATAAGGTCGATCGGGTTTTTGATAGAGCATTGAGGAGGCAGGAGGTTTCTAAGTTCTTCCATGGTCTCGTCTTCAAGCCTTGCAATCTCTAACCCCAACCTTTCGGCTTTGTCGGTTGCTAAAACTCCAGGGCCGCCGGAGTTTGTTATTATGGCTATTCTTCTTCCCCCACTTTCGTACATCTCAAAAGTTTTTGCTGCATCAAAAAGCTCCTCCATTTCTTTAACTTCTATTGCTCCAAACTGGGCAAAAAGGCCTTTGTAGATTTCATAACTACCCGCTAAACTTCCAGTGTGACTTTGGGCTGCTTTGCTACCGCTTCTGCTTTTTCCTGCCTTGAGAACTATCACAGGTTTTTTAGCAGTGGCATATCTCAAAGATTCTACAAACTTTTTTCCGTCTTTTACTCCTTCAATATATAGGGCTATTACTTTGGTGTTCTCATCGTTGGCGAAATACCTCAGAAAGTCGCTCTCCGTCAAATCGGCAGCATTGCCGTAAGAAACGAAGGCTGAGAAGCCTATTCCTTCCTCATTTCCCATAGCCAAAGCCGCACCACCAAATGCTCCGCTTTGTGAAATTAGTGCTAAGCCTCCTTTCTTAACTCTAACTTCAAAGGAGCCAAAAAAGTCAGCATGGACTCCAAAAATCCCGGCACAGTTTGGCCCAATAATTCTTACTCCCTTTTCTCTAGCTTTTTCAATGAGTTCTCTCTCAAGTTCAGTATTGCCCGTCTCACTAAACCCTGCACTTATGACCACTGCCCCTTTAACCTTATCTCCAATTTCCTCAATTAAGGGAGGGACAAGCTTTGCGGGAATTGCTATTATAGCAACGTCAACATCTTTCTCAAGCTTTTCTGCGACTTTAAGTTTCTTCCCTTCTATTTCAACTTCCCCTCCTTTAGGATTCACGGGAACAGTCTCGCCTTTAAAGCCTCCTTCGACTATATTTCTCAGGATTTCGTATGCTATTGCCCCCTTCTTGAATGACCCAAATACCGCTACTGATGAAGGATAAAAGAAGAAGTCCATTTGGTCACCTCC
>CAYNRW010000159.1:0-1992 GCA_964399725.1 uncultured Thermococci archaeon | reverse complement strand
TAATTCAAAGCCTGATTAGAAAAGGATTTATTAGAGCCTCTTCGGGAAGGCCGAGGGTGTATACTGCAAGTGATATAAGCGCTCTTATAGATGTTCAAAAAATGAAATTTGATCTTTTAAGGAGTACTCTTCAAGAAGAACTTGCAAAGATAAAGAGTAGATCTGAAGAAGAAGGACCATATATCTCAATGGTTAGGAGTCTGGAGGGTGTCTTGGCAAGTATCATAGAAACGATAAATGCTGCAGAAATAGAAATCCGAGCTGAACTTCCTGCTCCGATCTTTGAAGAGCTTAAGCCTTATCTTCTCGGGGCTCTCCAAAGAAACGTAAACCTGTATCTGCTCGTGTATCCAAGTACTGCAGGCTTTGAGGAATTTGAAAGATTTAAAGATCAGGTGAAAATAAAAACTTCCGAACTAGGCAACTTCTTGCTTGTTATTTCAGACTTATCTAAAGCGGTATATGCCAAAAGAAGATTTTTCAGCATCCATAAGCTACCGGTCTCGAACACGGAGGTCTATGGATATGTAATCCATGAAAAAGATTTGCTCCTTAGATTATTAAACATTCATAACAACCTCTGGATAAAAGCTAAAGAGGTGTTATGCTGGACCCCAAGACCAGAATTGTATCCAAAAGTCTTTATTGAATTCTCCATGGCTCTTAACGAACTTGAGACTCTCTTAAGGCTTGGGTATACTCCAATAGTTACGGTTGAAGGGCGCGATGTAAAAAGTGGCTTCCCCTTTAAAATTAGAGGTAAAGTTCGTTCTGTGAACCGCTTTGGGATCGTAAGTAACTTCGTTCTTGAAGGTGAAAAAGGAACACTGACAATCGGAGGCTTTGATGCGGAGGTTGAAGATGTTGAGGCTCAGCGGGTTATAATAGAGAAAATAGAACGTCAAGCAGGTGATAAAGAATGATAGCACTGATATGGGACTTTGATGGAGTGTTAGTTTTTACCCCACACGAAGAAGCTTGGAGAAGGGCAGCTAGAGAGTATGGTGCTGATATAGATCATGATTTCTATGTAAATTATGTCTCCGGTAAGCCCAGATATGAAGGAGCTCATAACATATTAGAACTTACTGGGATTTATGAAAAATGTGGTGCAGACACCGAAGAAAAAAAGAAAAAACTTCTTCATGAGTTTGCAGAGTTCAAAAATAAGATAGTCAACGATATGTTTGACAGAGGCGAATATGAAGTCAACTGGAATGCGGTGGAATTTTTGATGGAAACAAAAAAAGCCGGGATCAAGAATGCTTTAGCTTCGGCATCTAAAAATGCAACAAAGCTGGCAAAAAAAGTTAAGGTTGGTGAGATAACACTTGCCGACTTGTTTGATGTGAACGTCAGTGGAAAAGCCCCAAGTAAAAAGGAAGTATTTAAATTGGCCATAGATGAGCTGAAGGGAAATTTTCCAGATGTGAAGTTTTTCTTTGTTGTTGAAGATGCTCCTGCTGGGGTGCGTGCCGGAAGGGAGCTTGGTATCTTCACTTTGGGCTATGAAAGGGAAGCAGAACTTGACGCTGATATTACCTTTAGGGATTTTTCGGAATTAAGCATTGAAACTCTCCACAAACTAATAGAAAGGAGGGAAAAGAATGAAGTTTAGTTTCCAGTTCAAAGAGTACTCTCCAAAAGCTGAGGAAGTCTATGGGACGATATTGACCCTTGGAAATGGACACATTGGAATAAGAGGTGAAATCGAACTTGAGCCTACAGTATACGGCACGACTGTTGCTGGGATTTATGATTATACTCCTTATTTTTATAGGGAGATCGTGAATGCGCCTCGAGTAATTGGTTTGGAAATGATGTTTAATGGGGAACCCCTCAATTTGAGCACGCACAAACTTTTGAAATATGAAAAGGAACTTGATATTGAAGAGGGAAGTTTAAAAACTTGGATTGAGCTGAAGACTAACAAGGGAGCAAGGATAAGCTATGAGAGTCTCAGAATTGTCCATGGTAAAAGAAAAAATGTTG
>CAYNRW010000158.1:0-2032 GCA_964399725.1 uncultured Thermococci archaeon | reverse complement strand
TGACATTAAACTGGTCTGTCTGATTCATATGCGTAAAGCGTGAGGCGTGA
Source organism: uncultured Thermococci archaeon (assembly GCA_964399725.1). GTDB lineage: Archaea > Methanobacteriota_B > Thermococci > Thermococcales > Thermococcaceae > Thermococcus_A. Next base: position 1,982 of record CAYNRW010000158.1, on the reverse strand, counting down.
GGTGTGAAGCGTGAGGCGTAAGGCGTGAGGTGTTATTTTTAACACTTTACTCTTTACGGCTTTTTCTTTTAAAGTTATTACTATTTTGAAGAGCCTACCTTACCTTTCTTTTTGGAAAGCTTCTGAAAATTCTGGGAAAGTCCTGTAAGAGTTTTTGGTGACAGAAATTATAAGGGATAGTAATATGGCTTTTAGGAAGTAGAATATATAGTTATCTGCCATTGCGGGCAGGGAAAGGAGATGGAAATGAAAAATCAGCTTGTAAGAAATAATATCAGAAGTATTGTTGCGAGACGACGTTTGATAACTTCTTGGCGGGATTCTGTGTCACTGGTAATCGGAGCATGTATCACGTTGATGTTAGTTGGGTGCGCTGAGATTGGAGTTTTCAGTAAAGTTCAGACTTTTAGGGGAAAGGACTCAATGTTACTCCCGGTTTCGAGACCAGATATTTTGGATATTATAGCTGAAGTTGGCAAGTCAATGGGATATAGTGTTTCGGCTCTGGACAGGGAGGCAAACACTATCAGTCTGTCTTCTAGTAGTTCTATGTTTAGTACGGCTTTAATAGGGAAAATGAGTCTAGCTACACTCACAATATCTTCAAAAGATAATGGAAAGAGACTGGATATTAACGTTGTTGTATCGGGAAATCTTGGGACTGGTGGCCAAGAAGCGGCTATGAGGCTTGTCAATGATTTCAAGACGAAATTGTTGGAAAGAATTGGACCATAAGGATTGTGGTTCAAGCTGTAGGGACATATAAAGTGCTTGAATATATTTGATAAACCTACTATGACAAATAACAACGGGGTGGAGCGGATGGGGATTTCTTTGGTTCTTTCTTTTCAAGCACCTTGGCCCGCTCACCCCGAACGTTATGCAAAAAAGGAGGATATGATGAGAATCATCAAGAGAAATTCATGGGTTCGTTATTCAATTTCTGTCTTTGTGCTGGGTGTAATTCTGCTTACAGGCTGTGGTAAGAATAAAAGAATTGAAGGGAAGGTTCAAGATGCTTTTGGAAGCCCATTGTCGGACGTCACTGTAAAAATAGAAAAATCGGCCTTCTCAGCCAAAACAGATGGCTCCGGGCAATATTCATTAGACTATGCCCCAGGGCCTATAAAGTTAATTTTTTCCAAAAAAGGATACACGACAAGAGAATTAACTTTGAATATCCAACAAAAGGTCCACTTTCCTGCGGAAAAGATGGTTTTATATCCAATCCCTACAGAAAACGGACTCTTCTATATTGACATTGACAATAAGAGATTAGTAAAGCTCGACAAAAACGGCACTATGAAAGAAAGAGAAGGAGGGGCTAAAAGTTATTACATTCAGCCCCCCAAAAATGTGCCGACAATAAAAGCTAGCAAGTCTATGTTTATCGACGAAGTCCCATACCGGATAAACCTTGCTACTGTCAACAAAGATGGCCTAATTTATAAGGGGGATTTTGACATTCTTGGAAGATATGACTATTACAATGGTTTTTTGGAGGATGAAGGAGAACGTGTTGGCAAAGAGAAGCTTTGGGTAAGAACGGTAGATTTAAGTCCTGGATTATATGCGTGGGTGCAAATAGATGAGGGATGGGAGGACTGGATTGGTGCGATACCGAAAAAGAATGGTTCCGCTTTTATATTCAGAGTAGAAAATACAGGAACCAAATAGAATATTAAAGAGGCTTGTGCAATTTATGAGTATGAAGAATGCATAACAATCGGTTGCAAGGGACACCAAACAGCGCGGCGGTTTTTCAAAGCCAATGCCCCCATAGAGTCTGGCGGTATTTCAGGTTGGTTGCTCCGCATGTTTGCCGCTGCTGAATTTGGTCGTTATGTGATAAAAAAATAGTGAGGTAATTATGAAAACAGCCAACCATCTCCTATAGTGAAATGGGAGTTTTTGTCCAAGTTTCTGACAGGCATTTTCCAGTATTTCTATATCGTAATAATGTGACCAGACATGGGCTTTTT
>CAYNRW010000157.1:0-2034 GCA_964399725.1 uncultured Thermococci archaeon | reverse complement strand
AATTATTATGGTAGTGGAGCCATTTCTAATCAATATACTCACATCACTTATCGCTAACGGACTCACTACGTTGATAAGATATGGCGTAGAGAAGGTTAAGGAGATCTCCAAGCAGAAAGACGATATCCAAAGAGCTCTTGAAGCTGATCATGCCTTAGTTTCGGCTATTCAAGGTGTTATGTCAAAAATAGCCAAAGCTCCTGTCTTTTCTCCAAGTGAACTTAAGGCAACAACGATGCAACTGTTCTTAGAATCCCCGACGGCGGAGAGCATTGTTAGACAAATATACTCGGACTTTATGTCTGAGACGACTCGAGGGAAGTCTATAGGAGATCTGCAGAAAGAATTCCAAATCTGCCTTGCTTATCATTTCGGAGTTAAGCCCCAAGCAATTGAGCAAATAGCCAACAGTTTGTTTGAAGTCATTTCCACAGGCTGTCGTAAAGCGCTTGATATCGCTATTAGTAAGGGTATTCTATCAGCCCATGAAGCAAAATCTATCGCGAGACACCGAGTTATTCTTGACGAACTTCGGGCAATAAGAAGTAATCTTGATTTTCTTACAACCCATTCGAGATTAAACATAAGTGAAATAAAGGAATTTGAAGAGAGATACCGCCGTCAGGTTGGTGAGAGGCACAGTCAAATTACTATCCCACATTTTGATAGAGCTCCTTTAATTGATATAGATAAGATCTTTATTCCTCCTAACTTCATTTATACTCCTAAAGAGAAAGGCGCTGAGCCAGAAACAATAACTATGGACGAGTTCCTTACCCGACTATATCGCGTGGTAGTCCTTGGAGACCCAGGAGGAGGAAAGTCCACCCTTGCACAGAAAATATGTTATGATTTATGCAAAAATTATAAGAAGAGGCTTCTTGGCGGACGTCTTATGACCCCCGTGCTTATTGTTCTCCGAGAATATTCGTTAAAAAAGAAACAAGAGGGTCTCTCCATTGTTCAATTTATGGAAAGCGAAGTTACCTCAAAATATCAACTGCCTCAGGGACCGCCACCGGGAGCTTTCGAATACCTCCTTAATAATGGACATATTCTTGTTATCTTTGACGGCCTTGACGAGCTTCTTGACCCCAGCCATAGACGAGAGATATCTGCTGACATAGAATCTTTCTGCAATCTTTTCCCCTCTGTACCAGTACTTGTGACATCTCGCATTGTAGGATATGAACAGGCACCTCTAAATCCGAACCGTTTCGAGACATATTATATAGCGCCATTTAATGAGGAGCAGGTATCAGAATATGCAAAAAGATGGTTTGCTAACGACCCTACCCTTTCTCCAGATGAGGCTGAGCGACGTGCCAAAAGTTTTCTTGAAGAAAGCCGCATAGTTTCAGACCTGCGCTCCAATCCATTGATGTTAGCCCTAATGTGTAACCTATACAGAGGTGCAGGTTTTATTCCGCGTAACCGGCCAGAAGTGTATAAAAAATGTTCTGAAATGCTCTTAGAACGTTGGGATCCAAGCCGTGGTATTTGGGTACATTTACCCCTTCCTGAGCCAAAATTCTTAATAAGCCATTTGGCTCGCTGGATTTATTCTGACGAATCACTTCAAAGTGGTGTAAAAGAGAATACTTTAATCAAGGAAGCTACAAGCTTTCTCTTAAGACGTAGATTTGAGTCTGAGGAGGAAGCAGAAAAAGCGGCAAAAGAATTTCTGGAATTTTGCCGTGGACGAGCTTGGGTTTTTACCGAAGTGGGAACAACACCTGAGGGAATTCCTCTTTACAAATTTACACACAAGACCTTCCTGGAATATTTTACCGCAGCTAACATTGTCCGCAACAACAACACTCCCGAAAAGCTCTGGAATCTACTAAGCCCTAAGATAGCCGAACGTTCTTGGGATGTAGTAGCTCAACTTGCCTTTCAAATGCTTCATGAACAAGTTGAAGGTGCCTCTGATGAGTTATTGGAATTACTGATCCGGGATGCTCAGAAGAAAAAGCAGGGTCGATGGGCATATCTTTCATTTGGAGCTCGCTGTCTTCAATTCATTTACCCCTC
>CAYNRW010000156.1:0-2042 GCA_964399725.1 uncultured Thermococci archaeon | reverse complement strand
CTTCTCCTTCCCCTCGTTCAAGATCGGCTTTCCGTGACTCGGCAACAAATGCACAAAATCAATGTCCAAAAGCCTTCTTATGGCTTCCCTGTTCTTCATTGGATCGAGAGAATAATGATGTGGGATCTCCTCCAGCTTTCCGTTCTCTTCCATAACCAAATCCCCAACAAAGAGGGCCTTTGTTTTTAGATCTAGCAGACAAATACTTCCCGGAGTATGTCCTGGAGAATGGATAACTTTTAACCCATGAAACTCGTCTCCATCGTTCAGCTTTATTTCCACGTCAACCGGCTCGATCTCACTTCTGAAGGTTTTCTCTCCCTTCAAATAGGGCACCTCATCTTTATGTGCCGCTATATTAGCTCCGGTTGCGTCTTTAAGGTCTTTCAGAGAACCCACATGGTCGTGATGGGCATGGGTGACAATTATTGTCTCCACATCCTCTGGAAGGTGTCCGAGCTTCTCTATGTACCTCAAAACCTTCTCGTATTCTCCCGGAAGGCCTGCATCTACAACCAAAAGCTTTTCTCCTCTCCTAATTAGGTAGACGTTTGCAAAGGTTCCATCCACTAGGTGGATATCTCCAATAACTTTCATAACCAGTTCACCAAAATATGTTGCTCCTCATCCTTAAAGTAATTTTGTGTAGCTAAAACCAAAAGATTTAAGTAGGAGTTTTATTTACATTAAGTTAGATAAGCCGAAGAGGATTACTGTCATTATGAGGTGAGATCATGGAGGAGCACGGAAGGTTATTGGATGTCCTTGGAAATGAAACGAGGAGAAGGATATTATTCCTGCTTACCAAGAGGCCCTACTTTGTAAGCGAGCTCTCAAAGGAATTGGGAGTGGGGCAAAAGGCTATCCTTGAGCATCTCAGGATTCTTGAAGGTGCGGGATTGATTGAGAGCAGGGTGGAGAAGATTCCAAGGGGCAGGCCTAGGAAGTACTATCAAATAAAACGGGGTATCAGGCTTGAGGTTCTTCTCACGCCGTACTCGTTCGGCACCGAGATGTACGAGCCAAAAGCACCCAGACAAACGAGGGAATACGAAGAGATGAAACAGCTCATAAAGTCCCAGGAGCCGGTGGAGGAGAAGATAAGAGAGCTTTCTGGTTTCTTGAGCGAAATAGAGCAAAAAATAGAGGAGTACATGAGAATGAAGAGCGAGCTTGAAGAGGTGAGAATGCTCACCGAGGCTTACATAAAGAACCTTATGCGCAGGATTGCCAAAGAAAGTGAGGAGCAGTTCGATGAACTTTTAAGGGAATTTGAGGGAATTCTCCCAACAGAAATCCTCGAAGATTTAAAAAGGATAAAGAGAGAACTGATTTAAAGAATTTTTCCTTCTTCCTTAAGCCTTACAAGCCTTGTTATGTAGCCGGCTATTCTGTTCCTTATGGTCTTGCTTGTGACGTTTGTAAGCTCCTCAACCTTTTTCTTGTTGTGCTCGAAGTCCCTTGTGAACTCGTTTGGGTATCTGTTGAAGAGCTCTCTCGCAGTTCTCTTAATAAAACCTTGCTTAATGTTTCCCATTCCTCATCCCTCCGATAATCTTAATTTCCACACCCAAATCAAGTGAGGCTGTTTTAAACTTTTCCCAGCCAAATTTATAAAGCTTCCCTTTAAAGGTTCTCACATGATTAAGGAAACCATTGTCTGCTACGGGCATGAAAACGTAAAGGCAACCCACCGCTCAACTCTGGAGATAACGAAAGAGGACTACCTAACGCCAAGGGGAGACTGCATAATATGCATAAAAGCCAGCAAAGCACTCAGGGATCTGGATGAAAAGATAAAGGAAGCTCTGAAAAGTGGAAAAAAGGTCAAAATCAGGATAACTGTCGATGGGATTGTTGATGAGCTTGAGGCATTTGGAGACTCAAGGCTGAGCTTTGAGAGCGACTTTTCTATGGTTATTAGGAAAAGTGACTATGTGGATGGGAGAACTCTGGCAATAAAAGCTAATAAAGCGGCAAAGGACATTAAGAGGGAGCTAATAGAAAAGCTGAAAAATCCGGGGCAAAGGGCTGTTGTTGAG
>CAYNRW010000155.1:0-2124 GCA_964399725.1 uncultured Thermococci archaeon | reverse complement strand
GCTCAAGTAGAAGTGTCTTTCCAGCACCACTTGGGCCTAAAATTATCAAATACTCCTCTTCATTGACCTCAAAACTTATTTCTCTGAGCTCAAACTCTTTCCAGTTCTTTGAGATAGATTTAACTTCAAGCATGGCATCACCTTGTTAGTTGCTCAAGGAAATCCATAACACCGCTTTCCCTAAGAACGTCGACGAAAATATCGTATTGATTCTGAATGAGCTCCCAGACAAAGTTTTTGTAAAGGCCGAAAAGCCTGTCGCTACCGAAGTTCTTGGCAATTGCAAGAACGTGCATGACGTCCTTTGGAGTAAGCTTTGAACCCTTATCCTCATTTAACGCTTTTATTGAGCGAGAAAACTTCGTGAGAGTACTCTCACTTCCTGCTAATTTTGTCAGGAGGAGTTCTAGTTCGCGTTTTTCTTCGATGTTTGGATGTCCGAACATTACATTTCCTACGGCGAAGGGAATAACCCTGATTCTCCGCCCTTGAGTGGTTACTAAAAGAGAGTTCCCCTCCCTCACAGGCGAAAAATCTCTAAGGATACTTTTCGCCCATTCCAGCACATCTTGGTTCGTGTCCATATCCCGAGCAACTCCAATAATCCCAGGTCTAAAATTCTCTTCCCATATGTCAAGGGAACTGATAACTAGCTTGAGGGCCTGTGAGAGCTTCTTCTTTCCTCCAACATAAAATAGTACCACTGCTTGGTTGTTCTTTACTAGGCATATTGGCCTAGACAGCAAGTTTTGACTATTTTCAAAGCTCTTTCCAATTGGAATCCTGCCATAGAGGTCTTTAGGAGCTTCTCGAAATTCATATATCTTCTTGAAGAGAGGAACAAAAAAGCTGATATCAGTTGGTCCTTCTAAGAGTAACAACCTAACATCCCACTGTCCTTCCATGGTTCATCCCCTCAAGTCCAATCCGAGAGCTTCCCTGAGGTCTTTAGCTCTCTCGAAGGACTCCATCTTTGCGCTGAGCTTCTCACCCTCACGTTTCATATGAACTATCCTTCCATCAATTCTCTCATCAAGTCCATATTCTAGTAGCATATCAATAAGCTCAAGGCTGTGAGTCGTTAAAAATACCTGGACGTTGTTTTCTTTTGCCCCCCTAATGAGGGTCTGTGCCATGATTCTCAGAGATTTTGGATGGTGGAAAGCCTCTGCTGAGTCGATGAGAAGGTAACCATCTTTTAGAAGCGCGGAAAGGAAGGCAATAATCATAGCATTTTTGAAACCCTCGCCCATTAGGTAGTATGGATAAACCCCATATTTTGTTTCTACATGAAGTACCCATCGATTTGCTTTAAAAAGCGGGCTGAACCCTTCAATTTCTGGATATGCAGACTTAAGTACCTTAACAGCTTTTTTGGATACCTTGCGTTCGTAGGCGTAAGAGTACAAGCTTTCCACATATCCAAATTTCCTAAGGGTTAGGGGAGTTAAAAACTCAAAGTCTGGCTCTGGTGAAAATTTGGCATTTACTAGCATTCTTTGGATTACCCCTGGGTCCACAAAACTCCTTTTAGGGATATCAGCATTAAAAGGTGCGATGTCCTTGGAATTCTCCTTGGAGACCGATTTAAACCCAACATTAATGGTATCATAGCTTTGCCCCATTTGCTTTCTCTTTTTCTTCATGGAAAGTTCAAAGTTTTTCCCATCTTCCAGCTTTCCCATCATCATAAACTCTTCCGCATTCTCATAAAATATGTCCATAATAGTCTGTTCCCCATACCATCCTCGCCACACCAAAATCTCTTGGAAGGTTTCTCTAAATACTCGTGGCCCATTAGTAGCCCCTAAAAAGAGCGCCAGTACTTCAAGAACACTAGACTTACCAGAATTATTCTTTCCCGCGATCACATTAACTTGGCCAAGATTTTCAAGTTTCAAGCCCTTAATTCCTCTAAAGTTTTCAATTGATAGTGAAGTGATCACAGTCATCACCCCAGTACAATATTTTCTCGTAACTTCTCTTAAAGCTTTGTCTATCTTATCCTCTTCCCTACAATCCATCTGAGCAGGACAAATATCGTGAGGCTCATGGCTATCATGATGACCGAAATTGGCCTTGAGGCCCTTAACCCATAGTTGTTAAAGTACTCCATAACCAGAA
>CAYNRW010000154.1:0-2168 GCA_964399725.1 uncultured Thermococci archaeon | reverse complement strand
GGAGCATGGACAACAAATACACCCGGTGGAAAGAAGCACTTTCTTGAACAGAAACCAAAGAAGAAGGTCATTGATATCGTAATAGCTCACAAGCCAGCGTATGCTGCTACAGCTAGCGTTGCTTATCCAGAAGACTTCATGAGAAAGCTCAAAAAGGCTCAAACGATTAAAGGGCCCGCTTTCATTCAGCTATTTGCACCGTGTCCAACTGGATGGAGAAGCCCAACAGACAAGAGCATAGAACTTGCTCGTCTAGCAGTTCAAACAGCGTATTTCCCGCTGTTTGAATATGAAAACGGAAAGTATAAGATAAACATGCCCTCACCAAATAAAGAGCCAAAGCCCCTAGAGGAGTATCTCAAGCTCCAGGGAAGATTTAAATACATGACAAAGGAGGACATGGAGATACTCCAGGAATGGGTGCTCAAGGAATGGGAGGAGCTTAAGAAGAAGGCCGAGCTCTTCGGCTGATTTTTATTTCTTTTGCGAAAAGTTTAAAGAAAAGTGGGATAACTCACTCGGGGTGGTATGTATGGCGGAAAGCCCGTTCAAAGCCGATATTGAAAGAGTCCAAAAGGAGTATAGCGAAAAAATGACACCAGGTGCAATAGTTTACATTCCCGGAAGTAGCGTTGTGAACAAGACCGGCAGTTGGAGAGTTTTTATGCCAAAGTTTAACAAGGATAAGTGTGTCAGATGTTTCTTGTGCTACACTCTCTGCCCAGAGCCGGCAATTTATCTGGACGAGGAGAGCTACCCAGTGTTTGATTACGACTATTGTAAGGGTTGTGGAATCTGCGCAAATGAGTGCCCGACCAAGGCAATTGAAATGGTTAGAGAATCCAAGTGAGGTGGTATAAATGCCCATGAGAAAAGTTATGAAAGGTAATGAGGCCGCTGCTTGGGCCGCCAAGCTTGCAAAGCCAAAAGTAGTTGCTGCATTTCCAATCACACCATCAACTCTTGTTCCCGAAAAGATTAGTGAGTTCGTAGCTGATGGAGAGCTTGACGCAGAGTTCATCAAGGTTGAGAGCGAACACTCAGCAATTTCTGCATGTGTTGGAGCAAGTGCTGCAGGAGTTAGGGCTTTTACAGCAACGGCTTCACAAGGTTTGGCTTTGATGCATGAGATCCTTTTCATAGCTGCTGGAATGAGGCTTCCGATTGTAATGGCAATTGGTAACAGGTCATTGAGTGCTCCAATTAACATCTGGAATGACTGGCAAGACACGATAAGCGAGAGAGACACCGGTTGGATGCAGTTCTATGCTGAAAACAACCAGGAGGCACTCGATTTAATATTAATAGCATTCAAAGTTGCCGAAGACGAAAGAGTCCTTCTCCCAGCAATGGTAGGTTTTGATGCATTCATCTTAACACACACAGTCGAGCCAGTCGAAATACCGGATCAAGAGGTAGTGGATGAGTTCCTTGGAGAATACGTACCAAAGCACGCCTATCTCGACCCGGCTAGACCAATTACCCAGGGTTCCCTTGGATTCCCGGCCCACTACATGGAGGCGAGGTACAAGGTATGGGAAGCCATGGAGAATGCAAGGGAGGTAATTAAGGAAGTCTTTGACGAGTTCGAAAAGAAATTCGGAAGAAGATACCACATGATTGAAGAGTACAAGACAGAAGATGCTGAAATAATCCTTCTCACAATGGGTTCACTTGCTGGAACACTTAAAGACTTCGTGGACAAAAAGAGGGAAGAGGGAGTAAAGATCGGAGCCGCAAAGATGACGGTTTACAGACCATTCCCAATTGAGGAAATAAAGGCTTTGGCCAAGAAGGCAAAGGTTCTTGCAATTCTCGAAAAGAACGTGAGCTTTGGAATAGGTGGAGCGGTCTTTGCAGATGCGAGCAGAGCACTTGTAAACGAGAAGGAGAAGCCAATACTACTTGACTTCATACTGGGCCTTGGTGGAAGAGACGTTACCTTTGAGCAACTTGAAGAGGTCGTTGAGATTTCAAAGAAGGCACTTGAGGGAGAGAAAGTTGAGGAAGTTAACTGGATAGGATTAAGGAAGGAGATTTTGTGAGGTGATTATGATGGCCGTTAGAAAGCCCCCTATCACAACTCGCGAATACTGGGCACCTGGTCACGCTGCATGTGCTGGATGTGGACCCGCAATAGTAATGAAGCTTGCCACAAAGGCATTTAG
>CAYNRW010000153.1:0-2198 GCA_964399725.1 uncultured Thermococci archaeon | reverse complement strand
AATCATGGTGATGTCCTCTAAATTCTTCTTTACTTCTCCAATCAGTGTCTAAAATTAAGCTATTTTTAATAAATCCTTCTAAAACGTCACCAACTCTACCCATTGCACCGCTGATAACTTTAATCCCCATACTTTCAAAAAATCCCATTGCTTTCATGCCTAATCCATAGGTTATGACAACGTTAACGCCTAGGGATTGCAAAAATCTTGGAATGTCTCCAGGCATGTGATCTTCAAAAGGTAATTCAACAACTCTAACGTTTCTTATTCCATCATCTATGTCAGCAATTAAGAAATACCTTGCCCTGCCAAAATGCTGCGAAACGTGTGAATCTAAACCTCTATCATCGCTACACGGAATCGCTACCCTCATGTTTTCTTATTTACCAGCTCTACTATATTACTCTTTTTACATTTAAATATAACCTAACAAAAAATTCGTTGCTATACAAATGCATTTGTATGAATAAGGTGAAGAATAGAAATCTTTTTATGCAAATAACTGAAGTTGAGTTGGTTTGCATGGCTTGGGTTAAAAAGCTGGTGTTATTGTTAGTAAATAAAAATAGAGAAGTGAGGAGATAAGAAATAAAAGGAGGAGATAGTATGGGAAATTTAAGGAGACCGAATGCAGATGAAGCGACGGGAACATTTAACCGCTCCAGGAGTGTTGTTCCATTTTCTGGGCTTTGCTCAAGATGTATTGACGGATGCAGAGGAGGGTGTGAGGCCTGGCTAGCATCTTTCAGGGGAAGAGAAGTACTATACCCGCAGGACTTTGGATACGTGACAGCGGGAGCGGATAAGGAGTACCCTGTTGATTATTCACATCTGAACATCCAGGGATATGCAAGAGGAGCAAAGGGTTTGGAGGGAGATGTTGGTCCTGATGAGGCCCTCTTCACGAATGTTGACACGACTACAGAATACGGATGGGACAAGAAGGTCAAGATGAGGCTTCCAATTTTCACGGGAGCCTTGGGATCCACTGACATAGCCCGCAGAAACTGGGAGCACTTTGCAGTTGGGGCAGCAATTTCGGGCATTACAATCGTTTGCGGTGAAAACGTATGTGGTGTAGACCCCGAGCTTGAGCTTGATTCAGAGGGGAAGGTGAAGAGATCGCCGGAAATGGACAGGAGAATAGAAATCTACAGGAAATTCTATGAAGGATATGGCGAGCTGATCGTTCAGGCAAACGTTGAGGATACAAGACTTGGCGTTCCTGAATATCTCGCAAGCAAGCATGAGCTGGAGACTATTGAGCTAAAATGGGGGCAGGGAGCAAAGAGCATAGGCGGAGAGATTAAGGTAAAGTCGTTAGAGAGGGCACTTGAACTTAAGAGGAGGGGATACATAGTTTTGCCCGATCCCGAAGATCCCGCAGTTCAAAGGGCTTTTAAGGAAGGGGAAATCAAGGAGTTCGAGAGACATTCAAGGCTCGGATTTGTGAGCAGGGAGTCCTTCCTTGAAGAGGTTGACAGGCTTAGGAGCATCGGATTTAAGAGAATTACACTGAAAACCGGTGCTTACTCGGCAGTTGACTTGGCCCTTGCACTGAGGCTCGGGTCAGAGGCAAAGCTGGACTTGGTCACCATAGACGGTGCAGGAGGAGGAACGGGAATGAGTCCGTGGCCGATGATGAACGAATGGGGAATACCAACCTTCTACCTTGAATCTCTGGCTTATCAATTCTGCAGGAAGCTGGACAAGAGAGGATTTAGAGTTCCCGACATTGCCATTGCTGGAGGATTCTCGACCGAAGATGGAATATTCAAGGCAATCGCAATGGGGGCTCCTTACGTTAAGGCAGTGTGTATGGGCAGGGCATTGATGATACCCGGCATGGTGGGTAAGAACATTGAGAAGTGGTTGAAAGAAGGAAATCTGCCGAAGAACGTTGCCAAATATGGAGATAGCTTGGAAGAGATATTCATAACCTACGAAGAGCTGAAAGAAAAGTTCGGAAGCAGAATAAATGAGATTCCAACAGGAGCAATAGCCATGTATACATTCTGCCAGAAGATAAAGATTGGCCTTCAGCAGTTGATGGCAGGCAGCAGAAACTTCAAGCTTTCAACGATATCTAGAAACGACCTAATTGCTTTAACAGAGGAGGCAGCAAAGGTTTCTGGCATCCCATACGTAATGGATGCTTACAGAGAAGAAGCAGAGAGAATTTTGGAGGAGTAGTTATA
>CAYNRW010000152.1:0-2213 GCA_964399725.1 uncultured Thermococci archaeon | reverse complement strand
GAAAATGTATGAGGTAACGAAGTTTGGTGGGGAAGGTAAAAAGCTTGAAGACTACAGAAAAATAATAGGGGAAGAAGCCTTGGAAAGTATTAAAGAAAAAGCAGAGAATCTAAAAGGCAAAAGCTTTATCCATGTAAACTCTACCTCCTTTGGCGGAGGCGTTGCCGAAATTTTACACAACCTTGTCCCTCTGATGAGGGACGTTGGAGTAGACACAAGATGGTTTGTGATTGAGGGTACAAATGAATTTTTCAACGTTACAAAGAGCTTCCACAATGCTCTTCAGGGAAACAAGGAGCTTAGATTAACTGAAGAAATGAAAGAACTGTATTTGGAGACAAACAAGAAGAATGCTGAGGACTTTGATTTGAGCTCGTTTGATTACGTCTTGATACACGATCCTCAACCGGCACCCCTTATAGAGTTTTATGAGAAAAAGCAGCCTTGGATTTGGAGATGTCACATTGACCTAAGCGATCCAAATTTGGAGTTCTGGAAGTTTCTGAGGCAGTTTGTCGAGAAGTATGATGGATATATTTTCCATATGGAGGAGTATGTGCAGAATGACCTTAATAAAAGCAAAGTGGTTATAATGCCCCCTTCCATTGACCCTCTTAGTGAAAAGAACAGAGAACTGAGTGAGAGCGAAATTTTAAAAATCCTGGAAAGGTTTGACGTAGATCCAGAAAGACCAATAATAACCCAGGTGTCTCGTTTTGATCCATGGAAAGGGATTTTTGATGTCATAGACGTCTATAGAAAAGTCAAGGAGAGAATACCAGAGGTTCAACTCTTGCTAGTTGGTGTAATGGCCCATGATGATCCTGAAGGCTGGATATACTTCGAGAAAACCCTAAGAAAAATCGGAGAGGATTATGACGTTAAAGTTCTCACAAATCTCACTGGAGTTCATGCAAGAGAGGTAAACGCCTTCCAAAGGGCAAGTGACGTAGTCCTTCAGATGTCCATTAGGGAGGGGTTTGGATTAACCGTTACCGAAGCAATGTGGAAAGAAAAGCCAGTGGTAGGAAGAGCCGTAGGAGGAATAAGACTTCAGATAGTGGACGGAAAAACAGGATTCTTAGTGAAAGATGTTAGTGATGCCGTTGAGAAAACTCTCTATCTCCTTGAGCACAAAGACATAGCACAGAAGATGGGTAAAAATGCCAAAGAAAGGGTTAAAGAGAATTTCATAATAACAAAACATCTTGAGAGGTACCTCGATTTGCTGAATTCTTTTTAAAACCCCTCTTCAATATATTTTAGGTGACAATAATGGAGATTCCTCCGGAAATTTTACATGCTTTGAGTGAGATTGGATTTACAAAGTATGAAATTCTTACTTACTGGACTCTCTTAGTTTACGGCCCCAGCACTGCTAAGGAGATCTCCACAAAAAGCGGAATTCCATACAACAGGGTCTATGATACAATATCATCCTTAAAACTTAGGGGGTTTGTAACTGAGATTGATGGAACACCGAAGGTATATGCTGCTTACTCGCCAAGGATAGCATTTTTCAGGTTCAAAAGAGAACTTGAGGACATAATGAACAAGCTCGAAATTGAGCTTAGGAATGTAAAAAGAGAAGAGCAGAGACCTGCAATATGGAGAAGCAGGAATTTTGACGAAGCCCTTGAGATGTTCAGGGAGTCGCTGTATTCCGCTAAAAACGAAGTGATAGTAGTTACCCCAAGCGAATTTTTCGAAGCGATAAAAAAAGATTTAATAAAAACTCTTCAGAGAGGCGTGACGGTATCTCTTTACATCGACAAAATTCCAGATCTATCGGAGTTTAGGAGGAAAGGAAATTTCTTTGTCAGGCAGTTCTACAAGTTGAATCACTTAATAGGCATGACTGACGGAAAGGAGATCGTTACAATTCAGAACGTAAGCTTTAGGCCATCTTCTCCACCCAGTTTCAAAGCAACGTATCCTGAGATAATATTCTCGCAATACAGTCTTATAATAGAGATATTCAAAGAATCTTCTTTGGAGGTGGAGGACATAACAAATCCACAGAACATCAGATTTTTTGCCATGTTTCATGCAGCAGACTTCGTAAAGAGGCATATCAATAATGGGACACTCATAGCAGAGGTTGTTGGAAGGAACCTCAAAACTAGTGAAATCGAGAAACTCTACGGCAATGTGGTGGGATATACCCTCTCATTTAAGGAAGCTGTTAACAATATTCATCTCGAAACGGAAAA
>CAYNRW010000151.1:0-2334 GCA_964399725.1 uncultured Thermococci archaeon | reverse complement strand
ACCCAATTAGGTAATTAATAAAAGCTAGTTTAGAGGTGCCAAGAATGAGGAGGATTGTTCCTGTTTTGCTTATTGTGATTATGATACTTCCTTACGCTGGTGCAGTGCCGATTCTTGATGCATCAACGAAGTTCCTGTTAGAGGGAAGAGAGTACATGGAAACCACTCAACAACTTAGTCTCTCGCTAATAGCTCTAGCTTCTAGCTATCCTGCAGTTGAAAATCTTACGATAAGTGACCTTGATTACTTTGTTGATGCTCTCTTAACAAGACAAAACCCGGATGGCGGCTGGGGGTATTACGAGGGGAGTGTGAGCAATGTAGTTGATACATCCTATGCAGTGATCGCCTTGAAAAAAGCACTTGCCGTATATGAGGGCAGTAAAGCTTCTCTAATCTCCGATGCTATTGAGAAGGGCATTGAGTTTTTAGTTAACTCACGCAATGAAAACGGATGGGGATATGTCCCAGACACTCTAACCGAGTTCTATCCTACCGTTATGGCAGTCTGGGCACTTGGCGAAAATGGATATTCAAAGGATCATCCTTACATTCAGAGTGCCATTAAATACCTTGAAGAAGCTGAGCCTCATGGAATCCGTAGAGGAGAATTTGTGGCACTTAAGCTTTTGGCTTATCATGCCGTTGATTATGTTTCTCCCGAATTGATAGGAGAAGCTTGGGATTTAGTTAGTTCTCCAGAAATTACCGTTAAGGAGCGAGCATTTCTTACTTATGCCCTCCTTGTATATGAAGGGCTTACCTTTGAAACAGCCAAATTACTTGCCACGCTCGAGAATTTGAAAGAAAAGAATGAAAGCTTTGTCTACTGGGCTAACAAACCAGAAAAACTAGTACAGAGGGAAGTGTTTGTTACATCCGCCCTTGCGACTTGGAGTTTTGCGAAGGTTAGTGAGGAATTAATGGTTGAACCAGAAACACCCTTTGAGGCATCTTGCTCAGAATTAGAAAAGGTACAGAACAAGGATGGTGGATGGCCATACATAGTAGGCTTCTCATCTACGGACAGGGCTACGTATTATGCCTTAAAAGCCCTCAAAAAATGTTACTTCATGGATGAAAATATAGAAAAAGGTTTAGAATGGGTAAAGGGCAGAATTGATGAAAACATGGAAATATCCTCTGAGAGAGGAGAGATATACCCACCTTATATCTACAATTTGTTGACCCTTTTGGAGTTCAATCTGGTTAATGAGAGTGAAAAAGCAAAGCACATAGCTTTTATAAAGAGTCTTAAAAGGGAAGATGGAAAATGGGGTGATTTCCTAGGCTTACAACCATACGATACTGCCCTAGCAATTAAAGCCCTCCTAGCCCTGGGAGTTTCCCCGCAGGATGAGGACATTGTCAAGGCAAAGGAATGGCTTCTATCCTTCCCCACGGAAGGGTGGGGGACAGTACTAACGACTAAATACTATACGAGATTTTTCCCATCTGAAGTATCAACTACGATTGAAGTACTTGAAGCATTGGAGCCTCTGGTAACAAGACAAGATGTTGAAAAGCATTTAAATTGGCTTCTCGAGCAAAGAACTGAGGATGGGGGATGGCCAAACATCAAGGAAAGCTATATACTTGGGGTTCTGATGTATCAAGGAGAGTCAAGTGTAGAGCTTACCATACGTGCTACAGAACTTCTTTATGCATTTGGCATTGATTATCGGCAAGAAACCCTCCAGTGGCTACTGCCTAAAAAGAAAAATAACCTTTGGGGGAGCAGTATTATTGATTCGGCCCTTGCAACTCTCTATTTCTCAACCTTTGAAGAGCTTCCAAAACCTGTGAATCTCTATGAAGTGATAAGAATACTTCCTGAAGGAAACTTTGAGATATTGTACACATTTGGGCGGGACAAAGTTGCAGTTTCAGTGAAGAATTCTCTTGACATGTTATTTGGAACCAATATGACAGTTGAACAGTTTAAAGAGATAGGTGATGGCAATTACATTGTGTTAGCAGGTCTCACGGAATTTGATCTTTCCAAGTACAATCCATTTATTGAGCTTGAGATAGATAATGAAAGCATCTATCTGAATGGGGAGAGCTATAAGAGAGATAGCACCTTACTGATAGTCCCAGGAAAAACGAGTAAGGGATATGTACTCTTTATCCTATACCCGAGGAACTTAGACAATGCCGTTAAAGTTTTCTTTGCATCCAACATCGTCAAATACCTTAACGGTGTTGCCTGTGTTGTTACTTATGAGGACAAAAATCAAAACGGCATCATTGAACTTGAGGAGCTAAAGGCAGAATTTGTGAGGTGAAATTGCTGTGAGGGCCTTAATCATTGGAGTTGGTCACTGTGGGACA
>CAYNRW010000150.1:0-2389 GCA_964399725.1 uncultured Thermococci archaeon | reverse complement strand
ATGGTTATAGATGCTGATGCCCTGAAAGCAGTTGCAGAGGATTTGGATATCCTTAAAGGTAAAAGTTTTGTTTTAACTCCTCATGCTGGGGAGTTTAAGATTCTGTTTGGAAAAAACCTCGGGGGAGAGTTAGAGGAGAAAGCAAAAATGGTAATAGAAAAAGCCCGGGAAATTGGTGGTACAATTCTGCTTAAGGGGGCATACGACATAATAAGCGATGGAAAAATTTGGAAGTACAACAAAACTGGAAACAAAGGAATGACAACTGGAGGAACCGGAGACGTACTTGCGGGAATAGTTGGGGCTTTGCTAGCATTGGGTAACGAGCCTCTGAGAGCAGCAAGCGTTGGTGCTTTTCTCAATGGTCTTGCTGGAGACATGGTAAAAGAGGAGATGGGAGAAAACTTCACCGCTTTAGAAGTGGCTAAAAAAGTCCCTCTTGCAATCAAATGTGCTATTGAATTCTAATCTTCCAATTTTAGGACTTTTCTTAGTTCTTTTGCTTCCTCTTGTAGCTCTGGGGAATTTATCAATACCAAGAGGTTCATGAGATGAATGAACTCTATTGGATTTAGATTGATTCCCTCCAATCGCTTAATCAGATCTCTTGAAAGCCTTTCTAGCATTGTTAAGAATCTTTCAAGGATTTCTATGAATGCCTTTTTGTCTTCAATCTTAAATCCGGCGTTTTTGAGGAGATTGTACATCGTTTCTGCTTCTTGACGGTGGATGGCCTTCATTGTGGGCGTTGTTATATCTTCCTTTGGGTAAGGTGTAATCAAAAAGATCCTTGCACTTCTTCGGTATAAGGTCTCGTTTCCATCTCTTCCAACTTCCTCTACAAATCCTGCTTTTTCAAGAAGGTTTATGTGTCGGTATATTGTGGAGGGATCTTTCTTCAGCACAACACTAAGTTCAGAAGCAGACATGGGGCGTTCTCTAAGTAAATTAACTATATTAAGCCTTGTTCTATCCCCTAATAACTTAATTTTCTCGGGATCCGTGATAATCAATACTTCTTTCATATACTCTTAGAATTCTTCCAATCTATCCTGTGGAGTTTCACTTTCTTCAATAATTTTCTTTCCAGCAGCTACCATATCTATGCTGTGCACAACTCCACCAAACTCTTCTATCGTTCTTACAATCTCTTCATAATTCAGATTATCTCCAACGATGGTTATTTTTACATTTTCCGTTTCTTTATCTATCTCCACGAGGGTGATATTAACCCCATCCACCCCTTTCAGCTCACTTAATCCCAAAGCCAGTTCAGTGACCATAGGCTGGTGAGGTTTAAGTACATCCAACACGAGAAGTCTAATACCTTTTGCCATCTTCTATCCCGTTTTCCCTTTGAATTTACTCCTTTTTAAGTATTTCTCCGAGCTTTCTCAAAAGCTCTATTGCCTCCTTATCTCTCCCAACTTCAGCCGTGGTGAGCCAATCAATGGCATGGATTATGTCTTCATTTGAAAATTCCTTGAGGACTTCTTCTTTTTTCTCTATTTCTGCAGAAATTTTTGCCGTATATGAGTGTTCCTTTTCCAGAAGTTTGTCCATTATGTTCAAAAGTTCTTCCTCGTCGAACTTATAGCCGAGAGCCTTGAAAATATCGAGCTTTGTCTTTAACCTTGATCTGGCCAAATACCTAAGCTCCTCATCTCCAAGGTAGAGGTTTATATAAAACACATCTGCAGTTCTTCCGTAGTATTTTTCGACCAAGTTTCCTTTCATCTCGGTTCTTTTTACTTCCACAAGACCGGCTTCCTTTAGCTTCTCAATGTGGTGATATATTGTCTGTGGTGTCTTGCCGAGGATTTCACTAAGCTGAGAAATCGTCATTTCTCTGTTTCTGAGCAACTTCAATATCTGTCTCCTTGTATCTTCGAGCATTAGTTTTATTACTTCTGGATCCGTGATAAGTTTAACCTTCTTTTTCATTGCTCCCACCAATTTTAACGTTCTAACAAGAATTTAAGCGTTCCACCATATAACCTTTTCCCCGAATCTGGAAAATTTTATAAACGTAAAACCCCACATCAGACAACAGACACGAGCATCATTATGGGAGGGGAGGTTATGAATTTGGACTTCTTATTCTATCCAAAAAGTGTTGCTGTAATTGGAGCATCAAACAAAGAGGGAAAGATTGGAAATGCTATAATGAAAAACCTCATAAACTTTGGTTTTAAGGGCAAGATTTATCCAGTAAATGTTAAAGAAAGTGAAGTTATGGGGCTTAAAGCGTATAAGAGCGTTTTGGAGATACCAGGTGAGGTTGATGTTGCGGTCATAGCGATCCCTGGAAGATTCGTACCGCAAGTACTTGAGGAGTGTGGTCGAAAGGGGGTAAAGGGGGCGGTGGTGATAAGTGCGGGCTTTAAGG
>CAYNRW010000149.1:0-2425 GCA_964399725.1 uncultured Thermococci archaeon | reverse complement strand
CCATAGTTAAGGGCCATCTCAAGCTCCTCCTCATCGAGGATGAAAATTTCTCCATTTGGGAAAATGAAGAGATCCAAAAATAGATCCAGCATCTCAAGGGTGTTGCCTTTCCTTTTGGTGTAGGCAAGGATGTCAACGTAAAGGCCCTTGAAGTTGCCTTCTCTATCGTAAACTTTCAGGACATCATACTTCTCTCCAATAAAGGCAAAATAAATCATTGTGTAACCATTATCAATAACTTTGACCCCGTTAACGAAAAGTGGAGTAAGCATCCCCTCAAATTTTGACTTTGCCACTACTACATCTCCCAGATCCGCTATCAGCTCATCATATCTTTCAAGAATCCTGTTTGGAATGCGCCTGTAAATAAGGTGAATTTTTGTTGCCATACACTTCCCATTATCGATTATCGGATAGTCGTTTAAAACCTATTGCATCTATTGATTTTGTTTGAGCATGGTAGGGATAAGAAGAGAAATAATCTAAAAGAATAAATTCCCTAAGTTTCAAATATCAATTCTCTCAGTTTCCTTGGAAGCTCTTCTATCTTCACTCTTACTTGCTCTCTTGTGTCCCTATCCCTTATAGTCACGGTATCGTCTTCTGGAGTTTGGTTATCTACGGTTACGCAGTATGGTGTCCCTATCTCGTCATACCTTGCGTATCTCCTTCCGATGGTGTCCTTCTCGTCGTAAACCACTATGAAGCCTTCTTTCTGCAAGGTTCTGAAGACCTCATAGGCTATGCTTGTGAGTGGTTCCTTTGCAACCAGAGGCAAAACGGCAACCTCTATTGGAGCCATGTCCTTCTTTATCTTGAGGTACACCCTCCCGTCCTCGTCCATAACCAGTGAATTTTCAAGAAGCAAGTAGAATGGCCTGTCTATACCGAAGCTCGGCTCTAGGACATGGGGTACTATCTTTTCGCCGGTTACCTTTTCCTCAACTTCTTTGATAATAAAATCATCTTTTTCAAGCTCATATCCATCAATGATAACCTTCCCTATCTGCTCCAGCCCCTCAACTATCTTTTTAAGCTCTTCTTGACTCATCTCTTGCAGTTTTTGATTAATCCTCTTTGCGTCGCTTTTTAGTTTAGGTCCTACGCGCTTCATGTTGAGAGAAACCTTAAGCTTTCTAATAATCTTAGGCTCTTTATAGTGAATCATTACGGTTAAATCTGCCCCGCTTTCCTTTATGTGTCTGCTCAGATCGTAGTCCCCCCTGTAGGCTATACCCACACACTCTATCCATCCAAATCTCTCACTGTGGATTTCTACGTCCCATGTGTCACTTGAATAGTGGGCTCTCTCCTCGGGTAATTGTTGCCTAAATCTTATTTTGTCCTCAGGAATACCGATATCAAGGAGAATTCTCTTAACCATTGCCATGTAGTAAGCGAAGAAAGTATTTAAAAGATAGCCTTTCTTAACAGCCTCTTCTAAGGAGAGTTCAATCATTCCTAAGTCTTTAAGCTGATGCTCTATCGGGTAAAGCCTGACAACTTCGTCTTTCACTTCATCAAAGTGCGGGTGCTTGGTCTCGTTGGGGTTGAAGAAAATCTCAACCTCAGCCTGTGTGAATTCTCTTAATCTAAGCATTCCCTGCCTTGGGGAGATTTCGTTTCTGTAAGCCTTCCCTATTTGGAAAACTCCAAAGGGGAGCTGGTTTCTGGCAAAGTTATTCAAGCGTTTGAAGTTTACAAATATTCCTTGGGCAGTTTCTGGTCTTAAATAACCTTTTTTGTCCTTGTAGGGCCCAATACAGGTCTCGAACATTAGGTTGAAATACCATACATCGCTCAGCTCTCCACCACACTCGGGACATTTTATACCGTGTTCTCTTATGAGTTGGGTTAGGTGCTCTGCACTGAGCCCTTCGGTATCAATCCCAATTGTCTCTTCAACAAGATGATCGGCTCTAAACCTTGAACCGCATTTTTTACACTCAATCAGAGGATCAACAAACTTTTCCACATGGCCTGAGGCAATAAAAACTTCCTCCGGCGTAATATCTGGAGTCTCAATCTCAAAGAAGCCTTCTCTTATAAATGCCTCTCTGATTTTCTTCTCAATTTTTCTCTTTATTGTAGCCCCTAGAGGACCGTAATCGTAAAAGCCTCTCGCTCCACCATAGATTTCAAAACTACCCCACGCAAAGCCCCTTCTTCTCATCAGGTCTTGAAGAACTTCATACTTATCCATGAACACCACCTTAGTGCATGAAAGCAAATCACCTAAAAAAGTTTTGCTTCGGAGGTTTGAACCCTGTTCAAATATGGTGGACCGGGCGGGATTTGAACCCGCGGCCTACGGCTTGCGAAGCCGTCGCTCTCCCAAACTGAGCTACCGGCCCATCCCGATTTCTATCTTTAGGTCTAACTTAAAAAGTTTTCTCATATCATTAAGGATACTGTCAGGATAAGT
>CAYNRW010000148.1:0-2433 GCA_964399725.1 uncultured Thermococci archaeon | reverse complement strand
ACTGGTACTGGTGGAGGAAGATCATTTCCAAAGGTGCTATTATGGTTGGAAGGGTGGCGTTGCCTAAAATAAGGGATATAAAAGATCCAGTGAGTGGATTCTTTGCTCTCAAAAAGGGTGTCATTGCGAAAACGGATTTGAATCCAGTGGGATTCAAAATACTTCTGGAAATACTTATAAAAGGACAATATGAGAGAGTCGTTGAAATCCCATTCACATTTGGTCTGCGACGAGCCGGAGAAAGCAAGCTAAGTCAAAAACAGATCATTAACTATCTAAAGCACATATATCGTCTGATGAGGTGGGAAGGGGAAATAGATCGATTGATTAAATTCTCTTTTGTGGGTTTAAGCGGGATTTTTGTAAATGAGGGAGCACTCCTAGGTTTCGTCGAGTTTCTAGGTTGGGACAAAAGACTGGCCGTTCTTCCAGCTACCGAGCTTTCAATACTCAACAATTTTACATGGAACGATATCTGGACGTTTAAAGACTTAAAAAGAAAACCTTTTCATTTAAGACTCCTAAACTTTCATCTTGCTGCTCTCACTGGAGCTTTAGTACAATGGGCTATTTATTTAATCCTTCTTTACATGGGGCTTCACTATTTAATTGCAAACCTCATCGGGATTGGATTCTCTTTTATAGTTCGGTTTATCTTCAATCGAAACATTACATGGGGATGATCCGCATATCCTTAAGGAGGAAGAAAAGAATAAATATTTCCGTGCCAAACTACAAATGGAGGAGAACATGATGGAAAATAAATCACTTCCAATACATACCCGTGTCTCTACTGGAGTAAAGGGGCTCGATGCTCTCATCGGTGGAGGGCTTATCCCCGGTAGAGTGTATGTTGTTACCGGGCCCCCAGGTAGTGGTAAAACCACCTTGGGAATTCAGTTTCTAGTTGAAGGAGCTAAGAACGGGGAAAAGGGAATTTATATTTCCCTGGTTGATGACCCCAAGACTATAATCCAAGATATGCTCTATTATAGGTTCAATCTTCTGTCCCACATTCGAAGCAAAAGGATTGTGATATATGACCTAGGAGCTGTTTTAACCCGAGGAAGCAAAAAACCAACGTGGGCAGAGATTTTAGAGGAAATAAAAAGCATTATATTGCATGAAAATGCAAAAAGAGTTGTTATAGATTCCTTTACTCCATTAGAATTCATGGTACAAGACCCTGAAAATAAACGAAAAGAGGTTGTGAGGCTAATAAAACTGCTTTCTACCATGGAAATAACGGCAATCATAATAACAGAGATGATGGAATCTGAAAAATACACAGATGACTACTACGTGGCCAGTGGAGTGATAATGATGCATCATTTTATGAGACAGTACAACATGATAAGAGCACTTCAAATACTAAAAATGAGAGGAACCTCACATGACAGTAATTTGAAGAAAATAAAAATCACGGAAAATGGCATAGAGGTGTATAATGAAGCACCTTGGTGACTAAGATGAGTGAAAAGGCAACCAAAAGGCAAGAACTTATAAAAGAGGCTTACAGGTTTGGATACTTTGTTGGATATAAGGGGCATACAGAATGGGTCTCCTGGGTCTCCAAGAAAAAAGGAGAGATCTACGAAAAGGCAAAGCTCTTTGGTATATATAATGAAGTAAGGACAGCGTATGAAAAGGGCATAGAAGACGGAAAGGCCAGAAAATTAAAAGAAATAGAACTTGGACTCAGTAAATTAGAATCTGAGATCATCCCTGAGAGTACAAAAGAAGTCACCGAAACCAAAGAAAAAGAAGAAATTGAAGAAGAGTACCAGACATTTGCAAAAACGCCAAAAATAATGGAACCTCCTGAGATAATAAAACTCATAAAGTCCATAGAAGCTCCAAAAATGCTTTCCTTACCCAAGATGCTCGGTGAAGAAGATTGAGCCCTCTACTTTAAGGGATGAAGCTTTCGGAAGAGAAGGGTAAACTTTATTGGTATTTCTAACTCATTTTATCTGGTGTTGTAAATGAGGGAGTTTTTGAAAGAAAGCGATGTTTTTGATGTGGAAAATGTCATGAATTACATTGGAGAAATCAGCAAATTTCACAGAATCCAGGGCTCTAAAGAGCTCGTTGAGGCTGCAAGATATATTTTGGAAGAACTCAGAATAAATGGCCTTAAAGCCGAACTCTTAGAAGAAGTTTACGATGGAAAAAAATGGCATTTAACCTTAGCCTCACCGATCCCATGGAGTCTCATTTATGGAGAGATAGAGATTGATAATAAACGGATAACCACATCAAAAACTCCTCTGGTTGTAATGGCTCATTCACCACCAGGTGACGTTGAAGGCGAAGTTACAGCAATCGATAAAGAAGAAGATTGGAAAGAAGTAAAAGGAAAAGTAGTCCTTATTGGAGAAAAATGGCATGAAAATTATAAAAAAGCCAATGAAAATGGAGCTTTGGGATTTA
>CAYNRW010000147.1:0-2445 GCA_964399725.1 uncultured Thermococci archaeon | reverse complement strand
AGAGACTCCAACGAGCTCTTCGATAACTTCATCGATGAGCCCAAGCCTCCGTTGAATCGAATAGAAAATTCCAGTAAGTTTTGAGTTTTCCCAGCCCTCAATTTTATACTTTGAGAAAGCCTTCCTCTTGGCCTGCTGGCTCGGCTTTATTGCCTCGCTTAGCATTACCCCCTCGATGAGGGCATAGAGCTGTCTGTCGCTTAACTTTAGCTTCCCCATCTCAATCCCTCTCAAAGCGGTAGATGTCAACTAAGATTCTCTCAAGCCTCTTTCGGTGGAAGAAGAACTGTGCGGGAATCTCAAAGGTAAGGGTTAACCGGTGGGTAATTTTGAAGCCATTGTCTCTTACAAAGATCCTAATAAACCTCCTAACTTCCTCTTTGGCGAGGTGGATGGAGTAGATAACATCACTGATCTCAAAAGCTTTGAATAGAAAAGGTCTGTCTGCTTTAGGGTTTTGGCTGCCAAAGGGGGGATTCATTATCACAGTGTCAACTCTAACCTCAAACTCATCTACAGATGTTCCTACAAACTCAATGTTCTTGATGTTTAGTGTTTCTGCATTCTCCATTGCTATCTCCAGAGCTTTTTTATCTTTCTCAACTGCATAAACCTTTTTAGCCCCCATTAGGCTGGCACCTATACTTAAAACTCCGGTACCAGCTCCGAGATCCGCTATAATTTTTCCTTCAATATCTCCCATTGAATGGGCTAACCAGAGCAGTTCCGCGGCAACGTCTCCTGGAGTCTTGTATTGCTCAAGCTCGGGTTTAGGCTCCTCAAAACCTCTCAAATTGGAGAGTATCATCGCAAGGTGCTTTTTCTTCATTCTACCACCTATGAACTTGCAATATAATGGAGAAGTTCCTCCCACGTCATGTTGAATTCAAGCCCTTCTATACCAAACATTGTGCCGGCAGTGGTTAATATAAACATTACCACAATCACACCTAGAAGGAACCCGAACTCTGCAGTGAAAGCCACAGCAATGGCTTCCCTTAGATTCAGCTTCAGCAATTTTAAAACTGCAAAAAGCACCAAAACTCCAAGAAAGAGGTCTATTCCAAGAGAGATTGCAACTCCTACAATGGATATTGCTAAGATCAAATAACTTCTCAGTTCTTTATATGTAAAAACCTCTAAGGCTGTTTTCAGAAAGAGGTAGTATAGGGCTACAAGGAGGAGGTAAATCCCGGCATCTACAAAGTTCATGATAGAAAATTAGAGAGAAAGCTTTATAAAGACTTTGGGAACTTGAGGCTTATTCCCATAGGTTCGTCCTGATCCCTCTTGCCTCCCATGATTTCATCGAACTCATAATCTTCCCTCAGTCCAAGTAGAATTTCAAGCTCCTTTGGAGTCAGCACGGGTTTTCTCCAATTCTCAACGTCATCTATCGGTACTCTGGGGCAGGCAACTACCACATAGGCATCGAAGTCAAAGCCTTCCAAGGCTTGGTAGCTTATGTGGTTCATCACTATTAGCTGGGCCTCTTTTCCATGCTCTCTTAGGAGTTTTACAATTTTTCTGGCCTCTCCAATTCTTAATTGGCCCTTTTTTGTACTTGTTATTACTCCGAACTTCTCTGCATCGTAGGCTTTAGCTATTTGAGCCCAGCGTTTTCTAATGAACCTCTCTGCTTCTCTGTCCATCCATACCGCATCGCCACTATAAGGGTTTATCGCCAAGGTCGGCTTCTTTGTGGCTAAAGCTACTCCAACCGGATGAAAATAGCCAGTCCCAATGAAAAGAACACCATTAGCTTCCACTTTTGCTGCAGAGAAGTTGCACCCCAAAACTTGGCCAGAGAAGGAAATTCTCCCATCACCTTTGCCCACTTTTACCTCAAACCCTTCATTTTCAAGGAATTCTTTTGCTTTATTTAAGTCTTTTATGTGCTGAACTGTCGTAACTAACGCTATTTTCTTTCCGAGCTTTTTTATTTCCTCCAGGTTTTCAGATAATGCTTTAACCACATCAACTTTTGCAAAGGCGGGAATGAAAATTGTTGGAACTTCGAGGTTAAGAACCATGTATGAATGACCGAGATGGATTAGGGCATCGCATCCCAGCATCTTCGCCTCCCTGTCAGCCGGATCACAGGCACCGTAATTAACATCTCCGCTTATTAAGCTCTCTATGCCATGTTCCTCAAGAAAGTTAGCTAAAAACTGTGCCTCTCTCTTAAGACCTTCCGGGGTTTGAATTAAAACCCTCTTTGCATTTAGTTCCTTCAGCTTTTCCAAAACCTCTCTCTCGTGAAGTTCATACATGGCCTCACCATTCCCTTCAAAAACGAAATTCTTTTAAATGTTTACTCCCAACAATACCTCGAACTTCGAGGTATGGTGATGGAAATGAAAAAGATAATACCGCTCTTGGTATTTCTGATTATTAGCACTTCCATTGTCTCAGCTGAAAGACCCTATGATAAGGTCGCAGAAG
>CAYNRW010000146.1:0-2456 GCA_964399725.1 uncultured Thermococci archaeon | reverse complement strand
GGCTTCTTCTAGTTACTGATGAATTTTTTGTTTTAGGCGCTCTTCAAGTTCCTTCAGCACTTTCATTTGCTCCTCAGTTTCGACGGCAGAGGGTTTAAGGGAACGCACCTTTGCAAGGGCTTCCTTTAAGGAGAGTCTGTAGGCATACATTAGATATGCAGTCGCCACAGTCCCGCTTCTACCGCTTCCGCCAAGGCAATGAATCAAAACTTTTTTGCCCCCTTTGGCTCTCTTATCGATCCACTTAACGATTTCAAGTAGCTCCTCCAAAGATGGTGCCGTAAAGTCCTCAATGGGAGCATAAAGAACTTCGATGCCTCTTTTGACAAGCTCTTCTAACTCATAATACAGCTCGTACTCATAGGTAAGAACAACCATAGCATCAAATTTCTCCGTGAGTTCTGGAATGTCCTCAGGATAAGGCATTGGTGAGAAAGCCACTTGTTCGTCAACGAACTTTGGATACACCATTTTAATCCCCATTAAAATTCGCTGGATAACATTATAAACTCTTACGCCGATCTCTAGCTAAGGTGAGAAAAATGAGAAAAGAAGAGCTCAAGCTCTTCCTGCCAGTTTTGGTTTTTATAGGAATCCTGTGGTTTTTCAGGCCGTGGTTTCATGGAATCATCATGAGCTTTTACAGGAATCCAACGATAATATACCTGTTTATTGCACTAGCGGGTGTTTTGACGTATAGCTCGAAGAGAAAACTCGTTGGAGAGTATACGAAAAGAAACGCCTCAATAGGAGCTATCTTTACCATTGCAATTCTCTCGCTGATCGTCATCTCAATATTTACTGGAGCCCTTTCAAATACTGCCCTTTACAAAGAGTATCATCCTACTCAAGTCTCAAGTGAGCTTGAACTTTCGAGCAGTAAGATAAGGATTTTGCCCAAGTTGACTGCATACCGTTACGCAGTTGATACCATAGAATATGCTCGCTACACACTTAGGTCTTCTCATCTAACCATCAGAGATGGCACGCCAGTTTGGGGGTTCTTTATAGTTCCAGATGGGGCATGGAATGCAATAAGGCTTAAAGACAAGGGGGTTTTGTTCGTTGACATGAACACCACCCAGGCGAGAATGGAAAGAATTGAGAACGAACTTCAAGTCGGCCCCGGAATGCAGATTTTTGACAACCTTGAGTGGAACCTTTACAAAAAGCACTATTTAATAGATCTCGACGTTCCAAGGACACTTTATTATGAGGGCAAAATTTACATCGTTGTTCCCTACATTTCATACAGCTTTCGTGTATTTTATACCGTGCCCAAATGGGGAGGGGTTTTAATCGTTGATGAAGATGGCAACATCGAGGATCTAACTCCTGAGGAGGCTATTAATGATGAACGCTTGAAAGACTTTCCGATTTTCCCGGAGCTTTTAACGAGGAGAATCGTTCACGCCCAAAATTACTGGAAAGAAAACGTATTCTCAAACATAAAAAATCTCTGGTTACACCACGAAAACCAGATAGAACTCATTGATGTAAGCGGACAAGGAAACAGACAGCCTTTCCTTGTCATAGCCAACGATGGAAAAGAGTACTGGATGGTCGCGGTAGAGCCATATGGAAGGGCTCATGGACTGGCAGCGATATATTTAATTAACGCTCAAAACGGTGAAATGAGTCAGGTAAAGTTTGAAACTCCCCTAACCGGGCCGGTAAAAGCCATAGACTACGTCAAGAAAGCCCTCCCAACTTTTGACTGGAGTCAGTTTATGGCCGTTGAGCCAATTCCAATTTTTCTAAAAGGCGAGCTCTGGTGGAGGGTCGCTATAATCCCCAGGAGCGGCTCCGGTGTTGCGAAGATAGCCTTTGTAAATGCAGAAACCAAAGAGGTGCAGATCTTCGAAAACGAAGACGAAGTTAGAGCGTTCCTTCTCTATGGCCAAGTGGGAGCAAGGGTTGAGGAGATCAGTGGAATTGTTAAGGGAATTTACTCATACATCAAAGGGGGAAACACCCATTGGATACTGATAATTGACAACGAGACTCTATATTTAAGCGCAGACCAGCTAAGCGACGAACTTATCCTTAAAGTGCTCAACCTAAAAGAAGGTGATAATATAACTGTAAAAATGAGCGAAGGAAGGGTTGTAGAAATTGAGAAGGGATAGTGATGCCCATGGGAAGATCTCTTTTTGTTTTTCTTCTCTCTTTAGTTGTTTTAATTTCCTTATGTGTAAGCCAATCCCCCTCTAAACCTTCTCCTCACACAAATCTAATGTCAGAAGTTGTTTCTTTTTTAAATGAATCCAAAGATGCTCTCAATAAATGTAATACTACCTTGAAGTCGCCTTTAAGCCCTCAAAGCGATCCAGCATACCTTAGAATGACTATACTAAATGACACAATGCTTAGACTAAAGGGAGAAGTGTATGAATACGCTGTTTTAGGCGTTGGGAACCTTAGCTTCTCAGGAAAAATATCGTTTAGAGGTTATC
>CAYNRW010000145.1:0-2461 GCA_964399725.1 uncultured Thermococci archaeon | reverse complement strand
GATAGCGTAGGATGGCCACTTTCTGATGTAACTGAACACTTCATTCTGACCTTTGGAGGAAAAGACCTCCAGCTCAAGCTTATAAACGGAGAGGTTAAGTGGGAAGATCCACAGGTGAGAAGCATATTTGAGCAAAGGCTTGTACCACTTCTAAAAGCTGGCTACTTCAGCGATCCAATAGAATGGACATCTGCGGTGGATCTATGGTGGAAGGGAGACTATGCATTGTACTTCATGGGTACCTGGATAACCGGAATGGTTGATGATCCCACAGATCTAGGCTTAATTTCACTACCGGGAGTCAAAGCAATGGTTCTTGCTCCAGACTACTTCATGGTGCCCAAGTACACAAGCCATCCAAAAGAAGCCATGGAGCTTGCCAAATTCTTGGCAACAGAAGGACAGAGGATTCACGTGGGTACCAAGTCAGGAAAGCTGGCAACATGGAAGAAGGTATCCATTGACGACTACTGGGAGCCCATGAAGGATGTTGCAAAAGTTGTGGCCAATGTAGAGTCAGCACCAGATCTCGATGACAGCGTTGGAGGAGAATGGCAGAAGACCTTCTGGGATCAATTAAAGCTCTTGTGGGTACAGCCTGATAGATTAGACGATGTTTTGAGCACGCTGGATGCCAAGTTTCCAAAGAAGTGAAGGAGGGTCTTAATGAGGAGGCCTAAATCTTTAACTCCCCTTTTTTTCCTTTTACCGGCGCTTGTTTTAATGGTTCCCTTTGTAATATATCCAGTGTTCAAGACAATATACTTGAGCTTCTTCCTTGATGGAAAGTTTGTCGGTTTGGAAAATTACAAGAATGTTCTGTTGAGCTCTGATATAATAAACCTCGACAGATTTCCAACTAAATCTCCCCCATGGGGAGCTTTAATTCATAACATAGTATGGATAGCCATTCATCTTCCTGCTACTGTGTTTTTAGGCTTGGGAATTGCGCTTCTTTTAAGACGGGAGGAAGTTAAGGGGAGTTCTATAATCAAGTCTATAATCTTCTTGGGTATGGTAATCCCCATGATCGTTGGAGGTTTAATAATTCGCTTTCTTTTTGAAGAAGGAGCAGGGGTAATCCCTGCAATTTTCAAGTTGCTTGGCATTGAGAGATTCACGATTACTTGGACAGCGTATCCCGAAACTGCACTCTTTGCCGCAATTTTGGGATCAATTTGGATATGGACTGGCTTCAGTATGTTAATGTACTCGGCAGGCTTGGCTTCTATACCCAAGGACTATTACGAGGCTGCTTTGATAGACGGTGCCAACAAGTTTCAGATCTTCAAAAATGTGACCTGGCCCCTCTTGAAACCAATTACCGTTGTAGTAGTGGCAATGACCCTGCTCTGGGATCTCAAAATCTTCGATGTTGTATATGTGGCTACAGGTGGCGGCCCAGGAGGAGCTTCAATGGTTTTGGCACTCAAGATGTGGGACTACTTTGCAAGAGCCCTCAACTACAACTACGCCGCTGTAGTGGCCGTGCTTTTGACTGCATTGACCCTCATACCTGCCCTGTGGTTGATTAGGAGGAGGGAGTGATAATGGCTATACCAAGGTATAAACTTAGAAAGTACATCGTTTCGAACACGCTTGCATGGATTATAGGAATAATATGGCTGATACCTTTTGTAGGAGTCCTTATGGCCTCAATAAGACCGTATGAAGAGATCGTAAGTGGATGGTGGCATTTTCATCCCTTTACAATAACTTTGAAAAACTACATAAATGCCTTTAATCACCCCATGTTCCCCATAAGTCAGGGATTAAAGAACTCCTTAATAATCGCAATCCCCTCCACAATTATTCCTTTGATAGTCGCCGCATTAGCTGCCTATGCCTTTGCCAGATACAGCTTCCCAATAAGGCACTATCTCTTTGCGTTTATAGTGTTCCTAATGGCTCTCCCACAGCAGATGACAGTAGTTCCTCTGTACTTTCTTTTGAGAAATCTTCATATGTTAAACACATTCAGGGGTCTAATAACGGTTCATTCGGCATGGGGTTTAGCGTGGATCATCTTCTTTATGCGGAACTATTTCTCAATGCTCCCAACGGACGTCGAGGAAGCCGCAAGAATAGACGGGGCCACTGATTTCCAGATATTCTACAAGATCGTCTTACCAATGGCACTACCGGGGTTAATCTCAGCTGCAATACTTCAGTTTACCTGGGTGTGGAGTGACTTCTTCCTAGCATTGGTATTTCTGCAAAATCCTGAGAAATACGTTGCTACCCAAAGACTTCCTTTGCTTAGGGGGCAATATTTTGTTGATTGGGGCATACTAACTGCAGCTTCTATCATGGTCATGATAGTTCCTCTGCTTGTCTATGCCCTCTTCCAGAAGTACTACATAAGTGGTATGATAGGCTGGTCAACCGAGAAATAATGGGAGGAATGAAAATGTATGAGGTAACGAAGTTTGGTGGGGAAGGTAAAAAGCTTGAAGACTAC
>CAYNRW010000144.1:0-2501 GCA_964399725.1 uncultured Thermococci archaeon | reverse complement strand
GATTCTTACAAAGGTTCCTCAGCTGACGCCAGAGGAGCTTATACGGCAGTACAATCTATCGCTTCTGCAGACGCTCATGTTTTCCTCCTTGAGAATTAACTTTAGGGTATCATCTAATCATCAAAGGATTTTCAGGAAGATAAAGCACCTCGGGCTGATGTATCAGATTCAGAACGAGCTCGTTGAAATCACTGGACCCGCTTCGATACTCAAGCTAACCCGAAAGTATGGCGTTTCCATGGCGAGGCTTATTCCCGAAATTGTGAAAGCTGAGGAGTGGTTTATAAGGGCAGAGATACTTGACGAGCACTCAAAACGAATCTACATCTTTGAGCTCTCAAGCTCCGATGGGGTGATGCTACCGGTAATTGAGGAGTATGTTGAGTATGATTCCTCACTTGAGCGGCAGTTTGCGGCAAAGATAAAGTTCCTCCTTGGAGCTGAGGTCATCAGGGAGCCGGGCGTTTTAAAAGCCGGGCAATATGCATACATCCCGGATTTTCTTGTGAGGAAAAATGGCAAAGAGGTTTATGTCGAAATTGCCGGCTTCTGGACCGAGGAATATTTGAAAACAAAGATGGAAAAGCTCTCCCAGCTTAAAGTACCGATGCTTGTCATAGCAAATGATGAACTGTTTGCAGGCAAGCTCAAGAGAATTCACAACGTTGTGTTGATGAAAAAGGGCAAGGTTCCATACAAAGACATTATTAGAAAGCTTAAGAAGATGCTCAGATAAGACTCCGCAGGATGTAGTCAACATCAATATTCTCTGCAACGATTTTTGAAAATCTCTCGATTTCCTCTTCAATACTCCACTTCTGCACTGTTATTGGCTCGAAACCCTTCTCTAAGCGAAGCATATTCAAAAACTGCTCTGTAAATTCAAAGTTGTGAAAAATTCCATGCAAATAACTACCAAAAACTCTTCTGCCAAGGGCTCCTTCGGGCTCAAAAGCCTTGGCTCCGTTTATTTCACGTATTATTGAAAACGGCTTCTCTGATATGGATCGTCCCATCCTAATCTCATATCCCTCAACGTTTAAGCCCCTTACCGGCTCCCATAGGATTTCGGCCTTCAAATGGTTTGTTCTCTTGGTCTCAGCAAACACCGTTTTAGCTTTCAGCAAACCAATGCCCCTAACCTCACCACGCTTTGATTCTATGTTGTCAATGATCTTTTCCCCTAACATCTGAAAACCGCCGCAGATCCCTATAACAAACGCTCCCTCTTTGTGTGCTTGGATTATTGCATCTTCGATGCCGTTTTTCCTCATCCAAAATAAATCCTCCACCGTGTTTTTGCTTCCTGGAACAATTATTAAATCACCCTTGATCTCCTCTGCTTTTGTGACATAATCAACGCCATTTGCCCAGTGAAGCGGCTCAAAATCTGTGAAGTTGCTTATGTGCGGGAGCTTAACAATCTGGATATGCAAGTCACCTTTAATCTTTGGAAATTCAACGAGAGAGTCTTCCTCTGGAATTTTGTGCTCCGTATAGGGTATCACGCCCAAAACTTTCTTGCCGTATCTTTTCTCAAGATAGTCAAAGCCAGGCTTCAGAAGGGAGGCATCTCCTCTAAACTTGTTGAATACAAAGCCCATAACCAGTTCTTGCTCTTCTTCACTTAAAAGCTCCATTGTGCCAACTATAGAGGCAAAACTTCCGCCCCTGTCTATGTCCGTAACAAGGATGACTTTGGCATTTACATACCTTGCAACCCGCATATTTGCAATATCATAATCCTTAAGGTTTATCTCCACCGGAGAGCCAGCCCCTTCGATTACTACAACATCATGCTCTTCCAAAAGCTCATTCAGAACCTGCATGGCCTTCTTAAAAAGCCCCTCCTTGGTGGAGAGCATATATTCCCTAGCTGAAACAGCTCCAATAGGCTTTCCCATAAAAACTACCTGACTTCTCATATTGCCCTCAGGTTTTAGGAGAATGGGGTTGAACTCTACTGAGGGCTTTTTGTTGCATGCCAAAGCTTGCAAATACTGAGCCCTGCTTATTTCCCCTCCTTCAATACCTGGAGCGGAGTTTAGACTCATGTTCTGACTTTTAAATGGAACCACATCATACCCAAGGTTGGTAAGAATCCTGCAAAGTGCAAGCGTCAACAAAGACTTCCCAGCCCCAGAAGATGTCCCCTGGATCATCAATGCTTTTCCCATAGAAATCACCAAAAAAGAAAGAATCAGGAAGTTGCCTCGCATGTGAGAGGCTGGTATTGGAAGTTGAACAAATCAGGATGCAGGAACTTTGCGATCTCCTCCAATCCTTCAACTATCCTTGGGGTTGGCCTTGAAACGATGTCATCACTGCTTAAGGTGTAAACCTTTCCATTTTTCATCGCATCTGTGTTCACAAGCTGGGTATTACAGAGATCCTCCGCACTTATTCCAGCATGTGGAGGAAGGATTATTACTTCCGGGTTTCTTGTTAAAACTTCTTCAACGCTCACCTGGGGCCATCCTTGGGTGTCTTTGAATATGTTT
>CAYNRW010000143.1:0-2501 GCA_964399725.1 uncultured Thermococci archaeon | reverse complement strand
GGGTGATGATAAAGCAGCTTGCAGAGCTTTTGAGGAGAGGAGTAAGATGCCGTGGGATGAGTTTGTAGAGCGCTTCAAAAACAAAGCAAATGAAGCTGCGTTTGCTTTAATTGATTATGATGTTTAGAGAGAACAATGTCTTCTACCCGACACTCAAAGCATTGCTCACCGATGGGGAGTGGAAGGGTATTCGCCAACAGGAAGGAGAGATTAGGTACTATAAAGTAAAACCACTGAAATGGAATCCAGGAAAAGATGTTAAGCCCATCCACCCTTGGGAAATCGATCCTGAGCTTACTGTTGAACAGCTTCTTGGCCTTCCAAAGGAAGTCCAACAGGCCCTTAAAGGCCAGCCTTTAGAGTTCGATAAAAACGAGCTGAAGAGAGAAGATCCGGCCTCTTTCCCGCCCTGAAGGACAAGGCTTTCAAGAGAAAAAGTAATCATCCTTTGAGGGTTTAGCCATGAAGCTTAGTTAAACTTTTATCTTTTCAAACTTTATATAGAGTGGGTGATTTTATGGAAAAAATTTTTGAAAAAAGGGTAAAACGATTCCAGGGGCTTTTAAAAAGAAACAACATTGATGGTGCTGTCATAAGGACTCTTTCAACCTTTGTTTATTTCACGGGAACAAAGTGGCTTAGGCCATCTCTTTTAATCCCTGCCGAAGGTGAACCTACCGTCATAGTGGCTAAGGGAGAAGGTGAACTTTTCAAACAGAGGAGCTGGATTGAAAATGTAATGGAGTTTCAAAAGACGGAGGAACTCATGGCTAACGTGACCATGTGGATAAAGAAAAACGGATTCAACACCGTTGGGATAGAATTCAGCATTGAGAGAGATGCTTATATTTTATTCTATGAGCTCTTTAAAAAGCTAAACCCGGGAGTTGAGATCGTCGACGTAAGAGGTCTTTCTATGGAGCTTAGGATGATAAAGGATGAATGGGAACTCGAAAAGATAAGAAAGGCCGGAAAGATAGCGAAAAAAGGAATGGAAGTGGCAGAGGAGGAAATAAAGCCCGGAAAAAGCGAACTTGAAGTTGCTGCGGAAATTATGAGAGAACTCATGATTAATGGAAGTGAAGATCCCAAGGTATATGTTTCTGCTACTCCAAGGGCCCATGCAGAGCCCTTCAGAGATGTAGAGATTAAAGAGGGAAAAGTTATAACAGTGGTTATTGGAGCTGATTGGGATCACTACTATGTTAACATGTCCCGTTCTTTCCCAGTTGGCAATATAAATGAAAGAGCTAAGTTGGCACTCAATGCCATGGAAGAAGCTTATACAAAAGCTGTAGAACTGACAAAGCCCGGGACTAAGTTTATTGCCGTTGAAAGGCAACTCGAAAAAATGTACCGGGAGAGGGGTCTTATTGATGCATATATCACTGGCTACGCACATGGAGTTGGTTTGCTTATCGAGGAAGACCCAATAACGACCATAGTTGTCCCCCATAGGGCGATGGAAGTTAAGGAGAACATGGTACTTGCAATGGTTCATGCTCCGCTCATGATACCTGAGGGAGCTGTGAAAAAGGAAGATACTTTTATAGTTGGAAAGCATTTGGAGAGAGTTACTTGATTTTTACAAAACTTCTTAGGGTTTTAGTTGCCAAAAAAGAATAAAAGGTCAAAAGGTTCCAGTTCCAATTCCGCAGATCTTTGCGAAGGGACAGATGGAGCAGTCCTCTGTGTATGGCTTTAAAGGAGGCTCTCCTTTGACTGCTTTGGTTATTTCTTTGGCTTTTTCCATGTCTTCATCGTCTCCTTCAAGGACGAGTGTTACGCTACCCTCGGCCCCTCCGGCACCACCAGCGGCTATTGGAATCGCATCGACGTTAGCAAGGATTTCATAGGCCTCAACTTCAGTTATGGGAACTGCATGAGGAATTGGAACCAGTGCGGCATAAAGGCCTGTTCCCCAATCAAATGAATGGATTCCCGTTAGCTTTGCACTTACCTCTACGGGAGTTGGGATAAATTTCTCAAGGCTGATTGGAGTTATGGTCAATACTCCCTTGGTTATCGTCCATCCAAAAGTTCTACCGATTGTTCCTCCATCTGGAGCGGCAGCAAAAACCGCAACGTTCCAATTAACGTCTATGGCATTTGCTCCTTTGATGAAAACATCTTCCGGTCCCATTTCTTTTAGAGCTTCTAAGGGTTCACCTTCATATGGTTCTCCTTTGTAAAGAACAAGATGTTTTGGCCATGTCTTTTTTGCTGTTACACATGTTCTTCCTTTGCTTATAACTCCGACTGTCCACTTTTCTTTTTCAATCTTCTCTCCTAAAATCTCCTCTGCGATATAAGCAGCTGTGGTTCCGGTCGCTATATAAACAAAGCCGTTTTTGAGAGCATGTTGAACTTCCTCAAGCGCGACAACTGCTTTGGCAATCAAGCGCTTGCTTTCGGTTGGGGTTAGAGTTACAAGGGCTCTTTGCATGAAAGTCACCTCATTAAATTTTGCATCTTAACCTTATTAAAATTTGGAGGATTTT
>CAYNRW010000142.1:0-2522 GCA_964399725.1 uncultured Thermococci archaeon | reverse complement strand
CCAGCCCTCAATCACTACTCATCTTGAGGTGGTTTATAAATCTTTCTATGATACTCAGGGTACTGTCAGGATAAGAAGAGAAAGTTAAGTTTAAGTTTCTGACACATTGCCGTGATTATTCTCTAATCTCGATTATTTCGGCTTTCTGATACTCGACTATCTTTTTTGGACTAAGTTTGCAGAGTTTGTCTATTCTTCCACCCCCACCAATCACAAACTCATTTTCAAGAACCCTGGGATCCACAATTGTTTTAATCCCAATTCCCACGGGGGAAACTCCCCCAACTTCAAAACCGGTTATCTCCTTAACCTCTTCCGGAGTGGCTAACCTAACTTCTCCAAAGTGCTGCTTAATTTTTTCAAGGCTAACTTTTGATTCACCATCCACTATTGCTAGTATTGGCCCTTTTTCAGATATCAGCACGAGGGATTTTATTATCTGCCTTGGAGAGGCTTTTGTAGCCTTCACCGCCTGGGTCACAGTCTTCACAGGTTTTCCCACGTTAATAATCTCTCCTCCCAAAGACTTCACAATTTCCTCAAGCCCCATAGCAACCCCTTACAAACTGACACTCCAGACTTTTTAAAGCTATACTAAATAGTTCCCAAGTTCTATAATCAGAAACCTTATCCTGACATTACTATGCTCAGACAACCGAGTGTTAATCATCGATCATCTAGTGCCGGTTTCATCATCGCATAACTTTATAAACAACATCTCTTGAAAACCTTTCGAGGCATATGATAGCTGAAGTTCTCAGCTCTGCATTGCTTATGATAATTATGATTGATCCAAGCGATAAAATACTCTTGGTTAGCCTACTTAGGGAAGACTTTCACATAGAGGACATAAAACAGCTCATAGTGAGGGCTAACTTCATAGGATTCCTTCTCTTAATTCTATTCGCTATGGCTGGGAAGATAATACTGCAGGAGATATTCCACATAGATTTAAATGCCCTAAAGGTTGCCGGAGGTTTCGTGCTCTTCAAGATAGGTCTTGAGGCACTTGAAGGCGGTGGGATGGTAACCCTAAAGAAAGAGAAGAATATCCTGGCCTTAGCTGCCGTTCCAGTTGCTACACCTCTAATAGCCGGTCCAGCAGCAATTACAACCGCAATAACGCTAACAGCAGAATACGGCATAGAAATCTCTGCTCTGGCCATTATAATAGCCATATTGACCACAGCCCTCATAATGATAATAACCCTCTATGCAGTTGAAAATATAAGCAAAACGACGCTTGGTGTGTTTATCAGGATAATTGGTCTCTTTACCATGGCTATTGGAGGCCAAATGATGGTGGAAGGTGTCGGAGGGATATTTCTAAAGCTCATGACATCAACAACTTTTTAACTTCCTTTTTATTTCAATTGGTAGGTGAGAGAAATGGAGAGAATTCAGCGCGTTAAAGGGACGAGAGATTTGCTTCCAGAGGATATGGCAAAAAGAAGATACGTATTTGAGAGAATAAGAGAAGTTTTTGAGGCTTATGGATTCAAAGAAATACTGACACCAACCTTCGAGTATACAAAGCTCTTTGAGTTGAGGAGCGGGGAAGAGGTTGTTGAACAGTTATATGCCTTTGAAGACAAAGGAGGAAGAAATATCTCCCTCAGACCAGATTTGACTTCAAGCGTTGCAAGACTTTTTGTGAACTCTTTTCAAACCGCTCCAAAACCAATAAGATGGTATTACATAGCAAACATGTTCCGCTACGAAGAACCGCAGAGCGGAAGGCTAAGGGAGTTCTGGCAAGCTGGAGTTGAGCTCATTGGATCGCAAAACATAGAAGCAGATGCTGAAGTTATTGCTCTTCTCGTAGAAAGTTACATCAACACTGGCTTAAAGGAGTTCACAGTTAACATAGGGGATAGAGTCCTGTTGGACGAATTTGCAAAAATGCTTGGTGTAAAAGACGATATTGGACTTATGAGGCTTATCGATAAAAAGGACAAAATGACGCAAGAAGAATTTATAGAGAACCTTAAAGACTTCGGACTTAGTGAAAAAGATATAGAAAAGGTATTCGCTCTAATAGAACTGAAGGGCAAGCCCGATGATGTTCTACCAAAAGCCTACGAGCTTTTTGAAAGTAAAACCGCAAGGGAAGAGCTGGAGAAGATTGAGGAGCTTTTTGAACTACTAAAAGCCTACGGCGTTGAGGACTACGCATTGATAGACTTTGGAATAGCCAGGGGATTTGACTACTATACAAGCATAGTCTTTGAAGCAATTGCCCCCAATGAGCTCGGCATTGGTTCAATCGGCGGTGGAGGAAGGTATGACAACTTGATTGAGGTCTTCGGTGGAAAACCAACTCCAGCTACTGGCTTTGCAATTGGAATAGAAAGACTAATCCCAATACTGGAGAGCAAAGGACTTTTACCAGATTTTAAAGTTGGAAGCGATGTTTTTATTGCTTACATAGGAAAAGAACTTGAAATAAAGAAGAAGGCGATAGAGATAACCCAGATGCTGAGAAAGGCAAAGATCAGGGCAGAGTACGATATCCAGGGAAG
>CAYNRW010000141.1:0-2533 GCA_964399725.1 uncultured Thermococci archaeon | reverse complement strand
CCCCTGGCGATATAACTGAATGGCTTCAGGAGGTAATGCCCCAGTTATCCTGACAGTATCATTCTTGGAAGGGAAAACTTTAAATTTTCTTTTTCCATATTTAACCCATGCACGGTGATTGCTTTTGGCTTTGGTGATTGTAACCTTAATCCTTTTTTGGTTAGTTTAACCTTTGGAGGTGTTCTGAATGGAATTTGAGGTAACTCCATGGGAAGTTAAGGGTATAGTAGACTACGACAAGCTTATCAAGGAATTTGGAACAACGCCGCTTACTGAAGACTTACTGGAAAAGACCAAAGAGCTTACCAAAAGTGAGCTTCCATTATATTTTAGGAGGAAATTCTTCTTTTCCCATAGGGACTATGATTTGGTTCTCAAAGACTACGAAGAGGGCAGGGGCTTTTTCCTCTATACGGGAAGAGGTCCCAGTGGACCAATGCACATTGGGCATATAATCCCTTTTTTTGCAACAAAATGGCTTCAGGAGAATTTTGATGTTAACTTATATATTCAAATAACGGATGATGAAAAGTTCCTGTTCAAACCTAACTTAACCTTTGAGGAGACTAAGAGGTGGGCATATGAGAACATTCTTGATATCATTGCTGTTGGCTTTGATCCAGATAAGACGTTCATTTTCCAAAATAGCGAGTTCACCAAAATATATGAAATGGCAATTCCAATAGCAAAAAAGGTAACTTACTCCATGGCAAAAGCGGTTTTTGGATTCAATGAGCAGAACAAAATCGGAATGATATTCTACCCAGCAATTCAAGCGGCCCCAACTTTCTTTGAGAAGAAGCGCTCTCTCATTCCCGCAGCAATAGATCAAGATCCCTACTGGAGAATCCAGAGGGATTTTGCTGAAAGCCTGGGCTATTACAAAGCAGCAGCACTTCATTCAAAGTTCGTTCCCGGATTGATGGGTCTTGGTGGTAAAATGAGCGCCTCAAAACCAGAAACGGCTATTTATCTGACCGATGATCCAGAGGAAGCCGGCAAGAAAGTGTGGAAATATGCTTTAACTGGAGGAAGGGCAACTGCAAAGGAGCAGAGAGAGCTTGGAGGAGAGCCTGACAAGTGCGTGGTCTTTAAGTGGCTTGAGATATTCTTTGAGGAAGACGATAAAGCTCTGCTTGAGAGGTACCATGCATGTAAGAGTGGAACTTTGCTCTGTGGTGAGTGCAAACGCTATCTCATAGGGAAGGTCCAGAACTTTTTGAAAGAACACCAGAAGAGAAGGGAGAAAGCTAAAGATGAGATTGAAAAGTTTAAATACACTGGAAAACTTGCAAAAGAGCAGTGGGACAAAGCAATCCCAGAGCCTCTAAGGAATTGATTTCTCTTTTTGTCTTTTTAATTCTAATAACACCGTGAGAATTTTAAGTTCTCAAGGTTTATAAATAGTTGAGAAATATAAATTCGCAATCTTTATAAATATCTGAGAACTAATAACTCTCATGTTTGAGGAAATTGCTAAGTTTAATCCATGGTGGGAAGATCGGGAAGATTATCACATTAAGTTGTGGAGATCTCAGGGATACAGGTGGAGACCAAACTGGATTGATGAGCTTTCTTTGGAACCTTTTTCTCTCAATTTTGTCCTTGGGCCGAGACAAGTGGGGAAGACAACGGGGATAAAAATTTTGATTTCAGAGCTTATTAAAAAAGTTGAACCTGAGAGAATTCTTTACCTCAACTGTGAAATTTTTCCCGACTTTATAACACTTAGAAAGCTCATTGAAGAATTCCTCAAAGAGGAAAAAGAGCCTTTTGTATTCCTTGATGAGGTCACAAGTCTAAGAGAATGGTGGAAGGCCATCAAACCATTGATAGACACTGGTGAGCTTGAAAATGCGGTTATTACAGTCACTGGTTCAAGTGCTTTGAAAGTTAGACGAGATATGGAACTGTTTCCGGGGCGGAGAGGGAAAGGAAAAACAGTTGAAGTCCTGCCCCTCAATTTCAAGGAATTTCTCAATGTCCATGGGATTAAAAAGTGGAGACTTCGTTATGATGAGGTGCTGGAGCTTTTTGACAGGTATCTTCAAGTTGGTGGCTTTCCTGGAAGCATAAATGGCATGCCAGTTGATGACATTTTGGGCTCATATGTTGGCGAATTTGTTCGCTTTGGCAAGAGCTTGGAAATAATGAAAGAAGTGTTCTCCTCTTTAATGCTCACCATTCCCTCTGCAACAAGCTTTCGTTCTTTAGCTGAAAAAACCTCAGGATACTCATACAAAGTCGTGCAAGATTATCTTGAATTTCTCAGAGATTTATATGTTCTTGAGTTTGCTTATCTCAAAGAAGGCTCCCGCATTTTGTACAAAAGAGAAAAGAAAATATTCTTCAGAGACCCTCTTCTCCTAAGGCTGTTTTCTTTATGGAGTGGAACTAAGCCTGTAGAATCTGCGATTTATGAAAATATAGTTCAAGAACATCTATACCGGAAATTTGGTGAAATTTACTATTACAGAGATAGGTATGAGATTGATGCCATTGCTGATGGGCTTAGGGTTGAAGTTAAGGCTGG
>CAYNRW010000140.1:0-2597 GCA_964399725.1 uncultured Thermococci archaeon | reverse complement strand
CTCTCTATTGGATTCTTTTGCTGGAGTATGGTTTTGGAGACAAGTTTTATGACGACAAATGCGACTATTGCACCAAATATTGGGGAGAGTATCCAGCTCGCAACAACTTGAGCCATTTTGCCCCAATTCACTATTGAAGTTCCGGCATATACTATACCATAACCGACGATACCACCTATGATTGAATGGGTCGTTGATACCGGTAATCCAAACTTTGAGGCAAACAGTAGCCACAGGGAGGCCGCAAGAAGGGCGGCAATAGAACCATAAACAATAACATTAGGATCGCTTATTTGAGAGACATCGATTATTCCCTTTCTTACCGTTTCCGTAACGCTTTTTCCAAAAAGATAAGCACCGGTAAATTCAAGCACACCCGCGATTAAAACTGCCTGCTTTGGAGTTATTGCTCCAGCACCGACAGCGGTGCTCATAGAATTCGCAGCATCATTTGCGCCTATTGCCCAAGCCATGAAAAGACCGACCACGATTGTAATGAACAGCCATGGATTACCAAGCAGCTCGATCATTTTTCATCACCAAGGCGGGCTACATATACTACATTATAAATACTTTGCCGCAATAGAATATAGTTAAGTACGGTGAACTATATAGAATATATAGAAAAAGAAAAAGCTATTCAACTTTCACGGGTTCTACAATTAGAGTGTCTCCGGCAACTATCTTTACGTAATGGTAGAAGCCTCCCTTATCGGGCTTTGCATACAACGGTGCTCCTCCGCCACCGGTTATTGTCATTTCTACGCCATCTTTTTCTCCGTACCAGTATATGTGGATATGCCCAAAGACCCCAAAAGCGTTGTATTCTTTCATGAGATCTAAGAGTTCTTTGGCATCTGTTGGGTTCATGGCATGATCTCCCTCAGGTCTGGGGTCTATTGGAGGGGCATGCATGACTATAATCGGTCTTTTGCCGAGAGCTTTGGCTTTTTTAAGCTCTTTCTCAAGCCACGCCCATTGAGACGATGTAAGCTTGTAGTTGTTCTCAACGTTGTTGGCAAATATGAAGTAATACTTCCCAAGAACAAAGGAATAATCCGTCGGCCCAAAGAACTTGTGGTATATGTTCTTTCCTTCTCCTTGATATTCATGATTTCCCGGAACAACAAACACCGGCTTGTTGAACTTCCACACCTTTAACAACTCTGCCCACTCTTCGATTTTTCCCGAATAAACCAAATCTCCTGTGTCAATTATAAACGCTCCTTCGTCTTCGTTCATAAGGTCTCTTATCTTGAAGAAGACCTCTGGCTGCTTTGTTCCGCTTCCGGGCCTGTGATCCCCAAATGTCAGAAATGTAAAGCTTTCCACATCTCTTGGAGTTATCGAGAAGTCTCCATTTGTGGTAAATTCTATCCAGGTCTCTCCTATCTTGGCATCATTCGGATATTCGACGAACTGAGGGTTTATGTTTTCAATTACGTAAGTTATTTGAGCATCTTTTGAATCCTTGATCTTAACGCTTACGTTAAAGCCAAGAGCTCTTATATACACTTTTGAACCATTTACAAGCCTTATGAAACCTCCACTTACAGTTATGTTTTCTCCTTTAACAACTCTCCAGTTGTAGATAAAGGGCTCTTCCACATATATTTCCCTCAGAAGCCAATATTCGTCGTTGTCTTTCACTCCATCCCAGTCGTTATCTCCTATCACTTTAACGACTACCCCTTCAAGGTCCCCTCTCCTCAATACAAGGGAGGGATTTAGCTTTCTTCCATCTTTTAGCTCTTTTGCAAACTCCAAAGCTGCACCTATTCCAGATTTTCCGTTTCCTGTGAAAATGAGTCTGTCTCTGCCATTTTCTTTGTATGCCACTATCGCCCCAATCTCGCCACCCGCGAATTTAATTCCGGACTTATAGATCACATACCCAAAATACTCCCTTGGAGTTGTGACGATGGCCTTTCCTCTAAGAAGCTCCCTTGCATCTTCTGGAGATAGTATCGCTATACCACTTTCAAACTCATCTTTGCTCTTTATCTGGGCATTTGGGAAGTAATACTTTGCAAGCTCTTCATAGCCCTCGCTTACATATACAGTTTTGGTATTGAATATCTCTACCCATTTTTGGATTATTTCTCCCCTGTTGTAGGAGCTGAAGTCGATTCCTTCTTGAGTAGTTGTGATTGGAGTTGTAGTGGAAGTTTGAGTGCATCCAGCTGCGAAAATCAACAGTCCTAATAATATGGGCAGTATCTTTCTCACTCCAGCCACCATGTATAATTCATCACCTTTCTTAAATCTCTTTTGAAGAACTGTACTTCTCTTAAAAGCAAAAACGGAACCGATAACAA
Source organism: uncultured Thermococci archaeon (assembly GCA_964399725.1). Taxonomy (GTDB): domain Archaea; phylum Methanobacteriota_B; class Thermococci; order Thermococcales; family Thermococcaceae; genus Thermococcus_A. The sequence goes on along the minus strand of CAYNRW010000140.1, from coordinate 279 downwards.
TTAAAAATGCACCGCCAATGCCAATTAGCAGGACTGAATACGGAGAGCGTTTGATTAGATACACCCTCCTAACCACAAGGAGTTTAGCCGGCAGAAGGGAGCTTTGGGAATTGTCGTAATATACATAATACATTACTCCTTTTGAGGTTTTGAATCTTAGATATTCACCCTATCAATTTCCTTCCCGGAAGCCTACGTTCACAGAATTGGCAGAACTAGAAGGGAAGGCAAGAGGGAAGGCCATAACTTTTGTAGCCCCTTGGGAATCTCCAAAGCTGA
>CAYNRW010000139.1:0-2616 GCA_964399725.1 uncultured Thermococci archaeon | reverse complement strand
GTTGATGGTGCGTTTGCACCGACTACGATTTTAACGTTTGGCTTTCCATCCTTAACAAAGAATTCCTTCTCTGGCATTGCAGCACTTGCGTATCCAAGGGTTGCTCCAACCATTGCGGCACCAACGGCAAGTGCCGCGATTTTTCTTACCTTCATGTCTTTACACCTCCGATACCTTGTAGGGGCTAAACCCCTAACTATGGTATTCTTCATTACCTATAGGTGCCTTGGGGTTTATATACTTTTCGCTTTCAGACCCTTTCTAACGATTAGAAAAGCTTTCTTTTTCCCCTAATGGCCAAAACTGGCCTTTACCTAATGCCTACATCCAATTCGCCTTTTGCCGATAATATCTCGACAAAAGCTGAAGGGAAGAGCAAAATCTCAACCAGCAATAAGGGTGTTGCTTATAAAGCTTTCCCTTCGGATAAATTAAAGACTCAGGAGAGCTTGAATTTGAAGGTGTCCTTTTCTATAAGCTTTTTCTTGAGAGGTCTATGGATTAGTTCATGAACAAAACCTCCTAGGTCGGTGAGAGCATTCTGAAGTTCCGTCGCTGAGATGTCCACTATCTCAGGCTCAATTATTGATATTGCAACCGGAGCATATTTTGCCGTTAATTGGAAGAGAACTTCAAAAGGAGATATTAGCTCGCTTGCAACAAGGGCGTATACTCTTCCATCCCTCTCTTCCTGAACTTTTACGAGGATTTTGTTGATCCTGCACCCTTCATAGGTGAACGCCTTAAGCATTGTTTCCTCTATGCTTTCCTTATCCTTTCCGTAGGTCTCTACAACGAAGCGGTAGAGAGTTTCTTTGCCGTCAATTATTAGCTCTTCAATCTCTTCTCTGCTGTAACCAACTTTTGGCTTTGGGATTTCATCAAGCGGGGGATAAGCTACAAGGCCCCCAAACTTCTCCATGAGCTTGCCCATGAAAAGGGAAATCTCCCCAAGGATTTTCATCAGACTTTTGGCGTCTATTTCAATTTTAGCCGGCGAGATTACTTCAACTATTGCAGGGGCGTATTTCATTGTTGCTTTCACTATCTCCTCAAAAGAGCCCTCCAGTTCTGCCTCAACCATGCTTGAGTATTTAAGCATCTCTTCTTCAGGGTTTTCAAGAACATCTTCAGTCCTTAGGCTTTCAACCTTCACACTGGTTTCACTCTTCAGGGACTTTACAATTTCTTCAACAGCCTTTTCTAAAGCTTTCTTGTGGTTTGAGAGAGCCTCTATATAAAACCTAACCTTCATTATCGTCATATTACCACCACAGACCTCTGTAATGTTTCTTCTTATATTCACCAACTACTGGTATTGGTTCACCGCAGTATTCACACTTTCCATCTTTTATGTGATACTCCTCTATGCTAAAGCCCCACCTTACTATTAAAGGTTTTCCACACTTTGGACAGTAGGTGTTTTCCCCCTCATGTCCGGGAACGTTGCCTATGTAAACAAACTTCAGTCCTTCCTCTTTGGCTATGCGGTAGGCTTTCTCAATGGTCTCAACCGGCGTTGGCGGCAATGTGAGGAGCTTGTAATGCGGGAAGAACCTTGAAAAGTGCACCGGTGTGTCATCGCCAAGCTTTTCAACAACCCAGCGCACAAAGGCCCTTATCTCCTCTTCGCTGTCGTTAAGCGTTGGTATTATGAGGTAGGTAAGCTCAACATGAATTCCAAACTCTTTCTTAGCTATGACTGCAGTTCTCTTGCTTGGCTCAATTCCCGGAACCTTTGAGACCTTTCTGTAAAACTCATCTCTAAAAGCCTTTATGTCGATGTTCATGGCATCAATATAGGGAGCCAGGTTTCTAAAGGGTTCTTCGTTTATGTAACCGTTTGTTACAAGGATATTTTTAAGACCAACCTCTTTGGCAAGCTTTGAAGTTTCGAGAACAAATTCATACCATATTGTGGGTTCATTGTAGGTGTAGGCTATGCTTTCACAGTTATAATGTTTGGCCAATCTTACTATGGCCTTTGAAGTGACATCCTCCAAGTAGGGAAAGGTCTCATCAGCTTGGCTTATCTCCCAGTTCTGGCAATGAATACAGTGCATGTTGCATCCAACAGTTCCTATAGAGAAGGCACAAGAGCCAGGATAAAAATGGAAGAGGGGCTTCTTTTCAACCGGATCAGCCGCCATGGAAGAGGTCTTTCCATAATTGAGGGTGTAAAGTCTGCCTCCAATGTTTTTCCTGACTTTACAAGAGCCTCTCCCTCCTTCATCTATAAGGCAGTTCAGAGGGCACAAATGACATCTCACCCTATTGCCCTCAAGGGGCTCCCAATACATTGCCTCACGCATAGTCTCACCACTAAGGAAGTTTTTCAAGGAATTCAACATTTTCAAAATCAGAGTCGAAGGTTGCTATTTTGTTAATCTCATGGGTTTTGCATGCGAGCACAATTAAAGCATCATTAGGGAGGAGAGAATATTTCCCCATAATCTCAATTAACTGGCTCAAGTCTGACGGAGGAGGTAAAAGGACAACTGGCAGTTCAGAAATTAATCTATTCAAGTTGTTCAAATATTTTTGATAAATTGTGAATTCCTGCTTCAAGGTTTTTTTGAGCTTTTTTAGCTTATAATCCCCATAATGCTCTTCAAA
>CAYNRW010000138.1:0-2652 GCA_964399725.1 uncultured Thermococci archaeon | reverse complement strand
TTCTCTTCTTCCAAGCTCTCTTAACCCACCATGCAAAAGCTTGATAGCCCAACTTAACAGGAATATTCTTAAATCCGGCAAGGTAGTTTTCTTCTAAATCATCCACCCAGTAAATGTCGTGATCCATGCATGCTATTAAAAGTTCCCAGTGCGTCTCCCTTAAACTTTCTTTAGCAAATCTCCTTTCTCTCCTTAAAGCACAAACCTCCATCGGAATGAAGATTAATGGAACTATTAGGGAGCGGTAATCTCTAAGTCTTTCGACAAGTTCAATTGTCTTAATGATATCATCGTCAGTCTCATCGGGCAGACCTATCAAAAGCGTTACAGCCGGAATCCAAAGATTGTCGTGCATGATAGCGAATGCTTGTTCAGCTACTTCACACCACTCGTTCGGATGGAAAGGTAGACATTTGCCGTGCATGTATTTCTCCATAAGCCTTGAGCTTCCAGTCTCCAATCCAGTCTGAACGCCGAACATTGGTATTTTCTCACCTACCTCAAGTATGTGGCTTATTTCTTCAACAAGTGAAGGCTTGGAAGAGACTGCTGCAAGAGAACAGTGACTTATGCCAATGTTATCAGTAATCGTTTTTACAGCTTTAAAAAGTTCAACAACTTTTTCTTCGTTTGGGACAAACTTAGGATCTTTACAGCCGTAAAGCAGTACGTCTTCGGCGTGCAAAAGTACACCTCTCGTCCCTCCTCTTATATTCAGCTTTACCTCCTCAAGTATTTTATTGAGCGGTATGTCCCTCCTCCTCTTCAAAGTTTCACTGCAGAAACGGCAACCCCTTCCGCATCCTCTCGAAATCTCAATTAAACCGTTTACTGAAGGATTCTTTATCGTTGGTATCTTTTCAACATCTGGACTTTTGCAGTGAATAACTTTTGGCAATATCTCTCCTCTCAAAGCCTTTCTAAACAAATCTGGAACAAGTTCATCTGCTTCTCCTATAATTATGCAATCAACAAAGTTCTTCCAGTATTCATCCCATTCAAGCTGCCAAGAACCGGGACCTCCAACTATTATTTTTATTTTGTCTTTAAATGGTCTTAACTTCTCCATCAGATTTACGAACTCAAGCCTCGTAGAAGGAGTTCCACCAAGAAGTGATGAAAAAGTAACGCTAACTGGGCCAAATCCAAGAGGATCCATGACGGAAACTCCAACGACTTTTGCATTGCTCAAGTATTTTTCTATATCGTATGGGTGAACTGTAACGACGTTAAAGCCATTCTCAATTAGAGCTGCTTCAACTTTTCTCAAACCGTAAGGAGCAAACTTAACTACTCCGTTCTTGTTTTTAACCTTCGGATAGAAGAAAAGCTTTACAAACCAGCTGGGAACTACTCCCGGAGGTGTGCACGTTCCAAAGCCCAAAAACTCCTTACCGTGATGGGTGCTCATCTCAGTGGCTGGAGCTGTTAGAACAATCTCAGCACTACCCATAGAACTCACCTCCCTTTGCAGCAGCATCATTTATAAGCTATTACGCCAAAATAAACCTGAACGTGCAAGGATCGATCGATATCCTCTCGACCTTGGCTTTAAAGTGTTCAGCAAATTTCTCCGCAAATGCCACACAACCTTTCTCGCAGTACCTCGGATAGAATCTCCTAATCGGGCACAATCCCGATGAAATTACGGTGTTTCCCTCTACCTCGATCTTGAAATCTCTTTCCCAAGAAAAAAGGTAGTCCAAGGACTTTTTCAAGCCTTCAATGTCGTTACCGAACTTTTCAACCATGCGGCGTGCGATAACATCACCCAGAAATCTTCCGATCGAATCCTCCATCCAATCACCTCCTAAGAAAATCAAATTTTCCCGATCTTATATTCTCCAAAATCTTGAATGCTTCGTCCTTCGAAATGTTCAACGCATCTGAGACTATTTTTGGAAGTTTCGCAAACTTTTTGTAGCCGAGTTCCTTGAGAGCCTTCGCCGCTTCGAATCTGACGTCCAAACTTTCATCCTTCAAAGCCTCGACGAGCGGCTTAATCGCCTTCTCATCTCCGATTCTACCAAGAGCGTAAGCGGCAGCTTTTCTGACCTCAGAATTCTCATCTTTCAGTGCTTTAATCAGCGCATCCACAGCTTCCTTAGCTTTCATCTCTCCTAGAGCTTCCGCCGCCTTTGTTCTGACTTTGTAATCTCTGTGATTTAAGGCTTTGATCAACCCCTCGACATCCCATCTCGCCTTCAGCTTTTCTATGTTCGGTTTAAACAGCCTGCTTATGATTTCGTCGATGGTCATTCTCTCATTAAATTAAAAAATAATAATCAAGTCTTTTCTTTCTTTCTCTCTTCGATTTGCTTCTCAAATTCCTCTATCTTTTTCATGTGTCTATGCGGAATGCTTGCTACGGCAAGCAGAAATTCCTTGTATGCTTTTAGCATGTGCTTTCCAAACTCTCCAGAAACAAAGTCATCTGGAGTTGGGATTTTGATTTTTACCTCTTTCATACTCTCACCATATTACGAAAGGATTATAAGATATATGCTATTTTCGGTTCATATATGGGAACAAAATAAGTTCATAGCTGAGGTGATCGCATGAGAATTCTGATGCTAAGCGAATTTTACGGGAAGACAGGAGGAATAAACACGCACATGACCGAACTCAGCAGGTTTTTAAGGCACGAAGTCA
>CAYNRW010000137.1:0-2754 GCA_964399725.1 uncultured Thermococci archaeon | reverse complement strand
TGTCTAAAACGTCGTCAATCATTATTTTTATTCCTCTCTCACGGGCGTATTTCACAAAAATATATGTGGCAATAACTGAACCGTAAGATATCTCATCCTCAATGAGGATTAAATCGCCGAAGGGGGGTGCATCTATTATATCAAAAAGCATTTCCTTTGTCATTTCCATTTTATCACCCCGATGGGGATCTCAATTTTCTTTCCAAGCAAATCCAAATTTGTGGATTTTTTGAAAGTAAAAATGCAGCTTGTAGGGGTTGGAAGAGCTTCAATCACAGTGCTTGCGATTCTTTCAAGCTCTGGAAGGGGATTAAAGGGAATAGAAGATGCAATCTCCTTATTGACCAAATAAAAAGCCTTCCTCTTTTCATTTCCAAGGAAAGACTGAATCGCAATAATAAAGGTATAAAATTCCGAGATTGATGAGATAAACGAAAACAGTCTTTCAAGACCGAGTACAATGTTTATGGACTTCTTAACTTTTGAAAAAGTTGCTTTTGATAACTCTTCGTAGTTTCTTATGTATATGGCAGGTTCGCTGACGAACTTTACTCTTGCAACAACGTTTCCAATGTTACTCTTTCCACCGGTCTTAACGACAAGGGCATCTCCAAAGTCCTCGTCAATTCCGACAAATTCAAGGTGCTTCTGGATAACATGGAGAGAATCGAAGTTATCATCAATTATAACGGGCAAGCCCCTTGATCTCCCATAGTACAGAAGCCCAAGGGTCATGAGCTCGGGGATGAAGGAGCGGTAGTATTCAACAAGAACAGTCTCACCAAATCTTATTTTATCAACGAATTTAAAAACATCCTCTAGAGATTCCACGCTCCCACCTCCGTAACTAATTAGTCCCTTTATAGAATATAACTTTTTTGCATTCAAAAATAAAAAAGTCAAAGCCTAACAATGTGCACAGAACAGGAAATGCATGGGTCAAATGCCCTCACGGTTTCCTCCAGCTTCTGGAGAAACGTCGTTTCATCCGAACTTCCATATCTCTTCTTAGCCTCTTCGTAGAGGCTGAGCTCCATAATGGCGTGATTGAAGGCCGTTGGGGTTATGATATTGGAGTAAGTGATGTTGCCATTTTCATCAATCTTATAGTGGTGCACCAGCACCCCCCTTGGAGCCTCTACGTATCCTATTCCTTCACCCTCTTGCGGCTCGATTGGCACATTTTCTGCCTCAAAACCTTTGTCCAGAAGCGCTTTAACTACCTCTTTTGTCCTCTCCAGGGCATATACAAGTTCTATGGCTTGGGCTAGGTTGTTCAAGCTGACGTACCCCTGGCCGAGTTTTTCCTTGTATTCCTCATAGAGGTGTTTTGCCATTGGAGTGAGCATCTCATGCTTCAGAATTACCCTCGGCAGGGCTCCGACCATAAAGATCTCTCCCTTGTATTTGCTCTGCTTTGCAAAGCTGTATGGGAGGGTTTTCTCCTCGATATACTCGAAATAATCAAACTCCTCTCCATCGTCTGCAACAAGCTCATCTCCATAGAGATAGCCGTTAACTGCAACATAATGCTCCGCTTTCGCCCCCAAATACTCCTGACCAGCAAATATGCTAACTCCCCTTCTCGCAATCTTTATTAGGGCTTCACTTTGCCTTTCCATTCTTTCAAGCTCTTCTATCGTTGGATACCTTCCAAATCCGCCGGGCTTAACGTTTATGCCGTGTATCTCCCTTCCCCCAATGAGTTCCCTTATGTAGTTGCCAAACGCCTTAAGTGCGAGACCCTCCTTAACCACCTCACCGTGTCTACTCGCCATTCTTATGGCATCCGCATAGCCGAAGAGGTCCGGGGCAACGAGGAGATAGAGGTGCAAGGCATGGCTTTCAAGCAATTCGCCAAGAAGTCCGAGCTCCCTCAAGAGCATTATTTCCTCAGGAACCTCAACACCAAGGGCTCTCTCAATACCAAGCACGGAAGCAACTGAATGCGATAGATAGCAGATGGCACATATCCTTGCCTCTAAATCCGGAACATCCCAGTAGTGCCTGCCGAGAGTTAAGAGCTCAAAGAACCTTGGACCTTCAAATATTTTCACCTTGACGTCCTTCACTTCTCCGTTCTCAATGACTATCTCTGCTCCCCCATTTCCTTCAACCCTTGTAAAGGCCTCGATCTCAATGCTCACCATCTCAGTTCACCCCTTGCAAACGTCTTAAACTTCCTCCGAATGTACTCTTCATCGTAGCCAAGCTCCTTGAGAATCTCGAATTCACTTGCTGGGTTCGCTTCTTTCGGAAGAGGCCCTCTGCATCCAATACATCCAACACCACTCCTTATACAGGCCGCATTACATCCGCCGAGTGTTATTGGGCCCAAGCAGGGAATGCCCCTCTTAACAAGAACACACTCATATTCGTTGAGCTTGCATTCCACACAGACCGGATAGTCCTTTGCTGGCGGCTCAACGCCTTTGGCCAGATTCATAAGCACCTGATAAATTTCATCCTTATCGTAAGGACAGCCCGGGAGGGCATAGTCAACGGCAACATGCTGGACTATTGGAGTCGAATCCAAAGCCTTCATGGGGTTTGCCCTCGTTCCGTAAACCTTTTCGAGCTTGTTTCTTATGTTTTCCTCAACACTCGCCTGAACATTCCCGTGAGTGGCACATGTTCCAAGGGCTATAAGATAGTTAGAGTGGTTTCTCGCATAGTGGAGCAAGTTAAGATCTCTCTGAGTTGATACACTTCCCGTTACTATCGCAACATCGAAACTCCCGTGCTCTTTAAAGC
>CAYNRW010000136.1:0-2774 GCA_964399725.1 uncultured Thermococci archaeon | reverse complement strand
TCTTGAATGAGACCGATGTGGAAAAGCAAAGCGAAGGATGATTAAAGGGGAGAAGTTCGACCAGAGGGGTGTATATGCGAACCATGTTCGGATATACCGCCAAATTGGAAGGATATATGAACCAAGTTCGGATATAAGATGTTATACAATATTGCGCCTCAATATAATGCACATCTTTAGATGAATGAGGAGATATGAATGGCAAACAAGAGAGCATTTAAGTCAGATGTAAGTTTCTTGGAAAAAATCTCCATGGGTGCGATCGGTACTATCGCCGTGTTCAATAACTTGAGAGAACAAGGACACACTCCTATTGAGCTCGAACGAGGTTCAAGGAGTTTTAAAATTTGGAAAGACATCAAGATTAAGCGTATTAGGGTACCTGATATTCTTTGCGTAGATTGTGGGAAATGTGTTGAATGCAGGACAAAGACCAAGCTTGAAATCTCTATGTCTCACTCCCAAGCAGACCCAGAGCGGGGATGGGATTATGGTTTAGATGACAATGATCTTGTGGCGTTTGTGGTCTGCGATAAGACAGGAGATGAGCCTATAGATTGGCAAGTAAGCAGCCCCATTCAATATGTTTCAGTTAAAGACCTACGATTAGCTTATGAAGGTGGGCGTGCTACTTTGACTCAGCCAAAAGGAGCAGAAGAAGGTTTTGAAATGAGAGTAATTTGGCCTGCAGCTATTGCTAATGCGCCCGGTGTCGTCACATCTTAGCCAAGAACGATTACAGTATCGAAGGGAAATTGACGGATTATAACTTTGAGGCTTTCGAAAAGGGGGCAGGTTATGGTGCCTTTGGTTAAGAAAGGCGAAAAAGTTGGTAAGAATCAGATCATTGCATCTGTAACTCCTGTTAGTTTAAGCTTTCCCTGTGATAAGTCAGCTTCTGAAGACTATTATATTGAACTACTCTCAAGCACATCACTAAGCAAGAGATATACTGCGGCCAAAGCACTTGCTTTCTTTACCTCACCTCAAATTGCTAACTCTCTTGTTGATAAACTCAACGATTCCAGAGAACATATCTACATAAGGCTTGAAGCTGCTGCAAGTCTCGCACGTCAGGATGATATTCGTGGATACGATTTTATTAAGCGGTGTTTAAGCGATGAATATCTGCAAAACAGGTTAGAAGCTGTTATCGTGTTAGGAGAGATTGACAAAGACGTTTCGTGCCAGATCTTAATAGACACCCTTTTGGATAAGGAGCAACACCCAGAAATACGTGCTGGAGCTGCTTGGGCTCTTGGAGAGCTACGTAACAAGGAAACTCTAAATGCTCTCATTGAGAGCTTTGCTGCTATCGAAGAAAATATCCGTATCGAAGCTGCCAGAGCATTGGCTAAACTTGCCCGGCACTTCACTCCTGAGATAATCAATAAGTTTCCAGAAATTGATCATTCGAAGAGGCCAGGTATTTCATGGGCATTGAGTAAAGCAGGAAAGTTTAGCATTGATGATATGTTAGGCCTTTTAACCGATGAGGATGCTCGCCAGTGGGTTGCCTATATTATTGGCACACAAGATCCACAGAGATATATCCATAAAATAGAACTACTGAAAAGGAGAGACCAAGAAGTTTACTTTGCCGTAACCGTATTATGGAAAATAATGACTAGTTGGATTTGGGGATTGGAGGAATACTTATGAAACTCCTACCAAAGCCTTTATATAGGACACATTTTGGTGAGGCTTATGTAGGTGATGCCTTAGATTTGCTCAAATGTTTACAAGATGAGTCGATAGATCTTGTCATAACTTCGCCACCTTTTGCATTACAACGTCAAAAAGAATACGGTAATGTAGATCAGGACGAATATGTAGATTGGCTTTTATCGTTTACTATTGAAGTGAAGCGAGTCTTAAAGAATACAGGTAGTTTTGTGCTTGATCTTGGAGGCGCTTATCGTAAAGGAAGACCTGTTCGCTCACTCTATAACTACAGAATTCTTATAAGACTTTGTGATGAACAAGGATGGAACTTAGCAGAAGAGTTCTTCTGGTTCAATCCTTCTAAGCTACCCTCTCCAATAGAATGGGTAAATAAGCGCAAAATTCGCGTTAAGGACGCTGTTAATACCGTCTGGTGGTTGGCAAAATCGGATTTTCCGAAAGCAGATGTTACTAAAGTATTAGTTCCCTATTCAGAAAGAATGAAACTTTTACTTCAGAATAGCGAAAAATACTATTCACCTAAAAGAAGACCTTCTGGTCATGATATAAGTGTCCGTTTCAGTGAGGATAAAGGTGGGGCAATTCCTCCAAATCTACTTCAAATACCGAATACCGAGAGTAATTCGCAATACTTGAGATGCTGTAAAATTGTGGGTATCAAACCACATCCAGCAAGGTTCCCACAAAAACTTCCTGAATTTTTTATAAAATTATTGACTGATATTGGAGATACAGTTTTAGATATTTTTGCTGGCTCAAATACTACAGGCGCAGCGGCTGAAAGTCTGAACCGTAGATGGATTGCCTTCGAGATTGATCAAACTTATCTTGCTGCATCAGCCTTTCGATTCCTTAATAATAAGATAGATGAAAATATAGCTGGGATGTTATATGAAAAACTCAGTTCTGAGAAAGTAATTGAGACAATAGCTATACCCCAAGTAACTCAACTTCAACTCATGGAAGAAAGGGAAGAATATGAAACAGGTAGTTCATAATTTGGAGTGATATATCAGTAATGCGGATATACCGGAGTTATATGAAATTCCGAATCCAGCCTTTAAAAACAAAAGGTATTTATCCAGATT
>CAYNRW010000135.1:0-2853 GCA_964399725.1 uncultured Thermococci archaeon | reverse complement strand
TTTATTTTTTCAATTTTGCAATGAAAAAGCTGTTACAGTCGTGCAAATGAGTAAAGCTTCTGAAAACCTTATCTCCAATCTCTGTGAATCCTCTTTCTCCCCATGTAAAGGGATGATCCACAAGCTCAAAACCCACTTTGCCTGTGGCGTACTTTATGTTCTCTTCGTTCTCGTCAACCCTTATTGAGCAGGTAGAATACGTCATTTCACCTTCTTCTCTTAGGTTCTTGTAGGCGTTTTTTATCATGGCCTTTTGAACTTGAATAACCTTCTTTATTTTGTTTTCATCAAAACGCCATTTGACTTCTGGAAATTGCCTGTATGTTCCGGAAGAAGAACACGGGGCGTCAAGTATTATCTTATCGAATTTTTCCCTATCTTTGAATTTCATGCCATCCGCATGTACGAGCTTGACGTTTTTGACACCTAGAATCCTCATTTTGGCCTCCATCTTTTTGAGCCTTTCAAGAGAATAATCAACAGCAATTACCTCTCCGGTGTTCTCCATTAGATGGGCTACATGAAAGGTCTTGCTCCCTGGTGCAGCGGCGAGATCAAGAACCCTCTCTCCCTTTTCGGGAGCAAGAACATGGGCTACATAAGCACTCGCCAAGTCCTGGATTACAAAATAGCCCTCCTTATACCAATCTAGGCGGGTTATAGGCGTTTTATATTCCAAAACCTTTAGGACATCATCAACAGGGGTTCTTGCCGTTCTGACGTTATTTTCCTCAAGGTACTCGGCAAGCTTGTCTATGTCGGTCTTTAGCGGGTTAACCCTGACATAATATCTCTGGGCCTTGTTATTGCTTAGCAAAAGTCTTATCGCCCCTTCATAACCAAGAAGGTCAATTACATACTCAATATACCAGCGCGGATGAGAAAACTTTACACTCAAGTATTCTATTCTGTCTTTTTCCTTGAGCTTTTTCAAGGCTTTCTCCAAGTTGAAATTTTCTACCTCCCTAAGAATCGCATTTATGAACTTTGCCCTGTTTAGATCGTATTTTTCCTTCACAACTCTGACAACTGAGTCCGTGGCTATTGCGGGATTTATTCCCTTAAACTTCATTTCGAATATCCCAATCCTGAGAAGATTGGCAAGATAAAGGTCAAGATCATCGATTCTGGTTCCTTTGATAACGGAATTAGCGATAAAATCTATTTTCTTTCTCCACTTCTCAATTTCAAAAACGTAAGCATGAGCTAAGCCCCTTGCTCTCTCCCTATCTTCTCCGCTAACCCTCTTGAAAACTCTCTCTAAGGCATTTTTTGATGAAAGCTCACGCTCCTCTATGAGGGTTAATATATCGGTAATGAGTTCGTGGAGGGTTATTCTGTAGAACAACTCCATGATTTCCGATTTGGAAGAGGGTTTAAAAATTTGGCGGAACTTTTATTTAATTTGAATTCCAGTTTATATCTGGTGGTATCTATGATATTAGACACTGACTACATAACAAAAGATGGTAAACCCATAATTCGAATTTTTAAAAAAGAGAACGGGGAATTTAAAATAGAACTTGACCCACATTTTCAGCCCTATATCTACGCTCTTCTCAAAGATGACTCTGCTATTGAGGAAATAAAAACAATAAAGGGAGAGAGACACGGAAAAATTGTGAGAGTGCTTGATGCAGTGAAACTCAAGAAGAAATTTTTAGGGAGAGAAGTTGAGGTCTGGAAGCTTATATTTGAGCATCCTCAAGATGTTCCAGCCATGAGGAGCAAAATAAGGGAACATCCAGCTGTGATTGACATTTATGAATACGACATACCGTTTGCCAAGCGTTACCTTATAGATAAGGGCTTGATCCCCATGGAGGGTGACGAGAAGCTTAAGCTCCTTGCCTTTGACATTGAAACATTTTATCATGAAGGAGATGAGTTTGGGAAAGGCGAGATAATAATGATAAGCTATGCTGATGAAGAAGAAGCGAGGGTAATTACATGGAAGAATATTGATCTGCCCTATGTTGATGTTGTATCCAACGAAAGGGAGATGATAAAGCGGTTTGTTCAAGTTGTCAGAGAAAAAGACCCAGATGTGATAATAACTTATAACGGGGACAATTTTGATTTGCCATACCTTATAAAAAGGGCAGAAAAGCTGGGAGTTACCCTTCTCTTGGGAAGAGACAAAGAGCACCCCGAGCCCAAAATCCAGAGGATGGGTGATAGCTTTGCCGTGGAAATCAAGGGTAGAATACACTTTGATCTCTTTCCAGTTGTGCGAAGGACTATAAAACTTCCAACATATACACTTGAGGCGGTTTATGAAGCCGTCTTAGGAAAAACCAAAAGCAAGCTGAGTGCAGAGGAAATCGCTGCTATCTGGGAAACAGAGGAGAGCATGAAGAAACTAGCTCAGTATTCAATGGAGGACGCCAAGGCAACTTATGAACTCGGAAAAGAGTTTTTCCCCATGGAGGCGGAGTTAGCTAAGTTAATAGGCCAAAGCGTGTGGGATGTCTCAAGATCAAGCACTGGCAACCTTGTGGAGTGGTATCTGTTAAGAGTGGCATATGAAAGGAATGAGCTTGTCCCAAACAAACCCAATGAAGAGGAATATAAAAGGCGCTTAAGAACCACTTACCTAGGAGGATACGTAAAAGAGCCGGAAAAGGGTTTATGGGGAAATATTGCCTATTTAGACTTTAGGTGCCACCCTGCAGATACAAAAGTTTTAGTAAAGGGCAAGGGAATTGTAAACATCAGTGATGTTGAGGAAGGGGACTATGTATTCGGTATAGACGGGTGGCAAAGAGTCAGGAAAGTCTGGAAGTATTACTACGAAGGCGAACTAATCAATATAAACGGCTTGAAATGCACTCCAAATCATAAGATCCCGGT
>CAYNRW010000134.1:0-2864 GCA_964399725.1 uncultured Thermococci archaeon | reverse complement strand
GGGCCCGCGGCGTGGCAGGCCGCTGTCCTAGGCCAGGCTAGACTACCACCGCACAAGTCCGGTAGATAATCAATTACAGACGCTTTATAAATTTTTCGCCAGAATACTTTTAAATCCCACCGCTTTCCCTGACTCTCTTCCTAACATTTGGATCTCTATCGGCTATCCTTTTTAATGCCTCTTCAAAGCTCATCCAGTCAGGAACTTCCTCATTGAGATATATTCCGGTTCTTCCTATGGAATCTCTTCTGGTTAAAATCTTTACCCTTTCTTGAACTATCTCTATACTCACCCCAAGAATCTTTGCAGCCTCGTTTTCTCTTCCGACAACTTCTCTCTCTATGTGTCCTTTTTCGGTTGGGAGTATGAGTATTAGCTTTTTGTTAACTCCGGGTACTCGAAGGTTTGTCTTGATCCCCCAGATGTCAACCATTCCACCCCATTTGTAAAATTCGATCTCCCTATCTTTGGGCTCAACGAGGGGAAACGTTATCGTAGTCTCATCGTCGATTTCAATATGCCCCTTTATTAAATGCCAGGGGGTTGCCATAACAATTCTCCTCTTCTCGAAGGGTATTCCCTCCAAGCTCAGCTCGATTAAAAAGCTTGACACTTTATAAGGAATTACAATGTCAATATCACTATCCTTTCTGACATCTCCCCTAGCGACGCTTCCATAAACATGGGGGTCAAACTGGCTCAGCCTTTCCATTATCTTTAGGGCTTTCTCACGTTTTTCTGTTAAGATCTTCCACCGCTTGGGTGGGTAGATAATCTCTCTCTCGTCCCACACTCTGACAACTTTTTCTCTTGGCATGATATTCTTTTGTCGTTATTCTTTTTAAGTCCAACTACTGATCCCTCCTAAAGGGCGAGGCTTCAAAAGGTGGCAAATTTTAATGGTGAGGAAGAGATAGAGCTTCATCCAAAACTTGCAGAGGAAGAACTTTCTTCAGCACTTCTACTATTGGAGAACAACAAACTTAGAGATGCAATAAGCAGAGCTTACTACTCAATTAAACTTCCCAAAAACAGTTCTCAGTTAGCTCTGAACTTGTTGTTAACTTAGATGTTCACAAACAACAACTAACCGGAAAAGAGCGTAAAAGTTTAAATAAGTTGCTTAAAAATGAAATAAACAGAAATGAAAGCTGAAGATTAGAGGCTACTCTTCCAGTTCGATCCCATAAACCTTTTTTGGATTTTCCACGTGGATTTTGTAGGCGGTTTCTTCACTCATAAGGCCTTGCTGAATAAATGATAGGGTTCTCTTTGGGACGGTTTTTGGCCCTAAAACAGCTCCAGGTCTTCGTTTATCATCTATGTAGTCGGTCTCCATTAAAAATCTGTCACCCTGCATCAGGGCTTCCATGAGAGCCTTTTTGCTTGCTAAAATTGAAGGAAATACGCCAGCTTCTTCCGCCACCTTCACCAGCGGAGGGGAGTAATGCTTGACAACTCTGTAAGGCTTTATACCAACTTCTTTAACTATTTTGCCGAGCTCTCTAAACTTTTCTTCATTAAAGCTCTCCGTGTGCAGCTGAACCGCACAATCTATTTCTTTGGCCAGTTCCATCCCATATATCATGAGCTCCATGCTCGCCTCCCATATTTCCTTGCTCACTTCATAATGGGGCCTTCCTATCTCGCCTATTGCTATTGCCTTTTCTTCAAGGCAGAGCTTTTGCGCATACTCTAACGCCCTCATGACCTCGCTTTTTGCGTATTCAATGCCTTTCTTCTCAGCCAAATATGCAAATTCCGCAGGATGAACGCCTACAACTGCAAAGGCCTTAACGGGAGTTTCCTTATTTACCTTCTCCACCAATTCAATATGGAAATCCATGGCCTTCATGAAGTCCTCTGCTTTGGTCCCATTAAAGCCGTAGTCATGAGCGCTCTTGTAAACAACGTTCAGATGCGTCCCTCCAGCCTTGTGAAACTGCTTTACCGCCTCCAAGAAGAGCCCCTTAAAGGGATCAACATGAAAGTGATTGTCGAATATTATCATCTCTACCACCGAAAGGGTATAAGCGAGAGAGGTTTAAAAGCCCTTAGGATTGATAGACCTCAAGCACTTCGCCAACTTTCGGGTTAATCTTGCCTTCCAAAACAAGGGCAACTTTGTCACACTCTAGAGCAAAATCAACCTTTTGTCTCTCTTTTTGTATCTCCCTTATAAGTGCAGCTCCTTTTCCCTTTAATTTATAGCCTGAGTAAATAACCCCCTCAATAACTTCCCCAACAACAACTTCCCTGCCAAGGATTTCAAAGACCCTCTCCACTTTAAACTTTCCTACAGCTCTTCTTGAAAATATCTGAACTTCTTTTTTTCTCTTTTTGAAAACGTTAAATCCCATGTTCACCACTGAAGTACCTTCTCAAGAGAAACCTCAAACTCCTTACCCAGAAACCCTATAACCGGGTTCTTTCCAAAAGTAACCTTTCCTTTCCCATATTCTCCCCTGATATAAGCGACTGTTGTTGCTATCTCTTCCAACTCTGGGATCGGGTTAAACTTGAGAGTTGAAGCAATGTTTTTATCTATTATGTAAAATGCCTTTCTGCTCTTCTTCCCTAAGAATCCTCGAATGGAGTTCATTACGGTATAAAACTCGACAGGTTCCTGCATGAAAGCAAAAAGCCTCTCAAGGCCGAGGACTATGTTAATGTACTTCTCCTCAGAAAAGACTTTGTTGGCTATGCTCTCATACCTGCTTAAGTATATCACCGGCTCTGTTTCCAGCGGAATTCTTTCAATGACCTTTCCAACATCCATCTTTCCCCCAGTTTTGATAACAATAACATCAGAAAAATCCTCCTGAATGCCAAGGAACTCAAGCTGCTTTTTTACCAAGAAAAGG
>CAYNRW010000133.1:0-2886 GCA_964399725.1 uncultured Thermococci archaeon | reverse complement strand
GAGGCTTTCACGAGATAAGGCATTCAAGCAAGCACACAAGGAGGGAGTTGTCTTTAGAGAGTTCTTAGTTTGTTGAGAATAAATGGCGGGCCCGGCGGGATTTGAACCCGCGACCTTCGCCTCCGGAGGGCGACGCTCTGTCCAGACTAAGCTACGGGCCCTCGATAATATCCAGAGAAAATGGGATTAAAAATCTTTTTCCTTGCCGACAAAGAAAACTTTATTAACTCCCCATTTATATTCAATTGTGAATTGCTTCAAATATGGTGTAGTCATTATGAATGAAGAATATCTGACTTTATTTGTTCGTGTTATGGGTGTATTCATAGCCACTGGAACCCTTGGAGTGCTTATTCACGCATATCTAAAGCACAAAATAAAGGCCCTCCTTCTCTGGTCAGCTGCTTGGGTATTTTTCATACTAATGCAGGTGGCATTTTATACAGGAAATAAAGAAGAAGTTGCACTTTTTTATTCTCTCTTCTCAGGAACTTTGATATACGGGGGTTTGACATACCTCAAGGAGTATGGGGACATCAAAACATCAATAAAGCTGGAGCTAGTGGGGATTATCCCTCCCCTCTTTGCTCTCTATGGTATACTCTTAATTCATTTGGGGCTCCCATATAGTTTTTCTTCTGCTGAAGTGCCCTTTGTTGTCCTTTCGGGGATATTCTTTCTATTTTCTGGCTTTGTTTTCTTGGCGATGGGCAAAAAGAAAAGAAATAGCCTTCATCTCGGCATCTTGACAATTGCATTTGGTATCTTCGTTCTTCTTTATCCAGTAAGACTGAGTTTTCCACACCTTAGTTTTGTATGGATACTTATTGGCACTGCGCTCTCCGTAGGCATGGCATTTTTCATGATAAATCTTGTAACTTCCAGAGAGTTTTTATTCTTTGAGGAGGAGCCCGTGGAATTAAAAGTTGTTTTGGAACCTGGGGCTAGGCTTATAACCCCAAAAGAATATGAGCAGATAAAGAAGAACCTCAGGGACTACCCTGTGCTGGCATTTGTTAGAAGCTTAGATGTTCCGGAGAAGTGGAAAGCTTACTATTTGAGCACTGAAGAGCGAGAAGATCGGCTTTCCCCAACGAATCTTCCATACATGGCTCAGATGATAAGCGAGTACTTTAGAGAGGCAAAAGAAAAAGGTGTCGAAGGGATTGTAATAATAGATTGCTTGGAGTATTTGTCAATGTACAATGGCTTTGAGTCCACTGTGAAATTTTTAGCAGCATTAAAGGATTTTGCGCTGATAAACAGTGGAGTGCTCCTTATAGTTATTGAGGAAGGGGCCTGGAACAAACGTCAGTTTGCGATTTTAAGGCGCATTTTTAGTTAGAACTTTTAAGTTATAACTTCAAAGTTAAGTTTAAGAGATTCAGAAGCTTAAAACCTAAGGTGACTCTATGAAGCTTATTCCGCTTGCATCAGAAAGTCTAGGCGTTAGGAGTCTTGCAACGTTTTTAGAGATTGGGAAGATAGGAATTCTTATCGATCCTGGAGCAGCGTTAGGTCCAAAGCGCTATTCTCTTCCCCCGGCCAAAGCAGAGCTTGGAGCCCTACAAAAAGCAAGAGAAAGGATACAGCAGTATTCAAAAAAAGCCCAGATAATAACAATTTCTCACTACCATTACGATCACCACACTCCATTCTTCGAGGGGATTTATGAAAGCTCTTCTCCTGAAAAAGCGAAGGAGCTTTACACTCATAAAATCCTTCTTATAAAGCACCCCGAGGAGAACATAAACTTCAGCCAGAAGAGGAGAGCATGGGCTTTCCTTAAGGAGACAGAAAAAATAGCAGAGAAAATCGAGTATGCCGATGGAAGGTTCTTTGACTTTGGAGAGTTCATAATTGAGGTCTCTCCAGCCGTTCCGCATGGAAGTGAAGGCTCAAAACTCGGCTTTGTTGTGATGGTTATGGTGGACGATGGAAGAAAGAGAATAATCCACGCAAGCGATATTCAGCTTTTGAACAAAGCATCAAAAGACTGGATAATCAAGCAGATGCCGGATGTATTAATCACAGGAGGTCCTCCAACATACCTCGAAGGTTATAGGGTTAAGGGAGCTTGGAACACTGGTCTCAAAAACCTTAATGAGATAATAAAAGAAACAAACGCCGAGATCATCTTGGATCATCACTTGATTAGAGATAAGAGATACCCCGAATTTTTTGCCCAGCTCGAAAAAAAGCCTTTGACATTTGCCCGCGTTTTAAAAAAAGAAGACATGCCTTTAGAAGCTTATAGGAAAGAGCTGCACAAAATTGAGAGAGGAGAGAGGGCAGAAGTGCCGTTTGATATTAGGTGGTAGCCATGAGAATACTGGAGGAATTTGGGACTCTCCTTCTAATTGTGGGCCTTGCCATTGCAATGACCTTCCTGATAATCCTTACAAGAATTCTTGCAATGTATACCAACATCTTGATAACAATGATTGGAATGGTTGTCTTTGTTGGCTTGATAGGGTTTATCTTATGGCTTCTGGATAAAAGATCAAAAATCTAAAAGCCTGATAGCCCATCTCTTTGCCTTCTCTATTTCACCTCCGCTTACATTTCCAATCCCGCCCTTCAGCACGAGGGTATCAATGATCTCTCCGGGAATTCTCTTAATTAGGGGTTTTATGTAGTGATTTTGAATGTGCCACCTAACGAGATTTCCAAATGTGGCTGCAAAGCAAACAATAAAAATTGCCGTCTTTTTGTTCTCAAGCTCAGCGGAGCGTCTCTCCAGAAACTCAAGAATGCTTTTTAGAGGCCTCTCATAGTAAATTGGAGTCCCAACAATAATAAGCTCACAGCCTTCAAGGGTCGTTACTTCACTTACTCTCTTGACTTCTACATTGGCATACTTCTCAATGGTTGCTTTTATTGCCT
>CAYNRW010000132.1:0-2908 GCA_964399725.1 uncultured Thermococci archaeon | reverse complement strand
GAAAAATCTACTTCATCGATTTTGGCCTTGCTGAATTCGACTCATCTCTTGAGGCTCAAGGCGTTGACCTTCACCTTCTCAGAAGGGCTATGGAGAGCACACATTACATGTGGTTTGAGAAAGGATTTGAAGAGGTTTTAAATGGCTATGAGGAGATTAGAGGTTCAGAGAAGAGGAAAGAAGTTGAAGCGAAATTAAACGAAATCGAGAGCCGGGGCAGATACAGGGAGAGGAGTTGGGTTAAAGGTTAACTCCTAAAGGCCCTCCACACTCTCTCAAAAATTTCTTTCTCCTTCCCACGCTTTTTCTTTGCCAGTCTTTCCACAATAAGCTCTGGAGTGCTTTTTCCTAATACCCCAAATTTGGGCTGCCTATCCACTATTAAGTTAAGGTTCTCATCTAATCCCTGGGCTTCTATTCCATCAACTCTCGCGAAGGGAAGCTCCTTTCTTAAATCTTCCCCCAAGTGCGAGACAATCACAACGTAAAAGCCCTTCTCGTATGCTATCTTCAGAAGCTCTCCAATTATCTTTACAGCAGCACCTGGCTCTGTTATTGCCTCGAACTCATCTATAAGGATTAGCTTTTTACCATCTTTTGTAAGAGACCGAGCAAAGGCCTTTAAAGCAGTTTCAAAGGCTCCAGCCCCATAGGAGGAACGTTTTCTCTTAAAGAAGAATAGCTCGTTTAGAGGCTCAACCCAAGCTTTTTCTGCTGGAATAGGAAGTCCCATATGGGCGAGAATTGCTATTTGGGCGATAAGCTCAAGCAGGGAAGTCTTCCCACCGCTGTTTGCCCCTGTCAGAATCACAACCTTTTCCCCTCTTGTGCCGTCAAAGTTCGCAATATTCCCAACAACGTAGCTGACTGGCTGAGGATTCTCTATAAATAAATGCCTTCCGTTTATGAACCCAATTCCACCACTGCCAATTTCTGGAAAGACGAAGCCTTCGGTAAACTCCTTCACCGCCCTCAGAAATTCCAGCTCATAAGCCCTCTGGAGCTCCTCTTTGAGCTTTGGAAGTAAATGTTTTATTTTTCTCAAAATTTCTCGGCTTATTAGATAGCTATCGATTTTTGTTTCTTTTTCAAGCTTTGCTCTCAGAAATTCAATAACTTCTCCAGAAACCTCCACTGGATACAAATTTTCTCTTGAGAACACTTCTGCATCAATATTAAGTAATTCAGCTAACCGCTCTTCGCTTTTTCGTATTTCTTCCAGGATTTCATTCTCAACTTGGGAAAAATGGGAGAATATTGTCTGATAGTTTCCTTCCTTTAGTTCTTTTAAGAATTCCAGGAGGTCCTTCCCGCTTAAGGTTAAACTGAATTCCTTTAGTCTTTCTTCGATTTTGGAGTTTAACCTTTGCTCCTCACTCCGAATTATCTCCTCAAGATTATCCAAGAGCTCTCTCCTTTTTGCAACTTCTTTAAACTTCTTCAGCTCTCTTAAGATATCCTCTGCAACAGAAGGGGAATTCAAAAGCCTTCCTATATAGGCAAGGGTCTTGAGAGTTTCTTGATTTTCCCATAGAGGCATTATGTAGAGTTCTGGAGCTATTTCGCTGATAGAAAGCTCTACATCGAGACCATAGTCAGTTGTGCTTAGTATTAAATCATACCCTTCCTCGGGCTCCAGTGATACATCGCAGATGCCAAGGGCTTTTGCCCTCTCAAGCTCTTCCTCGCTAACCACAAGAAGCCTGTCGTGGAAGTAGTCTTTTCTAAATCTTATGGGCTTTATTTTTGAGAGAAGGAATTTTAGCTCTGGTTTAATCTTTGGAAGCTTTTCCCTCAGATATTTCTGTCTCGTTAGTATTTCCTCTCTGTTGCTTGTTGGCGAAAATCTGTCGAGATATGCCAAGCTTTCTCTGAGTTGGATTCTCTTTTTCATCTCATTTTTTATATCCCTGTAAATTTCTTTCGCCTCACTGTTGAGCTTCATCTCGTTACTGAACCCCTCTCAGATTTTATAAATTCTACTCTTTCAATTTCTCGACTACTTTGATCTCCTCAATCTTCGTAAAAGGATATTGCCCAGTAGAATCTTTTTCCACAGCTTTAATCATGTCCCATATCGTGAGAAGAGCGACACTGACACCGGTTAGTGCTTCCATCTCAACGCCGGTTTTGTAATAAGCTCTTACTTCACACGTTGCTTCAATGTAGTCTTTCCCAAATTCAAAGGAGATGTCAACACCCGTAAGTGGTATTGGGTGACAGAGTGGAATTAGCTCCCAGGTTCTTTTTACGGCTAAAATACCTGCTATCTGTGCAGTGGCAATTACGTTGCCCTTTTTTGTCTTTCCTTCTTGAATAAGTTTTATTGTCTCGGGCTTTAGTCTTATTCTGCCTTTTGCGACGGCCTTTCTGAAAACTATATCTTTGTGTCCGATCTCAACCATCTTCACGCCTTTTTCATCTACATGTGTCAGCTTCATTTTTTCACCCCTTTTATTACTCCAGAAAAGTATTTAAGCTTTAGAATATAAAATTACCTCGAAGTTCGAAGTATTTGGGTGGTGAAGATGGAGGAATTTCTTCTTTCTACAACGGAGAATGTTCCGGGATATAGGGTAGTTAGAGTTCTTGGAATTGCAAGAGGGGCAACTGTTAGGGCAAAACACTTGGGAAAAGACATACTGGCTGGCTTAAGAAACATTGCAGGTGGGGAAGTGAAGGAATACACCGAAATGCTTGCAGAGGCTAGGGAGATAGCTCTTCAGAGGATGATTCAACATGCAAAGGAAATGGGGGCTAACGGGGTTATTGGAGTTAGATTCATGACTTCGGCAGTTGCTTCTGGGGCAGCTGAGATTTTCGCTTATGGTACTGCCGTGATATTAGAAAAAGAGTAAAGACCTGTTTTGTTTTTTCCTTTATCTTTGGTCTTCTCTATTTGTTGTGA
>CAYNRW010000131.1:0-2934 GCA_964399725.1 uncultured Thermococci archaeon | reverse complement strand
CTTCCTCTGGAAGGTAGCTTATGAGTTTTCTAACTTCATCCCCGTCTTTAACGACGTCATATCCAAATACCTCTGCCCTTCCTCCTGTTGGAGTTAACAAGGTCGCCAGAATCTTGAGAGTTGTACTCTTTCCAGCGCCATTTGGCCCTATAAGGCCGAATATCTCGCCCTCCTTTATCTCAAAACTTATCCCCTTAAGGGCTTTGACTTTGCCATAGTCCTTTTCAAGATTTTCAACTTTTACTGCGGGCATTTTTCACCCTCCCGCTTTGTAGAGAATTAGCCCGAGGGTCGCGAGCGCCACACCGAAGAGCGCAAGGGCATTCAAACCAGCATAGCCTCCAATAAGGGCTATTCCTAGGCCTGTGGAAACTCCCAAGAATCCGCTGAAGTGATGGGAGCTTTTGAAGAAGTGAGAAAGGCTAATGAGAAGCGCGCCGAGCATCATCAGACTAAGCTCAATTGTCAGCAAGAGTATGTTTATCCCAGTGCAGACCTCTCCGCTTGAAACCATCATACAGGCAAGCCTCTCAACTGGAGGCATGACAATCCCCAAGCCAATACCGAGAAAATAAAGAACGAACCCCCCAATTTTCTTACCTTTCATCCCCTTCACCCTCGTAGATGAATATGTCTTCAATCTTAACTTTAAAAAACTTCGCTATTTTAAAGGCTAATCTCAGCGATGGGTCGTATTTCCCCTTCTCGATGGCTATAATCGTCTGTCTCGTCACTCCAAGGACCTTTGCCAGCTCTTCCTGCGTCAGCCCCTTCCACTCCCTCAGCTCGCGCAGGCGGTTCTTCACTTACATCACCCTCGAATAGTAGTGTCTGAAGAGGAGGTGGAGCGTCAACATAACTGCCAGCACGAGGCCGGCCGTTAAGAAGGCACCTTCCATCTTAGGGTCCGAGGTTTTTCCCGACAGCAAAAGCATAGCGACGGCAAGGCCTATGCTCGTTATCTGAAGGGTTCTTCTAGAAGCAATTTCGTTTATTCTCAGGGTTCTTTCGTCTTCGAGGATAAAGCCCTTCTTCTCAAGGTAGGAGAAGTAGAAGTTAATGAAAATCGCGGTTAAGGCGAAGGCAACCAAGGCAAGCTCGCTTTTTCCTGAGCTCGTGGCCCACCCCACAATCCAGCCAAGAGCTACAACTGCGAGGAGCGCGGGTAATAACACCTTCTTCTCCTTCATCACTCTCACCATGTAAAGTTTCCTTTACGTAAAGTTTACTTTACATCCTTATAAACTTTTTGCATTAATCATCAACATCCAAAGGTACTCTAAGCCTCAAACAGGTCAAAGAACCCACTATTTTCTAAGCCAATGATAAAGCATCGAAATCAGATACGAATATATGAGGAGCTGTACTGCCACAGAAAAGTATCTACTGAGGAGTTCAAACTCTTCTGTTCCATAACTGCTCGCTAATTTCCACACGGAAAATGCTGCTATTATTGGAGAATATATCTCAACAGTCAAAGTTAAAACTTTCATTTCCTTAATTTTCTCTTCTTCGCTTTTCTCAATCCCTGCAAGTTTCATCCCTAGATATATAGAAAAGAAAGCTAACATCACAGAGATTACTGCCCCTGCAGGGTTTTTAGACCTCACGAAATAAACTGTGAGTAAAGCGAACAAAACCATTAAGCTAAAGGCAATAAACCAGAGTGGCCAACGCTTAGCCTCCATACAATCACCAAAGGGTTACCCAAAATTAGAGGAAGTAGAAAAATCAATGTCCTTGGAGTTTCTCCTTTATTGTTGAAATCCTCCTTAGCTTGGACTTTACAGCAAGCTTGTTGTGGTCGATAACAATAAACTCTCCAATGCTTTTAACGGCCTTCATTGGTATAAGGAGAAGACCCTCATGATCGGTAATAAACTCACTCGTGTCCAGATCTTCATCCGGTTCGGCAACAATTACCAAAATTTCTCCGGTTTCCTCGTCAAAACTCAGATCGTAAAGCCATCCAAGTCTTATTCCCGTGTCGGTTATAAGCTCCATATCCCTAAGCTTTGATGCCTTAATTTTCACCATCTTAGTCCCCTCCAATCTTTACCTACATAAGAAATCGCCTTTTTTCTATAAAATCTTTTCTAAAAATAAAAGGTCAGAGAGTGAAATAATCAACCTCCTTACGCTCCTCTCTTGCAGCAGCTTTTCTGCTCTCCTCAAATTGTTTATAGTAATCAAGCATGTACCTTGTTATACTCGGCTTAACTTTTTTCATTGCCTCTTCAAAATCTCTCTTTGAAACGCGAAGCTTTTCAAGGAATTCTTCGGCCTGCTCTTCTATGAGCTCCCTAGGAGTTCTAGAAACGGCCCTCCTAAGGGCAATCAAAGCAGCTTCTCTAACAACTGCGGCCAAATCAGCGCCACTGTATCCTTCGGTTCTTTTTGCGAGTTCTTCTAGGCTAACGTCACCCGCCAATGGAACCCTTCTCGTGTGCACCTTAAGAATCTCAAGCCTCGCCCTCTCATCCGGCGCTGGAACTAGGATAAGCCTATCGAATCTTCCAGGTCTCAGCAAAGCTGGATCAAGTATGTCGGGCCTGTTCGTAGCAGCAATAACTACCACACCACTATTCTCCTCAATACCATCCATCTCAGTCAAAAGCTGGTTAATGAGCCTATCAGTAACCCTGTTAACATCTGTACCTCTTCTTGGGGCTATTGCGTCTATTTCGTCAATAAAAACAACCGTGGGAGCAGCCTGCCTAGCTTTCCTGAATATCTCACGAATGTTCTTCTCGCTCTCTCCAACCCATTTGCTAAGAACCTCTGGCCCACGAATGCCAATAAAGTTAGCCTCACTCTCATTAGCAACAGCCTTAGCAAGCAAAGTCTTACCCGTCCCAGGCGGCCCATAAAGAAGAATCCCCTTAGGCGGGGTAATGCCGAGCCTCTGAAAAGCCTTAGGATATTTGAGGGGCC
>CAYNRW010000130.1:0-2959 GCA_964399725.1 uncultured Thermococci archaeon | reverse complement strand
CTTACAATCTTGAGGAGCTTATCTTTGAGGTGGCAGATAATGCCCTCATTGAGAATCTTCTTCTAGATGAGAGGGTTAAAGAAGTAAAGATTGTTCCAAAAGAGGAGTTGGAGGGAATTGAAGAAGTGTCCGTAGGGAGTGCATATGTAAGCTTTGAACCCTTGGAGTGGCATGTAGATTACTTCCCAGCAATAATCAACTATGAGGTGAAAATTAAAGCGAGAATTCATGAAATGCAGAAGGAACTTCACTACGAAAAGAAGAAAGTAAGGGTTTATGTGAGGCAGACAGTTTGCCCAAGATGCCAAAAATTCCTTGGAGGATACTTCGAGGCAATTTTACAGGTTAGGGCTGAAGACAGAACACTAACAAAGGAAGAAAAAGATGAAATCTCAAAGCTTGTTGAGGAGAAAGTTGACGAAATAATGAAGCGTGATAGAATGGGCTTCATTCAAGACACTGTGGAAAAAGAAGAAGGCTTAGACTTTTACATGGGATCGACTTCAGCGGCCAGAAAACTCGCCCAAGCGATAAGAGAGAGATATGGGGGGAGTATAAGCGAAGCCTATCAGCTGGTTGGACAGGATAGAATGACAAGCAAAGAAGTCTACCGGACGAGCGTTAGGATTAGAATTCCAAAGTTCAGAAAAGGTGACATAGTTGGTGACAAAAAAGGCAATGTATACCGAGTTGAAGAGATTAATGGAAAGGGCTTGCTCTTAAAGAACCTCTCTACACATGAAAGTGAGCACAGAGACTGGAAGAGTGCAAAACGGGATGAGATAGACACAATAGAGCACGAGAGAATTGAGGCGATGGCAACGAGTTCAACTCCAAGAGAAATCCAGTTTATGGATATGAAGAGCTACGAGATCTTTGAACTCGAAAAACCGAGGTTTGAAGTAAGGGAAGGAGAAGTTTACAAGCTCGTTAAGGTTAAGGGGAGATATTATATTGAAGAGAAAAAGTGAGCGTTTTCTTTTTAAAACCCTTTTATTTTTTTCTCTTGGTGATAAAATGAGAGTTATAGGTGTCGATCCTGGGACAAAGAGTTTTGACATTATCGGCCTCGAGAACGGAAAGATAAAACTCGACCTCAGCTTTCCGAGTGAAGTAGTTGCAGAAGAGCCAAGCAAAATCGTTAAAGCAATAGAAGACTTCAACGCAGAGTTAATAATCGGCCCCTCAGGATACGGTGTTCCACTTAAGCATATAAAAGAGCTGACTGAGAAAGACCGCTTTGAGATGACACTTGTTAGAGAAGAAGAGATGAAAGAAATCCCCGTCCTCATCGGGCTACAAAAGATGATAGGCGAGATGGCCGAAAAGAACATGAACGTATGGTTCATTCCCGGTGTTATACACCTTCCCACGGTTCCTGAGTGGAGGAAATATAACAAAATCGATATGGGAACAGCGGATAAAATGGCTATAACGGTTCTTGGTGTCTACGATCAGGCTAAGAGACTCGGAATAGAATACAACAACGTTTCGTTTGTCCTGCTGGAGGTTGGCTTTGGCTATAACTATGCCGGAGCCGTTAAGAATGGGAAGATAGTAGACGGGATTGGGGGCACAATATTCCCAGGGCCTGCCTATGTCAACAGCGGGGCATTGGATGGAGAAGTGGCATACCTAATGGGAAGGCTCAAGAAATGGCATCTCTTTTGGGGAGGTGCTTCCATAATAGCTGCCGAAAAAATATTGCCACCGGAGGAATTTGCAAAGCGTTTGGATGAAGAGCCTTTTGCAAAAGCCTGGGATGCCATGAAAGACGGCTTTATCAAAGCTGTTGCCAGCGAACTTGCCGTTGTGGGAGATGCTAAAGAGATAATACTCTCAGGCAGGCTTATGCGCATAAAAGAACTTAGAAAAAACGTTAAAGATCTCTTTGAGGATCACTTTGATCTCCCAGTGGTTAAGCAGAGAGGGTTAGAAGGAAAAGCAAAAGAAGCAGCCCAGGGAAGTGCAATAATCGGCGATGGCTTGGCTGGAGGAGAATTTAAGGAATTTGTTGAACATGTTGAAATAAAGAAGAGCTACGGAAGTGTCCTCAATTATGTGAAGCTTCCTTTGAATGTTTGATCTTCCGCTAATTTTTTAACCTTAGGTTTACAACCTTTTTTGGTGATGTTTATGAAAAAAGTGGTTATCATAGGTGGCGGAGCGGCTGGAATGAGCACTGCATCAAGGGTGAAGAGGTTAAAACCCGAATGGGACGTTAAAGTATTTGAAGCAACTGAATGGGTTAGTCATGCTCCATGTGGAGTGCCTTACGTCGTTGAAGGAATCTCTCCAAAGGAGAAGCTCATGCATTACCCACCCGAATTTTTCATCAAAAAGAGAGGGATTGATTTGCATTTGAACGCAGAAGTCATAGATGTTGAACAGGGAAGCGTTAGAGTAAGAGAGAAAGATGGAGAGAAAACATACGAATGGGACTACCTAGTTTTTGCAAACGGTGCTTCTCCTCAGATTCCACCCATAGATGGTGTGGAATTGAAAGGGGTTTTCACGGCAGATTTGCCGCCAGATGCAGTCGCAATAAAAGAGTATATGGAAAAGAACGATGTAAGGAATGTTATAGTTATTGGAACCGGTTATATAGCACTTGAAATGGCCGAAGCTTTTGTAGTTCAGAGGAAGAACGTAACTCTAATTGGAAGAAGCCAGAGAGTCCTAAGAAAGACCTTTGACAAAGACATCACCGACATAGTAGAAACAAAACTTAGAGAACACTTAAATCTTCGTCTGGAGGAAGTGACGCTAAAGATAGAAGGAAAAGATAAAGTGGAGAAAGTAATCACTGATGCAGGAGAATATAAAGCGGACCTAGTCATCATAGCTACCGGAATCAAGCCAAACACGACGCTCGCACGCCAGCTTGGAATTAGGATTGGAGAGACTGGAGCAATATGGACAAACGAGAGAATGCAAACAAGCATTGAAAATGTTTATG
>CAYNRW010000129.1:0-2990 GCA_964399725.1 uncultured Thermococci archaeon | reverse complement strand
AATCTAATCCAATTGATTCAGTTATATAACGAATGACAAATATATTGGCATGATTTTGACAAAATACCAAATAAAAGTATGCTGGTTGATGCGGCCAAGTGCTATTGAGACTCGCTTCTGATGATATGTCTTCTTATTTCAAACTATCCCGCCACTTTATTTCTCTTTCTTTTTAGATCATTGTCATTTATCCGACATTAACAGGGGAAAAGTATTTCTATTGTTCTCCCATACTTCTAGTTGGATAAAATATCCAATGGTGAAACGATATGGCAGAGGAGTTAAAGGCAAACCAAGATATTGTCAAGGAGTACGCAAAATGGAGTACTCTTGATGTTTTGGAGAATGCGAACAGATATCCGGGCCCAACGGGGTTCTTTGCCTTTGTGATGGAAAAGAGGTTAATGGAGTACGTAGAATTAATACCAAAAGAGTACCTGATAAGCCATCATAAAGGCAATATCTACATTCACAAACTGCCTTACAGCTTGTATATTCCCTACTGCACGGGGCACAGCATCTCAAAGCTTCTTGAGATGGGATTAAAGACCCCTACAATAAGCTCTCGGCCCGCCAGGCACTTTGATACCTTTGTGGATCATGTGGCCAACTACCTCATAACAATGCAGCACTATTTCTCAGGAGCTCAGGCGCTCTCAAGTGTGGAATGGTATGCTGGGCCTTTCATAAGGAAGGATAGGCTAAACGAAAGGGAGGTAGAGCAGCAGATACAGCGGTTAGTTTTCAATTTGAACTATCCATCCAGGATAGGTATGCAAACACCCTTCACGAACTTTACCATAACCCTTGATGCTCCAAAGAAAATGCTGGATGGAGATTATGCAATATATAATGGCAAGAGGGTGGCACCGCTGGGCAAGTACGAGGAAGAGGCGAAAAAGTTTGTGGTGGCATTGGCTAGGGTACTGCAACATGGTGATGAAAAGAGACAGCCGTTTACATTCCCAATCCCAACGCTCATGACAACGGCAAAGATGCTTTGGGATGATTCAGAGATATTTGAGGCGATATTCACGACTGCCGCAAGGATGGGAAGCTTTTACTGGCTCAACACAAAGGTCGTTGACCCTGATGCAAGCTATGCAATGTGTTGCAGGCTAACAATTGATAGAAGCGAGCTCTCTCTAGCTTTTGAGATAGGAGAAAAGAAGGTAAAAGAAGAGGCAATTGAAATGCTTGAGAAGCAATGTTTCGGTGGTTTATGGGCAATGCCAGACGTCACGGGATCGATAAACGTAACCACCATAAACCTTCCTAGGGTAGCTCTGAAATCCAAAGATGACGATGAGTTCTGGGAGGAATACGAAAAAGTACTTGAAACGGCTAAAAGCACAATGGAATGGTTTAGGAATCGCTACATTAAGCTGATAAATAACTATCATAACATGTATCAAATGCTTCTGACCTACCTCGAGAGGTTTCCTCTAAGCTATTTCAACACGATAGGAATTTTAGGACTGCCCGAAGCCGCAGCGATCTATCTTAGGAATCCCTCTTTATGGTTCGAAGGAACGAGAAAAGATTGGAAAGAGGCTGCGGAGCTTATGAAAAGAATGGTAGAATTCGCAACCATGAAAGCTCATGAATGGATGAAAGAAAGTGGAATTCCTTGGAATGTTGAGGAGGTTCCGGGAGAGAGCGCTGCAGCAAAACTTGCCATAAAGGACCTAAGGGAATTTCCCGAACTTGGGGAGTACCTCAGTGACTTGGAGAACCCAATATACTCAACCAGCATAGCTCCTTATTATGGAGCCCTAGAGCTGGCGGACAGGATAAAAGTAGAGAGCATGGTTCAAAAGAGTTTTACTGGAGGGGTTATGATGCACATCTTCCTCGGGGAGAAACCCGACCCTGAGGCACTTGCAAAGCTTACCAAGAGGCTGATGAGGACTGAGCTGGTCTATTGGAGCTACACTCCAGCCGTGACAGTATGCAACAAATGTGGTCGCTCAATAACGGGTTTGCACACTCACTGTCCGTGCTGTGGAAGTGAGGATGTCGAGATATGGAGCAGAATAGTCGGATATTACAGACCTTTGAAGAACTGGAATCCATTTAGAAAAAAAGAATTTTGGGGTAGGAGGCATTATGCCCTCTAATTTTTATTTGGAGGTGCTACTATGCTTATAAGTGGATGGAAGCCCGTTAGCATGATGGACGTTCGTGGAAACGTGACTTTCACGCTCTGGCTCTGCGGATGCAATTTGAGGTGCCCCTTTTGCCATAATTGGAAAATTGCAAGCGGCATAGATTGTGTGAAATTAGATGAGGCTAAGTTTTTTGAGGATTTGGAGGAGAGTATGTCTTTAATTGATTACCTGCACATAACTGGTGGGGAGCCCCTTCTTCAGTGGAGGGAGCTGAGGTTCTTGCTGAAAAGGGTCAAGGAACTTGGAGTAAGCGTAAGTCTTAATACAAACGGCACTTTTGTAAAACCTTTAGAGAAGCTGGTAAAAGAGG
Organism: uncultured Thermococci archaeon; assembly: GCA_964399725.1. Classification (GTDB taxonomy): domain Archaea; phylum Methanobacteriota_B; class Thermococci; order Thermococcales; family Thermococcaceae; genus Thermococcus_A. The sequence goes on along the minus strand of CAYNRW010000129.1, from coordinate 509 downwards.
GGCTTGTTGATCATGTGGCTACTGACTTAAAAACTCCTCTCCTTTATGGAATGCCCCAAAGAAGCAGTATGAAGCTCTGGGAGCTCTTTGTTAAAACTTTGGATTTAATCTCAGAATACCAGCTTCCTTTGGAGTTGAGAATTCCCATTGCCAGGAGGCTCAACATGGAGGAGTTCCTGTCTTATGTAGACAGCGCGCTCTCTCATCTTAAAGCTCATTCCAACTTTTACATAATCATAAATCCCCTACTTGGACCTCCTATTGTTTTCCCAAGGGACAGAGCCTGGTGTCTTTCCCACTGTTTTCCTGAGAAGGAAATTGAAATCGTGAGAGACTATCTGGAAAGAAATGGTATAAATCCCATTATTAGCTCTATTTAAATGTAGACCTTTTTTAAATTTCAAGTTGATGGCTTCTCAGCAAGGTTTATAAGGTACTCTCTTTTTACTAAAAATCGAGCGCCGGGGTAGCCTAGCCAGGGAAGGCGGTGGACTCGAGATACGCCGTTA
>CAYNRW010000128.1:0-3009 GCA_964399725.1 uncultured Thermococci archaeon | reverse complement strand
GGCACAGAAATAAACTACCTCTTCATCTGCCCCACGAAGCTCTGGTATTTCTCCCATGGACTTACAATGGAACAGGAAAGCGAATGGGTGGATTTAGGAAAATTCCTTCACGAAAGGAGCTACTTTGGAGAAGAAAAAGAAGTCCAGATAGGGAGCATAAAGATAGACTTCATCAAAAAAGGAGACATTATTGAAGTTCACGAGATCAAAAAGGGCAAATCAATGGAAAAAGCTCATGAAATGCAGGCCCTCTACTACCTCCACTACCTCAAAAAGCTTGGCATCAGGGCAAGGGCTGTCATCAACTACCCCAAGCTCAGAGAGACTAAAGAGATAACCTTGGAAGGCAGGGAAAGCGAAGTTGAAAAAGCCATAGGAAAAGCCGAGCAGATAAAATCTCTTCCTGCTCCACCAAAACCCGTAAAAACAAAGAAGTGCAAAAAATGTGCGTATTATGAGCTCTGTTGGGTTTGAGGTGGTGATATGAGAAAGCTTCCCCTACTCATTGCGGCAATCTTGGTGCTTGTCTTGGCCTTCATTCCTTTATTTAGACAACAAAATTCGATCAGGCAACAGGAAGAATATCCTGGCAAAGACAAAATAATCATCGTCTATGACAACAAGGCATTGAGCGGCTTTAAAAGCGCATGGGGCTTTGCTGCCCTTGTGAAATTCAAAAACTACACGATTCTTTTTGACACCGGTGGCAATGGTGAAATCCTGCTGAACAACATGAACAAGCTTGGCATTGACCCAAAGTCAATCCAGTATGTTTTTCTCTCTCACATTCATGGAGACCATACCGGTGGATTGTGGGCAATTTTAAGGGAAAATCCAAATGTGACGGTGTTTCTTCCGGCTACCTTCCCAGAAGCTTTTAAAGAGAGAGTCCGCGGCTTTGGAGCAAAAGCCGTTGAAATTAACAATCCAAGAGAAATTTTGAAGGATATCTACACTACCGGGGTAATGTTTCCAGTAGGAGAGCAGGCTCTTGTTTTGAAGACTTCAAAAGGCTTGGTTGTGGTAACTGGGTGCTCCCATCCTGGAATAGTCAGGATAGTGGAGAGGGCAGAGAATATAACAGGAGAAAATGCCTACTTAGTTGTTGGGGGCTTTCACCTATTTGGAGCACCAGAAAGAGAAGTTAGAGCAATAGCTACAAGCCTCAAAAAGTTAGGAGTTCAAAGGGTCATGCCCTGCCACTGTACTGGGAGCAGAGCAGAGCGCGTTTTTGCAGAGGAGTTTGGAACGAATTATGTGGAATGTGGTGTTGGAAAGAGTGTAAGCTGGTGATATTATGAGAAAGAAGTCCCTAACTTTATTTTCGGATGGGACTCTCACCAGAAGGGAAAACACTCTCTACTTTGAAAACGCCCAGGGCAAAAGACCTCTTGCCGTTGAAGGAATTTACGACATCTACATCTACGGCCATGTAAATATAAGCTCACAGGCTCTCCACTTTTTGGCTCAGAAAGGAATAGCGGTTCACTTCTTCAACCACTACGGCCACTACGATGGTAGCTTTTACCCAAAGGAAAGCCTCCATTCAGGGGATTTGGTTATAAAGCAGGCTGAGCACTATTTGAACAAAGAAAAGAGGCTTAAACTCGCAAGGCTTTTTGTTGTTGGCTCGGCAAGAAACATGGAGCTCAACCTTAAACGCTGGAAAATTAACGCTTCCTTTAATGACCTTTTAGAGGAGCTTGAAGATGGGAATAGAATAACGGAGATTATGAACATTGAGGCGAGGATAAGGCAAGAATACTATGCTTTATGGGATGAAACCTTGCCAGACGGCTTCAAGATTGTAAAAAGGACAAGAAGACCTCCACAGAATGAAATGAATGCCTTGATAAGCTTCCTGAACTCGAGACTCTATGCCACAATAGTTAGTGAGCTCTACAACACCCAGCTAACCCCAACGGTAAGCTATCTGCATGAGCCGAGCGAAAGGAGGTTTTCTCTTGCTTTGGACTTAAGTGAGATCTTCAAGCCGATAATTGCCGACAGGATAGCGAACAGGCTTGTGAAGCAGGGGATAATAAAGAAGGAACACTTTAGAGAGGAGTTAAACGGTGTCCTGCTAAATGATGAAGGGAAGAAGATTGTCCTAAAAGCTTTCAATGAGGAGATGCAGAAAAGCGTGAAGCACCCGAAGCTAAAGAGAAATGTGACAAAGCAGAGGCTGATACGTCTTGAAGCATACAAACTGATAAAGCACCTCATTGGGGTCGAAGAGTATGAGCCTCTAGTGGCGTGGTTTTAGATAATATCCTCAATCGGGTTCTTTTCCACTCCCAGGCTTTCCCTTTTTGGCATTGAGCGGAGCTTGTAAATGAGAATAGAATCTTCGTCCTCATTGATGATATCCGCGAGACCTGCTTTTATGCGCTCAAATTCGGCCAATGTTACTTCTCCCTCGAAGACGCTGTTCTGAACCCAGTGGAGATACTGCCTGAGGAACTTCTTGACTTTGTTTACTCTCTCAACGGCAACATCGTAAACGATAATCACGTACATAATACCACCAGTGGTTATTTAAAACATACTCTCTTTTATGTTTTTTGGAGTGCTATCACGTTTAGGTTTTTGTTTTTTGGTTTCTCTGCTTTTTAAAGTGTTGTTTTTGATTTTAATTGCTTGAGAGGGGTTTGGGAGTCTTTAGTAACTGGAGGTTATTATTAAACGAGGGGTTATAAGGTTTTGGAATTTTTGTAACGAAATTTTTTCGGAGTTTTGAATGAGGCAAGGTCGTGGCATCTTTCATGGCTCTTCCTCATGGAGATTGAATCTTTGCTTTTTTAATCCATTTTTAGGGCTTTGTTCTTGAGTTAGCCTCTTATCGCTGCTCTGGAAGTTCTGTGGACAAGGTTGTACATGAGTAGAACGGGAGAGTTTCAAGTTGGCAATCATCCCAAACTCTCTTCTTTGGGCTTGAACTCGAGACTTGTGGAGGCTGGTTTATTCACCCTTCGAGAAAAAGCTTATAAGATTCAAGCTCTCTAATTA
>CAYNRW010000127.1:0-3023 GCA_964399725.1 uncultured Thermococci archaeon | reverse complement strand
CAAAAATGTTATAAAGTCCATGGGAAAGTTAAGCCTGAAGAAACTTAGTTGGTGAAAAGAATGAAAGTTGAAAAAGGAGATTTTGTAGTTTTTAACTACATTGGAAGGTTCGAAAACGGAGAAATATTTGATACAACTTATGAAGATATCGCCAAGGAAGCAGGCATTTATGTAGAAGATAGAACATACGGACCCCTTGGAGCCAATGTTGGTGTTGGTGAACTTATTCCGGGAATTGATGAAGCTCTCATAGGAATGGAAATCGGGGAGAAAAAAACCATAACGATTCCCCCTGAAAAAGGATATGGAATGCCGAGGGATGATTTGATAATTGACGTTCCAACAAGTGAGTTTGAAAAGGCCGGCATAGAGCCCGTAGAGGGAGCATATATAATGACCGATAGCGGAATAGCGAGAATAACTGCAACTAACGAAGAAAGCGTCACTTTGGACTTCAACCACCCACTTGCAGGCAAGACACTAATATTTGAAGTGGAAATAGTGGATATAGAAAAGGCAAAGGCAGAATCAGATGAAGCCTGATATCTGAACCCTAGTGGCCACGAGGAATACCACAATTCCAAGTATGGCGAGCATTGCGCTGTACTTGAAACCTGCAGAAAACTTTCCTTCTCTTATTATTCCAATCCCCAACCCTGAAACTATGGCTTGTATTGCCACAAATGCAAGGGAAACATTTTTTATTGCTTCTAATGGAAGCTTAAGCCCCACTTCCGGAGTGCTCATGCCACCCATAATTTGAGACACAACTCCCAAGATGAAGGGGCCTATGAATCCACTGGCAATTATGAAAAACATTGCCTGCATTCCGGTTGAGGCTTTTCTTTCCTTCTTTATTCTAAGTATTTCACGGACATCATTGGCAACTGCTACAAGAACATCAGCCATTGGAGCTCCCCTCTCATATGCCTCCAAAATAATCATTGTGGAGCGATAGATTACTGAAGATCTCTTATTTCTTATTGCGAAAGCCCTCAAGGCTTCTATTGTTGCCCTACCTTTCTTTATCTCCTGCACGGTTCTCTTAAATTCTTCTGTTAAAGCCCCGAATCTTGCAGTTGATGCCTCTTCTAAAGCTTCAGAGAAGGAAACTCCAGCTCTTAAAGAGCTTGCAAGATAAAAGAAAGCATCGGGTAGATTTTTCTCCATATCCTCTATCTTCCTGGTTAGTAGATAATAGGGATAAACAAATGAGATTCCCAAAAGCAAGCCAGAGAATACTGGAAGAGCATAAATCTTAACCGGAGATAATATGAGAGTTATTATCCCAACCAATCCCGACAGCAACAAAGATACCACCAAAAATTCAAGCGCTGAAAACGATATCCCCGCTGAATACAGGAAGAGCTCATATCTCCTAACCCACCTCCGAGGGAGTAGTTTTTCAAGGGGCTTTGCAAGGGAGCGCAGGAATTTGATTTCGGCCAAATTTGATCACCTCGGCTCACTGCGTTTTATCATAAACACAATAAGTGTTGAGATAGCAGGGAAGGCAAATAGCAGGATAACAGCTAACGCTTGAACCGGCATCACCAATGCCCTCCTCATTAATGAAGCAGCTAGTATCGCCACAACGAATAATGTGGGCATTATTATGGTTATAAACATGTAGACAAAAGCCACACCATTTACCTTTTGAATGTACTCAACAAGCTTCATTCTATATTCAAAGGAAAAGTCCTCGGCAAGTTTGTAGAGAATATCCGCTAAGTTCCCACCGAATTTCGTAGCTCTAAGAATCTGCTTCACGACTCTGCTAACGTTTTCGGATGCCATCCTTTCCTCAAACCTCGTTAATGCATCTTCAAAAGATGTTCCGCCATGCATGTCCCTTATCATGAGATCGAATTCCTCGGATATGGGACCATAGTCTGCATTAGCAACCGACACCATTGCCTCAGCTATACCAACGCCAGCGCTTAAGAGCGATGCCATATGTCTCAAAACGTATGGAAGAGCTTTTTCCACCTCTACAACCCTTCTCCGCCAAACTATTCTTGGATAGTTTCTCATGTATAAGAACCCACCAATAAAGCCCAGTATCCCCAGCATCAGGGAGATGTCAATGGGCATGAGGAGGAGAACGCCTATTAAAAAAGCAAAAATTGCAGTGAAAACAGAAACACCCAGCATTAATGCAACAAACTGCTCTTTACTCATTTTAATGTTTGCCCTTATAAGGTCATAGTCAAGTCCCTTTAGAGACTTCGTGAAGGATTCCACTGGGCCCCTAAAATGCCTCAGCATAAATTCTGAGAATCTGTGGGTGAAAGATTCCTCTAATTCTCTCTTTCTCCATTCAATAATCTCCTCAAGTTCTTTTTCATATTTCTCTTCTCTCTCTTGAGAAACTTCTTCTTGAAGTTTTTTCAGGAGCTGGAGTCTTTCTTGGAGTGTTAAAGTCTTGGGAATTCTCGAAATAGGACGTTCGCCAACCTCTATAGTTTTTTGACCCAACCTTTCAATGAATTTGAGTATTTTTTCTTTTATCCCCAACTCCTCTCACCCTAGATTACCGTTCTAACTTTTTCAGTTAGCTCAACTGAGGCATCTCTCTCTATTCTCTTCAGCAGCTCTTCGTGATCAATGTAAAATTCTCTAATGTGATGGCCAACCTCTTCTATGCTTCTTATTCCCTTCTCCACCATCCACTGGAGAACAACTTCCCTCTTCACTCTCTCCTCTAAGAGTTCATCCATTGTTAAACCCGTATGCTCCGCAAGCTGGTTAATAACCCTACTCGGCACTCCCGTATGGTAAAGTTCATCCTTTGCTGGATTGTACTTATAAATGGTGTTTAGCTGAACGCTTTCCCCCTCTATTCCAGAAACCTCGGCTATCTCAGTGATCCTCCTTATGGTTCCTTTCTTTCTGTTGTTGAACCTTACCTGCATTATAATAACATCAAGGGCAGGAATCATAATTCTTGGAACGTTCATTGGCGGACTCTCAAGCCTTACGATTGTTTCCCTTGCGGAATTGGAGTGGATTGTGCCCATACA
>CAYNRW010000126.1:0-3145 GCA_964399725.1 uncultured Thermococci archaeon | reverse complement strand
GTATGCCCGCTCTGTGGCGCTTCAAAAGATATGTTTGAGAAGATAGAGGATTGAGGTGATTGAAAATGATTACTGGAACTATAAGAAGTGGGGACTGGAAGGGAGAAAAGCACGTCCCCGTTATAGAATACAAAAAAGAAGATGATTTAGTAAAAGTAAAAGTTCAAATTGGCAAGGAAATTCCACATCCAAATACCCCTGAGCATCATATAGCTTGGGTTGAACTTTATTTCCACCCAGAAGGTGAGAACTTTCCTATACTTGTTGGCAGGGCAGAATTTGCAAACCATACAGAGCCCCTAACAGAGCCCATAGCTTACTTTGTACTCAAGACCAAGAAAAAAGGCAAACTCTACGCCCTCAGCTACTGCAACATCCACGGCCTCTGGGAGAACGAAGTCCAGCTTGAGTGATCCCTTTTTCTCTTCTGTGATGATACTTACTAATTTTTCTAGACATTTATTGCTCTTTTTGAAGCAAGGATGTTACTTAATGACAAGGCTTATTAAGGTGAAAGTAGGACTACCCTACAGCGGTGAGTAATGTGGTGAGGATATCAACAGGGGTGAAAGGCCTTGATAAAATGCTTAACGGTGGCCTCATCCCCGGAAGGGCGTATCTTATAAAAGGAGGGCCTGGAACTGGCAAAACCACATTGGCAATACAGTTTTTGATGGAAGGAGCCCAAAATGGAGAAAAATGTCTGTATATTACTTTTGAAGAGCCCGTTTCAACTCTCAAAGAAGACATGAGAAACTTTGGTTTTGACTTGGAGCATCCTAACATAAAGCTCATAGATGCTACACCTGTTGGAGAAAAGAAGACTATCTTTGCCGACGTTCTCTATGAGGAGTTTGCGACCAGCTTTGAAAAGCTTACAAGGACAATAAGCGAAGAACTTAAGACTGAAAAGTACTCAAGGATAGTTATAGATCCCATAACAATGATCAAGCTCACGATTGTGGATGAGCTTGAGTACAGAAGGACTTTTATGGGTTTTCTGAAGGCAATATCCAAATATAATGCCACAATTATCTTTACCTCGGAGATTAAGGCTACTGACGTTGAGGAATATCTTGTAAGTGGAGTTATCGAGCTGAGGACAATTGAGGAGCGGGGGAAGACTCTTAGAGGCATTAAGGTAATAAAATTTAGAGGAAGTACCTTCGATGAGGAAGTCAGGCCTTATAGGATAACCAATAAGGGTATTGAAGTTTACCACAAGGAAGTTCTGTTTCACGGGGTCTGAGCATGAACCTCGGCGTTCCTAAGCTTGATGAGCTTCTCGGGGAAATTGAACCGGGAAGTACGATTTTAATTTCCACAATCGGGGAACTGGGGATAGAGATAGTTGTGGCTGTTCTAAGAGAAAATAAAGAGAAAGCCGTTGTCTTTGTAACTCCCCGCCTTAAAAAGAGACTTAAGAAGACAGAGGGCATTGATGGGGTTATTTACTTTACTCTGGGAGAGGATTTTGCTCCGCAGGAGCTTTTTAAAATAACTCATGCAATGAGAGAAGTTCCAGAAGATCGTTTCGTTGGTATATTTTTCCTCCAGCCTCTTCTTGTTTTCCATCCTCCTGAGACAGTTCACCGCTTCTTTTCCGAATTGGCCAACATAGCCCTAGAACGTGGCTTTGTCTTGATGTCGATGGTGGATAAAAGACTGCTTGATGACAAGACTCTTGCCATCTTCGAGGAGTCTGCAACGCATGTTATAGATATAGTTGAGATTGTTGAAGGGTTTAAAATAACGAGGGGAATACGAATTAAGAAGTCTCCTCATGGAGTTACGGGCTTTTACAAGCTTGAGCTGAATAAGGAAATTATTATAGGTGAGCCTCTTGGATGAATACACACTGTTAAGTCTTGTCATTGGAGGTATGCTCTTGCTTGGAGTCTCTCTTGCTATTTTAATATTTCACACTCTTAATCTGTACGTTAAAAAGAACAGAACCTTTGAAGCCCTTCAGGTAATTGGAGGATTCATTATGGCCATTGGACTGATTAGTATAAGGGTTATTAGAGGTGCTTTGTTCCCATCTATTACTGTCCTTTTTATTGCCCTCTTCACTCTTATCGGAGGCCTGCTCATAGTTCTGCCCTTTTTTGTATTCAGATACACTAAAATTGATAGAGAGTTAAAGGTGCAAGTTTTTACTATTCTGGTGTCTTCTGTTACCTATCCGCTTCTTCCACTTCCCACTTTGGGAAAAATTGTGGTAATATTGCTTCTTTTTAGTACTATTTTTATTATTCTCCTTCTCATGAAATCTGTTTCCTCTTTGGGGGCTTGTACGCGCTTTAACAGAAATCTCTTAAGGGTTGCATCGTGGTTCCTCGTCCTCCATGCATGGCTTCGCTATTATTCCTTCAAAAACCCCCAAACATGCATCCACTATGGAGTCCTCTTGATTTATTTCATATCCCTGCTCATATGGGTATACTCCACACTTAAAACTTATGAAACACTGAGGGGGTGGCTCTAATGGAATGTGTTCTAATTTCAGAGCTGCCCGATATTTTACTTGGCCTTCTCATACTAATCGGCTTTTTCACAAAAAAGAAAAAGAACCCTCTCTTATACCATCGGCCTTATGTCTTCTTACTCGGCCTGCTCTTCAGTGGGGCATCTATAGTGGAGATAATTTTTGCGGTTAATTTGGACGTAATTGAGTTTTTTGGGATTCTGGGAATTTTGTTAATTATGGAAAGGTTTATCTCACTCAATACGGGCAAAAGAATTCACTACGAGTACTTTCTCCTAACTATCCCCCCGACACTTCTTGCTGTCTTTGCGTTCCATGATTTCAAATATTTCCACATGGGCACACTGGCTGTTCTTTCTATCTTGACTTTGAGCCTTAGGGAGAATGCATTTATTCTCGGGGGAGATATGAGAAATACCCTCCTCTTTTCGAGCGTATTTGCACTTTTGAGCATTGGAGCACTTTTGGCTAGATTCGTTGTTCTCAGTGCATTTCTTTATCTCGGGGCTGTTTTATTCCTGTTCCTTACACTTGGAGAAAGGATTTGGTGGGTGACATGATCGAATATCAGATTATAATGACACTCAACGGCGCCCTCACGATTTTGGGGATAGCCTATGTTACCCTTATCTTTAATAAATTGGAAAGCTACGCCTC
>CAYNRW010000125.1:0-3145 GCA_964399725.1 uncultured Thermococci archaeon | reverse complement strand
TATATAATTGGAATAAGTGGGGGCGCTGCAGTTGGAGCTTCAATAGCAGCTCTGTATTTCCCTCAATACATGGGGCTTTTTGCTTTGCTAGGGGCTTTGTTGGCGGTCATTACGGTATACAGAATTGCAAAAGTTAATGGACATATTCCGGTAGATACTTTGCTTCTGGCGGGGATTGCCTTAGGGTTTTTTACAAGTGCTCTCACCTCCTACCTTCTCTATGTGGGAAGAGAAAGAATTCACAATGCAATATTCTGGCTCATGGGAACGTTCAATGGGGCCGATTGGGGAGACGTTAAGCTGGTTTTATTATCCTCTATTCTGGGGGTTGGTGTTTTACTCTTCAGCTGGAGGGAGTTAAACTTGCTCCTTTTGGGGGAGGAAAGCATCGCAATGGGGCTTGATATAAATCTCTACAGAAAGATAGTAATCGGTATTATCTCTCTTTTAACGTCTTTTGCCGTAGCTACCAGCGGAATAATAGGATTTGTGGGCTTAATAAGCCCTCATGCCATGAGAATAGTATTCGGGCCAAATCATAAGAAACTTTTACCAGCTTCGGCGCTTTTTGGAGGAACATTAATGGTTTTTGCTGATATACTTGCCAGAATACTCCTCAAACCAGCAGAAGTTCCGGTGGGGATTATTACCGCTCTCTTTGGAGCCCCGTTTTTCATATATCTCCTTATGAAAAAGAAGAGGGGTGAGCTGTTTGGATAAGCTGGAAGTCAACGTGTCGTTCTCTTATGGGGAGAGGCAAATTTTAAGGGATGTAGCTTTTTCAGTTAGGAAGGGAGAGCTTTTAGCAATTGTAGGGCCTAATGGTGCTGGAAAATCAACCCTCCTGAAATGTCTTGTTGGAATTTTACGGCCTGTGGGATATGTTAAGCTAAACGGTCTGGAGCTTTTGAGTTTAAAGCCCAAAGAACGAGCGAAGTATATCTCATATGTTCCTCAAAGTTCCTTTCCAGAGTTTGCATTTACCGTTGAGGAATTTGTTGAACTTGGAACCTATGCGACTGAAGGTGATGTGGAGGGGGCATTAAGAAAAGTAGGAATGTGGGAAAGGAAAAATGATCTTGTAACGAAGTTGAGCGGAGGAGAGTATCAGCTAGTGTTGATAGCTAGGGCTTTAGCCCAGGGGAGCAACGTAATGTTGCTTGATGAGCCAACATCTCACTTGGATATTAACCACGCTCTCCAGATAATGAATCTTCTGAAGGATCTCAAAGATGAAAAAATCCTTGTGAGCGTTATGCACGACTTAAATCTGGCTTTAAACTATGCTGACAGGATTATAGTTCTCGATAATGGACAAATACAGTGGAGTGGTAAGCCATCTCACCTGACCCCCGATATCCTAGAGGAAGTTTATGGGGTAAAGGCAAAAATAGTTGATATAGAGGGTCTGAGGATTGTAGTAGCTGTAGAATGAGGCTTTAGAATTTCAAGACTGTTTTTAGGTTTTTAATGATCTCGCACCTTATAGTTTCCCTATTATCGAGGGTTAAGGTGTATAGCCTTCCAAAATTCTTGAATCTACCTGCATATCTTCGGTGAACTGTTGCTAAAAGTGGTTTTTCGCTTTTAATGGATTCCTCAACTGCTTCCGCAAATTCTCTGCTCTTATATTCCATTGCTCCAATTTCATCAATTATTATAAGATCTGCATTTTTAAGCGCCCTTCGTATTGCAGAGACTCCTACATGGGTTAAGTCCTCCAGATTAACAACGTATTTTCCCACTCTGGGATAACCACTTCCAATCCATGCTAAGATGCCTTCTTCTCCAGTGTCGAGGGCTTTAATCTTAAACCCGACTCTCCTACCTTTTTCTCTTACTTCTTGTGTCGTGAACCCTCCAATCTTTAGGCCCAAGCCTTGCATTTCTTCTGCAACTTTTAAAACAAGAGTAGTCTTTCCAACTCTCGGTAACCCGGTTACGAAGAGTCTCATATCCTCACCGAAAGAGTATAAAGAAAAGAGAATTTAATAATTTGTCGAAAAATAAATAATGAAGCAGAGATTGTTCAGTTTGTTTTTATCTATTTAACCCTTGTCGGGTCTATGCTTATTCCTTCCTCTCTCTTTCCATTTTTCTCTTATCATTAGTTTCTCTGTGTGGAACTTTTCTTTTATCGTATCTCTCAGCTGGTTAATTAACTCTTCCGCTCGTTCATAGTCGCCTTCTTTGAAGGCATCCTTGAGTTCCTCAAGTAGTGTTCTTTCTTCTGTCATGTTAAGTCCTATTTTCTCGAATTTTGTCATGATTCTTTCGAGCTTCTCTATTCTGATTTCGATTCTAAGGGTTTGGTTTGTCCTGAGCATGATTTCTCTTTTTTCACCTGCCATCCTAATCACGGCTTCTGCGTGTGCTTTGGCTGCTATTGCCTGACCATAGGCTTTTCCATATTTTCCTTCGTCATATGCTTCTTTAGCATTTTCAAGTTCCTTCTCGGCAAGGAGTATAAGTCTCTCTGCAGCTGGAACTTTCACACTTTCGTTTTCTAATAGCTCCTTAGCAAGTAATATTTTGTTCTCAGCAATTTCTATAGTCTCCCACGCCATTTCAGCTGTTATGTTGGCTTCCTCTTTGGTTACGTTGACTTTGAGCTCTTTTCTTATTCTTTTTTCCATCATTTCCGTCGCATTTTCTGAAAATGGGGTTTTTATTATTACAATATGAGTTACCTTGATCATGGCAAGTATTTGAGTTTGGTTATCAGTCTTGTTAGTGTCTATATACACAGGAAAAGCCTTCTCGACCTTAATTTTCTTGAGAGCACCTATGTCTCGGCCGTGAGCAACAATGATCTTAACGTTATCCAAAATCTCTGGATAATTTTCCAAAACATACTCTAGCACTTTAATATTTGTCTCATATCTGTCATTTCCCCATATTCTTGCCCACTCTATTCCCATGTCGTCTAGATCTTCTTCATAGTCCTTGGGCACAGCCGCCGGGCCACCTATGATTAAGACCTTATCTGGAGCAGCGCCCATTATTTCCGCTGTTATGTTTGGGTCATACACTCCCCATGATGTTATGAATATTGTAAGGTTCATGCTCTCTCCTAACTTTTGTGCGAGTGTTAGGTCAGCTTCATTATCACTTACGAGTATTACAAGAGTAAGGTCACTTTCTT
>CAYNRW010000124.1:0-3154 GCA_964399725.1 uncultured Thermococci archaeon | reverse complement strand
AGGTGGGTGTTTCGTATGGAGAAGAGGCTCTATAGAAGCAAAAGGAACAGAATGCTTTTTGGAGTTTGTGGAGGATTTGCCGAGTACTTTAACGTAGATCCAACCCTTGTCAGGATACTCTTTGTAATCCTGCTCTTGGGAAGCGCAGGAACTGCAATATTGTTATACCTTCTCCTGGCTATTGTAATGCCGGAAGAACCTGAATATGGAGGTGAAGTAAGTGGAAAAGAGACTCAAGAGGAGTAAAAGAAACAAAATATTCCTGGGAGTGCTTGGAGGAATAGCCGAATATCTCGACGTTGATCCAACGATAGTTAGGATACTCTTTATTCTCCTCTGTCTTGTCGAACCAGTATTCATTATAGCTTACTTCTTGATGGCCATAGTCATGCCCGAGGAGGAAGAAGGAATAACCCCAGAAAGGCTGCCTGAGAAGATTGAAAAAATAGCCGAAGAGGCTGAAGAAACTGTGGAAAAACTCAGCAAAAAGGCTCCAAGGATTGAAAAAGAAAACGATGCAAAGCTCTTTGGGATTGCCCTTATTCTCTTAGGTGCGGTGCTACTCCTAAAAGCTTTCATACCTCTCCCATTCCTCGGACTGAGAGAGATAGTTGCATTGCTTATCCTTTTGCTCGGCTTATACTTGGTGGCGAGGGGATGAAAAATGAAAAGGCTTCTTGGACTTTTTTTAACATTTTTAGGCCTGCTGATCCTTTTAAAAAGCATCAAACCAGAAATATGTACCTACCTCCTCCCATATGCACACTACATTAGGGAAACATTTTGGGGAGTGGTGCTTCTCATTGCAGGACTTTATGTGCTGATCAAAAACAAAACCGCAAGAACTGCTTTAGCAGTACTCTTTATCCTATACTTGGTGCTATTCCTTGTAACATCCAGTTCATGCTCCTCATGGAGATTCTCCTTCAGAGATGCTGGAGAGGTAAAGGAAATCGGGGAATTTAGCGCTTCCGAGGTAGCAATAGAAAATATTGCCGCAAAAGTGACCATAGAACGGGTACCGGGAGATACCATAAAAGTCCTCAGCAATCTGCCAGTAGAGGTAAGTAGTGGCGAAACTTTAAAGCTCTCATGTTCCAAGTGTGGTGAGTATGAAAACGGAGAACTCCTAATAAGAGTTGGGAATGAGGTTAAACTTGTTTCTTTAACATTAAAGAACAGCGCTGGTGACGTTGATCTTGAATTGGGGGAGATTACTTCAGTTACTCTAGACAACGTGGTAGGGGACATCACTGCCTCTGGAATATTTGGTTCTTTCATTGTCACAGACTTCATAGGGGAAATAGAGCTAACTCTTGAAAAATGTCCCGAGATAGAGACCGATGGATACTGCTCCCAAATTGGAATATACAGGGGAAGCGGAGAGATTAACATTCACATTCCAACCAATGTTAAGGTAGCACCTTTAATTGAAGGCTCTTTAACTTCAATTACCATTGATAAAGGATTTGAAACAGGAGAAAAAACATTAAAACTAACAGCCAAAAGCTTCATTGGAAAAATAGTCGTGGAATGATGGCTATGAATAAGTGGGAAGTCGTCAAGGCCTTTACCCTTGGAGCCCTGCTTGAGGTAGCCATACCCAAACCCGGCAACGTAAACAGATATAGAGACTTTGAAGACCTCACTCTATATCATTTCCTTTTTGCAAATACATCCGTTGTTGATGTCCTTTTTGAGGCCGCTGAAAAGGGTGAATTAATTAGAAAAGGTAGGATTCCCCCAGAGAAAGCGGAAATAGGGACCTTAATAAGAAGAGCTGTTGAAAACTCTAAAAAAGCCCAAAGCTCAAACCCCAATTTTGGAATAATCACACTTGAAATCCCACTCATAATCGCACTAACTTGGGCAGAAGATATTGAGGCATGTGAGGAAGTTAAAAAGCTCATCGCTTCTTCCTCTCCCCGAGATACAATAGAGTTCTATAGGGCTATAAGAATAGCAAACCCAAAAGGAATTAAGAGAGGGGTAAAATATGACGTTTACAATGATTCTTCTTTTGAAGAACTCATGAGAGATGAGATAAACCTTAAAAAACTTGCCGAGATTTCGAGCAAGAGGGAGCTAATTTTTAAAGAGTGGCTCACCGGTTATGGGCTTAGCTACTCAACTTTTCATAGACTTAAAGAACTTAGCTCCGATTTCTCACTTGAAGAGGCAACCATCAAAGCCTTCCTTGAGCTTCTCTCCCGCAACCTGGACACCTTAATTATAAGAAAAGCCGGATTTGAGGAGGCAACGCTCGTTCAAAGGAAAGCAAAAGAAACTCTTGCCGGAAAGCTCACCCTTGAAGAATTTGATGAATTTTTAAGGGAAAAGAAAGATCTAAGAAATCCCGGAAGTCTGGCAGATATAATGGCAATCTCTCTAAGCTTGTTAATTTTAAGCGGCTATTCTCTCACTCTTTGATTATTTTGACTCTTTTAGCCCCTCCAAGGCCTATGCCAAGAACTCTTGAGTCAATAACAACGGCATCTTTTCCAAATTCTTCAACAACCTTAACTTTAAGTCCGGAAATTTCAGAAACAGAATCTTCTCCTCCAAACTCTTCATTTACCTGTTCTCTTAAAAACTCGTAAGCTTCCTTCCCAAAGAGCACCAAATCGGGCTCGAATCCATCCATCTTGAGCTCGTTAGCTTTTTCTTCAACGGTACTTAAGACCCTAATAAGTTCCCCTCTCATCAAAATCACCGAAAATATTTGGAAAAAAGAGACTTAAACTTTTTCCCTAACAATCTCGTAGGAGTAAGTAACATCAGTGCCGCTGAGCTTTAAATGGGCTGAAGCAGAACAGTACTTTTCCTGGCTAAGCTCTATGGCCCTTTTTGCCTTTTCTTCGTTTACATCCCCATAAATCTTATAATGTATGTGAACCCTGGTGTAAATTCTTGGATGCTCTTCCCGCCTTTCCCCGCTTATTTCAACTTCAAGATGTTCAAGAGGCTCGCGCATTTTTTGAAGGATCATCACGACATCTATAGATGTGCACCCTGCAACGCTTAAGAGGAGAGTTTTCATTGGTGATATACCATTTTCACCGAAGATTATCTTTCCACCTTCCTCAGTGAGCGCTTCAAATCTGGAATCTCCCATCCACCTAACCACTCCTTTCATGGAACCACCACCCTAGAA
>CAYNRW010000123.1:0-3306 GCA_964399725.1 uncultured Thermococci archaeon | reverse complement strand
AAGATAAGCTGGAGCTAATGAAACTCCTCTCTGCTCTCCTGTGATACCATTCCTCTTTATATACTTTTAACCCATTTTCAAGTGGGGTGATGAAATGCCGACCATAATTGTTGAAGGCCCACCAATTAGTGTTGAGAAGAAAAGGGAGCTCGTGAAAAGGCTTACCGAGGTGGCATCAGAGGTTTACGGGATAGAACACATAACCGTTCTTATAAAGGAGAACCCACCCGAGAACGTGGGTATTAATGGGGAGCTTCTGCTGGACAGGAAAAGAAAACAATGAGGCAGTAGAGGAAATAGATACCTTCGACCCCGACGTTGTATGCTTCACCACCATAGCATCCACCTACGTAAACCCCTCTCTAAGGATCGTCAGGAAAATGGGGGAGGCATCATACCTGAAAATGTTTCACGAAGCTATGAATCAAGGAAGAACACAAAAACTTGAGAACGATTCACCCCTAAATTAATCCAAGCCCTTAGGCACCTTTCTTCAACAATAACGGACGGTGCTAAGACCTCTCATAACTTTCGGAAATTTCCGAAAATTTTATATCCTCAAAACCATAAAAAGTCTTAGCAACAACATGAAAGCATTCATAGTATTGTCACAAGGCAATGCACGATGATGACATGCTTTGTTGAGACCTCGATATACCCGTTGAAGTGGGAGTACAAGATGTTAAAGAGCTTTCAAAGCTCAAAAATTAAACTTCTAGATGAAGGCCACACCTTATATGGTGAAGGACTAATCGTTGAGGGGGGATGAGAGTGGGTGTAGATGAAGCCAAGAGAATAATGATGGAGCACTTTGCAAATACCGCAAGGAGATTCGGATTAAGCGAACTTTATGGATATATCTACGGCCTGCTCTTCTTTGAAGATGAACCTTTAAGCTTGGGAGAAATTGCCGAGAGGACAGGATACTCTCTCTCCCATGTAAGCACAGCTCTCAAGCTTCTGGAAAAGATCGGTCTAGTAAAAAGGATTAAAAAGCCAGGGGATAAGAGGGCATACTACACGGCAATAAAGAACATTCGAGAATGGAGAAAAGAAGCGTACTACAAGAAAATAGAAGAAGACATAAGGCAAACTAGGGAAAACCTTTTGAAAGCGTTGAAGGAGATAGAGAACGACGAAAGCGAAGAGGCAAAAAAAATTAGACAGAGAATAGAATTTGCCCTTCAAAGAAATGCCACCACAGAGAAAATTGTAAACATTTTTTTGAAGCATGAAGATGAGGAAGTCCTAAAAATGCTCTTGGAGTGCCTTGAAGAAAAGCTAAACAGTGAAAACCCTTAAAAACAGGCTCAGGTTAATTAAGGCGGTGGTTAAATGAACGAACTAGCTGAGGCTTTGTGGTACATTCTCCCAGCGTATTTTGCAAACGCCTCTCCGGTAGTCTTCAAAGGCAAGACACCAATGGACTTTGGAAAGAAATTTATTGACGGAAAGAGAATCCTTGGGGATGGGAAAACTTGGAGGGGCTTTTTTGGAGGCCTATTTACCGGGATTTTAATAGGGAGTATTCAGTATCAAATCAAGCCCGATTTTTATGGCTCCTTCTCAGTTGCCTTAAAGCTAAGCGTTGCACTTTCTTTTGGAGCTCTTCTGGGAGATCTGATAGGAAGTTTTGTTAAGAGAAGAATAGGCATGGATAGAGGATATCCAGCGGTTGGTCTCGACCAATGGGGCTTTCTAGTTTCTGCGCTGGTTTTAGCATATCCAATAAAAACCATCACAACGGGCCAAGTATTGTTCCTTCTGGTTGTAACTCCATTCATTCATTGGGGAGCGAATGTTCTCGCATATAAGCTAAAGTGGAAAAGCGTCCCTTGGTGAGTTCACTAGCCATAACAAACCTTTTATAAGATACAACAAGTATTTTGGATGGTGAGAAAATGAGGATAAAGGTGAGGTATTTTGCCCGCTTTAGGGAACTTACCGGGACAGGAGAAGAGAAAATCGAACTTCCAGAGGGAAGCAAGGTAAGAGACCTTATTGAAAAGATAAAAGAGCTTCATCCAAAGTTTAAAGATGAGATTTTTGGTGAAGATTACGACGACAATGCAGATGTAAATATATCAAGAAACGGCAGATATGCTTCTTTCGAGGAGGAATTAGAAGATGGAGATATTGTCGCATTATTCCCTCCAACAAGCGGTGGATGATAATGTTAACTGAGAAAGAGCTGGAAAGATATGACAGGCAGATTAGAATCTTTGGCATTGAGGGACAAGAAAAGCTTAAGAAAAGCAAAGTAGCCGTTGTGGGCGTTGGCGGTTTAGGAAGTCCAGTGGCGTATTATTTGGCTGCTGCAGGAGTAAACCTCTTGCTTATAGATGAGCAACTCCCAGAGCTGAGCAATTTAAACAGACAAATTCTCCATTGGGAAGATGATTTAGGCAAAAATCTAAAGCCAATATCCGCAAAATGGAAGCTTGAACACTTTAATTCAGACATCAAAATAGATACCTTTACAGGAAGGCTTACAAGAGAGAACATAAGAGAGGTTCTCAGCGATGTTGACGTTATAGTTGACTGCTTAGACAACTTTGAGACGAGGTATCTGCTGGATGAGTTTGCCCACAAAAAAGGAATCCCCTTAGTTCACGGAGCTGTGGAAAGCTTTTATGGGCAGGTAACCACTATAATTCCAGGAAAAACAAAAAGCCTCAGAGAGATCTTTCCTATCCCACCGAAGAAGAAAGAAAACTTTCCAATTTTGGGAGCAACAGCTGGAGTTGTTGGAACTATACAGGCGGCAGAAGTCATAAAGCTCTTAACCGGTAAAGGGGAAGTGCTAGCGAATAAACTGCTTATCGTTGATTTGATGCACAATTCCTTTGAGGTGATAGACCTTGAGGGTTAGGCTATTTAAAAAGCCCGAAGACTTCGACATCAACAAGGCCATTGAGGTAGTTTCATCTCCAAAAAGCGGAGGGATTGCAGTATTTCTCGGAAAAGTTAGGGAAGAAAGCCATGGCAGAAGGATTAAAAAGCTCATTTATGAGGCCTACGAAGAAATGGCAATAGAAGAGATGAAGAGGATTCGGGATGAGGCATTGAAAAAATTCCCAATACTAGATATGGTTATATGGCACCGCCACGGAGAGCTTGAAGTTGGAGAGAATACAATTCTTATAGTTGCTGCCGGAAAACATAGAAAAGAGGTATTTGAAGCCTGTATATGGGCTGTAGATGAAGTAAAGAAGAGAGTCCCCATATGGAAGAAAGAAGTAACCGACGAAGGCGAATTCTGGATTGAAGGAGAAAAAGCAATACCAGACAAAAAGGTACATTAGG
>CAYNRW010000122.1:0-3366 GCA_964399725.1 uncultured Thermococci archaeon | reverse complement strand
GTTGCATTTCCCACGTCAATCCCCTGTCTCTGGGCAATTTCTATTGTCTTTTCGGCCATTCTGAAGTAGCCTTCCATTCTCTTTATCTCTTCTGGTAGCCTTTCCTTAAGCTCTTCCTTCCCTCTCTCGAAGCTCTTTAGCACTTCTCTATAATGGTACATTGCCGTTAATCCATTGATTATGGTGTTGTAATAGTCGCCGCTTTCATAAGCATCAAGGGCAACTTCTTTATACTGCTCCGCTAACTGATAGTGCATCATAATGCTTGAGTTCTCAGGAAGATTTACATTATTAATTAACTTTGTTGTTATGTTGTTCAATCTTTCAAGGGCAACAACAATGTAATTGGCTATCCTTTCTTCTTGAGTTATATTTTGGATTTCAGGAGGTAGGGGTTCTGTTTCATTTTCTATAGTGGCATTTTCTTCTGCTAGGCTCAAACCTGTGGGGATTATGCTCCCCACCAAGAGGGCCATTAACAACCAAACCTTTAACCACCTCATGTCTATCACCATTCTTAACTAGGCCTTTTACCTATTTTAGGGACTCGGTGAAAAGAACGTTCCGGAACGTTCCAAAATTAAATTTGGGCTTAAAAATAGTTGAAATCTTAAATTAGGCGAAAGAGAATTCATTATGTGTCTTCTTGAACGATCAGAAACATATTTGAGTTAAAACATCGGTTAAAACTTTCTTAAAATAAGCTTCATAAGGGCCTTATTCCTCTCCAGTTTGTACTCATCAAAGTTGCTTCGTTCTGCAACTTTTGAAATATTTCTTGTCCACTCTTTGTATTTAAGTCCATGAAGTCTAAATGCTATTGCCCAAGGGAATTTTGGTAACTCAACCTCCTCTAAAAATGCCCTCATATCTTTTTTTGGAACGTCTGTTATGAAATCATAAATCCACACTTCTCCGCAGGATTTTAAAACTCTATACATCTCGTCAAATGCTTTCAATGGGTTGCTAAAATGATGTAGGGCTCCAATGCTTATAACAAGATCAAAGTAGTTCTCAGGAAGCTTTAGCTCATAGACGCTCATAACTTCGAATGTTATATTATTAACACCAGCCTTTTCTGCATTTTTTCTTGCAAGTTTTATCATTGCTCTTGAAATATCAACGCCCCAAACTTCCAAATTAGGATTTTTCTTTGCCATCTCAATTGGTATGTATCCAGGTCCAGTTCCTACGTCAAGAATCTTTTCTCCTCTTTTAACTTTTGAAAGAACTTCCTTGACTATCACTCTATCAAAACTCTTTCTTCTCCTTGCCATAAGGTTGTAAATATAGGCTCCGGGTGTTGGGATTCCCTCTATCATTAATATCTCCCTAAAAATTCTAAAAGACTTAATGTATAAAAGATTGGTGCATACTAATGAGCGACAAACTTAGAGAAAGAAACAAAGAAAAAGTTAACGTAGGCTCCTAACAAGCTCCTCCATAACCCCAAGAAACGTTTCAACTTCTTCAAGGCTGTTGTAAACGTGGAATGAGGCCCTAACTGTTCCATTTATTCCGAGCTTTTTCATTACTGGCAAGGCACAATGGTGTCCAGAGCGAACCATTATATTGTGCTCGTCTAAAATCGTTGCTACGTCGTGTGGATGTAAGGGTGGAACATTGAAGCTCACTACTCCCGCATGTTTCTTTAGGTTTCTTGGCCCATACCATGGAATTTCAAGCTCTGTTAAACCTTCAGTTGTTCTTTTTACCAGCTTGTGCTCTTGTTTTTCGATTTTATCTAAGCCGATCTTTTCTATGTATCTTATTCCAGCTGCAAGCCCTATTGCTCCGCCAATGTTTGGTGTTCCAGCTTCAAAGCGCTCTGGTGGTTGAGTAAGCTCGTAATCATATAGGTCAACATCTTCAATGGTTCCTCCGCCAATTAATGGGGGCTCAAACACATCAAAGAACTCCTCCCTAATGTAAAGTACCCCTATACCAGTAGGCCCCATGGGCCCTTTATGTCCTGAGAATGCCAAGAAATCAGCATGCAGTTTGTCAACGTTGACTTCCATGTGTCCAACGCTTTGGGCAGCGTCAACAACAAATATTGCCCCTTCATCTTTTGTCATCTTTCCGATTTCTTCCACTTCATGGATGACTCCAAGGGCATTGGAGACGTGTTGAATCGCTACAAGCTTTGCCCCTTTGATCTTCTTTTCTGCATCCGCCAAATCCAAGTTGCCTTCGTTATCCCCTTCAATTATCTCTAGTTTTAGGCCAAGTTTTTTAGCCAATCGCTGCCACGGGAGTAAATCAGAGTGATGTTCATATGGCGTTGTGACTATTTTGTCCCCTTTCTTAAAGATGCCCTCCAATCCTAGGGCCGTTAAATTTAAGCTTTCACTCGTGTTTTTTGTGAAAACAATCTCTTCGAACTTTGCTCCAATGAACTTTGCCGTAATTTCTCTTGCTTTTTCATATTCATGTGTTGCCTTCTGAGAAAGCCTGTGCACTCCACGATGGACATTAGCTCTGTATTTCAAATAGTATTCATCCATAGCCTCAACAACTGGTTTAGGGGTTAGAGAAGTTGCAGTGTTGTCAAAATATATGACCTCTTGGGTCAAAGGGATGTCTTTTCGAACATCTTCAGGTATTCTCATTTCAATCACCGTAGAATTTATTTTTATGGGCCATATAAATGCTTTGCTTCTCATTTTTGTCCTTTCGAATATTCCAATTATGGAACAAAATTTTATAAATATTGGAACAAAAAAGTGGGCGGTGATTCAAATGAGGGTCAGGGAGATAGGACTAATAGGACTGCTGTTGAGCTTATCACTGGTATTGCAGATTTCCCCGCTTAAAGTTCCAACTCAATGGGGAATGACAATTGACCTTGTAGCCGTCCCGATAGTTGTCATCTATATTTTACTGGGGTTTTGGAGCAGTGTAATGGCTTTAATATTATTGTTTTTGGGATTAAGTCTGATATCGTCTGCCTCTTGGCTTGGGGCTAGTATGAAATTCTTTGCAACCCTAAGCGTGATAATGGGCCTTGAAATTGCCAAAAAGCTTACAAAATTTGATTTTAAGCACCATAAGGAAAAAGACTTCATTGTATTTGTGCTTGTGGCATGTCTGATAGGAATTGCAATAAGAATTCCAGCAATGGTTGCAATGAACTACTACTATGCTCTACCGCTCTGGCTGGGCATACCGAGGGAGCAGGTTATTCCAACGATTGAGGAATGGTTCCATATTCCATTCTGGCTGGTGATAGGCATCCCAAATGCCATCCAAAGTGCCGTAGATATTATAGTTGGGGGTTTCGTCTCTCTGCCGGTTATTAGGGCACTACCGCACATTATTGAGTGATCTTTTCCATCTTTCTGCATATTCTTTAAAAATTTCATT
>CAYNRW010000121.1:0-3370 GCA_964399725.1 uncultured Thermococci archaeon | reverse complement strand
ATGTTTAGAAACTGTGATCCTAGTGCTCTCGGTGATGTATGCATATGGAGAACGAGGACGGTAACCGAGATTGCAGCTGTATTATCGCCGGTGTTTACCGCAAATAGGTATTGGTATTACATAAGAAAAGGATACGATGAGAATGAGTCTATGGTGAAGGCTCAAGCTGATGTTGAAAAAATACATACTGCATCTCTGGGGTTCATTCAGAAGGTTAAAATTGGGCTTGGAGTTGTAGGGAACAAAAAGCACCTTCTTGTCTTATTGAAGGGGCCAGCGGAAGGGGGAAAAATAGACCGGATATATTCCCCAAAGGAAGGTGTCATAGTCCTCGAAGCTACCAGCGAGCAAACTCTCTTTGCAGAGGTTTTGCTGCTGAAGACCATCATAGCCTCGAGGGTCAAATAACCACAACATCTCTGTATATTTCTCTCTTCTCTTCTTCTATGATCCCTAAAAACTCCTCCTTGCTTTTGAATGGTCTTTTTGCCAGAATCTTTGCAACCTTCTTCTTTCCAATTCCCGGAAGATAGCTCAAAACTTTAGAGCTTTCTCTGTTCACGTTTATGGGAATTGGTATCCCCGTTATGCTCCTAAAGCCATGATCAACGATGAGAACGTCATAAAACTTATTCAATTCCAACTTTTTGGGAATACCTACTATCAGGGGATAGCTCCCTATCTGTCTGCCGTAGGTTAAGCCGTTATTAAACACTTCCGCCCTAACTTCCCTCAAAATCGTTCCAACTGGCACGACCCTCTTCAGCATTGGATAGTCTATCTCATGCCTTATCTTGTATTTGTAGTGCTTTATAAGGGCCTTGTGTTTCTCGATTTTGACTTTGTCCCGCATATGCCACAAGGGCGTTCCCGGGAAGACAACGACCTGTCTTATGTTTATCCTCCTAACCAGCAACCCGTCCTCAAGGAGTTTCTTCAAGAATTCATAGGTGAGCTCATAAGTTTTTTTAGTCTCTCCAGGAAGGCCGAAGAGGATGTTAATTCCTGGTAATAGCAGGGGCATGCCGTTGTATCCTCTCTTTGCTCCAACTTCATTTAGAATTTTTACAGCCTCGTAAGTTTCCTCGGGAGTTGAATTGAGGTTGTTGAGCTTTGCCACCTTTGGATCGGCACTCTCAAGCCCAAAGGCAACAACGTTCCCAGGAGTGCCGTATTTTATGAGCGTCTTTGCTATCTTGATGCTCTCTTCTGGATAGTTGGCTATTACAGCGGGGTTTGCATTGTCCACGTGAAGAGTTTTCACTTCCGGTGCTACCGTTCTAATTCCTTTGAAGAGCTTTTCAAGGGCTTCTGGATTTGGGATGGGTACTCTGTCATTTGGCTTTGCCATATATGAAAAGATACAGCTCTGCCTTCCTATTCTAAAGTGTTTTACACCAATACTGTAAAGCACCTTAACTTCCCTAACAATATCCTCAATTGGGCGGTCTTCAATTATTTTATATCTAACCGGCTCAGTGCAAAAACTACATCCCCCTATTCCCGCAGCCTTTGGACATCCCCTTTGGGTTTCGATTTCCACTATAACAAAATCCGGATAGTCTGGAAATTGCTTTACGACCTCAGCTCCAAGAAGGGCATAATCTCTTAATTCTGAATAATTCCTAAAGCGAAATGGGTTTGCATCTTTGGGATTTGTGAGGAAATCATAAAGAAAAGCCTCTAAATCTCCATAAACTATGTGATCGAAAATACTCTGGGCAAGCATGAGTTCTCTTGAGCTTACTTTACTTCCTCCCTCATGAGCCGAACCCATAAACGCTGGCCCACCGAGGATTTTAATGCCCCTAAAGGGCTTTATGAACCTTGCGACCTCCTCAACCTGAGAAGGAACCGCAGAAAGATATTTACCCGGAGTGTGCAACCCACCGATGTAAACAATCACATCAGCCCTTTCAAGAATTTCTCTCGTGTTTGAAACATTTGGAGTTTTGTTCTTGGTTTTTATTCCCTGTTCGCCATCAAAAGTAAAGCGGAGGTCGTCAATGGTTAAGTAGAATATTTTGGCATCTTTTCTAGCTTTTTTTATTGCCCCGTAGGCGTATCTTGGGTAGATCCCCAAATAGGGGGGCACTCCAAGCCCCGCTGGTTCATCAGTATAGCCATCTACTATCGTAACTATCATGGTTAAGAGTTTGGGAGGAAGTTTAAAAATCCAACGAAAGCCTTTAAGTCAGTTTAGCACAAGTTATATCGTGGTGACCTTAATGGAGTCGAAGTATTCCAAACGGGTCATCGAAAAACTGAATCAAATTGCGGAGGCATTGCCGAACTTAACCCCAAAGGAGGTGATATCTTACTGGATAACTGCAGAACTGGAAGAAGCTGAGATGCTCTATAAGCTTTCGGAAAGCTTTAGAGATATTGCCAAAAACGATGAGATTGCCAACGTCCTTTTGAAGCTTGCCAGAGAAAGTGCAGAACATGCCGAGTCTCTTCTTGATGTCTACAAGAAGGCTTTTCAGAGTGAGGAAGTTTTACAGGTTAGCTTACCTTCACTTGAAGTTGTTCTTCAGGAGGAACTCCTCACCAAATTTCTGAAAGATGGGAACTATATGGGACTTTTAAGGGCGTTGAGGGAAGTTGAGATAATTGCACACAGAACCTATCTGTATCTTTCCGAGTATGTTGAGGACGAGAAACTAAGGGATATCTTTAAATGGCTAGCTGAAGAAGAGCTTCGACACTATGAGCTAATCAACAACCTTTATCGAACTCAACTTTCCCTAAAGTAGTCCGTTTTGCCTTAGGTAGTCTTCAATGTCTTTTATCTCTCCTATGGACAGCTGAAAGACTCTTTTGTTGGCGTGAGGAATTCTCTCAATAATGGGTTTAAATTTCTTAAGCCCTTCTTTTGTAAGCCCCAGCATGTGGTGAGAGTCTTTCAGGGCTTTGTTCGCCAGTTTTCTCTTGTGCTGGAAGAGAGCTTTCACGAGGTTTTCATTTAGCTCGATCTGTTCATTTTTGGGCTTGGGCTCCATAACTATTACCGCAGAATCAACTTTTGGCCTCGGATAGAATGCTCCTCTGCCAATCCTCTCGGCAAGATTAGCATCCACCTTAGCCTGCACCATAACGGAAAGGCGGGAATAATTTTTATCTCCAGGCTTTGCCACCATTCTCTGGGCAAACTCGAGCTGATAAATGAGCACGGCCCTCTTAAAATCGTACTTTAGAAGCTTAAAAGTTATTGGAGATGAAATCTGATAGGGTAGATTGGAGACTACCTTGTCAAATTCCGGGAATCTAACTTTTAGGGCATCCCCTTGGATGATCTCCACATTTCTCCAGTCATACTCCCTCTTTAGGATTTCAATTATCCGAGAGTCCTTCTCTATGGCGTAAACTT
>CAYNRW010000120.1:0-3424 GCA_964399725.1 uncultured Thermococci archaeon | reverse complement strand
GAGGCCTTCTTTTCCAAGCATCATTCCAGCCTCCATAGTGCCTTCATTCGTTACTTTTCTTTTTTCAAGCCTCGCCCTTTAGGGCGGGGAGGAGGTCAGATACAAGGGCAATTCCAATTCATCTATCCTCTAAATCTCAGAACATGAATATCTCTAACAACTCTGTGCCTCTCTTCAAAGTCCGTGTATTTAGCTAACACCTCAAAGCCAAGCTTTCCAAGCCACTTCCTATCCTTGCGGTAGATTCTCCCATCGCTGAGCTTGTATGCTGGGAAAACAAATACAACTCTTCCGTTTCTTTTCAAAACCTCTCTAAAACTGTCAAAAACCTGATAATAAAAGCGATCAAGCTCATTGGATAGCTTTATAGCCTCTCCTTTCGTGGGGTGGTGCTTTAGGGGCTTGCCCATATATGGCTCTGTGACTATTGCATCGAACCTAATTCTGAAGCATCGCTTGAGCCTTCTTGCATCACAGACCTCAAGGCGAGCACTCCTCTTAGTTCTGAATTCCCTCTTCAACCACTTCAGGTTTTCTTTGGCTCCCTGAATTGCTTTTGCATCGGAGTCACTTCCATAAGCGTTGAGCCCTTGAAGCAAAAACTCCTGCACTATAGTGCCTATCCCGCAGAAGGGATCCAGAAAATTGCCTCGCCTTATCTCTGTGAGGTTCACCATTATCCTCGCCAGACGCGGAGGGATTGAAAAGATGGCCCTCTGAACTGGCCTCCCAATGTCAAGCTTTTTGAGCTCAAATGGATCCGCAACACCTACGGTCTCTCCCACGTAAAGTTTCTCCCCAAATATGAAGACAAAATCCTTTGCCTCAGGAAACCCCTTTAAAATGAGCTCCGCAGGCATTGCATACACTTTAGCGGGCTTGAAAAACTTTGCAGAACCTTGAGATTTGAAGTTTTTCTTTATCTTACTTCCTAATCTCCTCCAGAGTCTCCAGTCGTCTTTCCCATAAAGGCTCACAGTAAAGAGCTTTGCATAATCGAGGTCTTTTATCGCTCCTTCCCCCTCACCTAAGATTCTAACCAGCTTTAAAGAACCGCCGAGCCTGTGAAAAAGCCGTTCTATGCTTCTATCACCCTCAAAAACTATCCAATGCGTGGCTCTCTCAACGAGTTTAACCTTTAACCCAAATCTTCTCACAAAAGCCCAGAATTCCGCCTCACTCAGCTTTGGATTCTTTCCATAGATGAGCGCATACATGGTTTGAAGTTCAGCGGGGAATTTAAAAATGTTTGGAGGAGAAAAGCTCTTAAATCAATTCCCCAATATCTCCCCTGGTGGGTCTTTATGAGTCTTGAAGAACTTTATCGCTATCTTCAGTGGAGAATGGATCCAGATGACGAGAGAGCGATTTTGAGATTCCATCGAATAGTGGAGGCGTTTGAGAAGTTAAATGAAAAGGGACTGCTTCCCAACGCTCCAAGGGTTCTTGATCTATGTGCCGGTACTGGCATAGCTGGCGTTGCGATTGCCAAAGTGACCGATGCCAAAGCCCTTACGGTTCTTGATGCAAGAGAGGGAGACCTCAAAAAGGTTAAGAAGTGGATTGAGATAGCTGGTTTAAATTTGAAGCCCGAAATGATTGTAGGAGATGCAAGAGAGGTTTCGAAACTCGTTGGTAAGCACGATGTAGCCATCCTATGGGGTCTCACAATGCCGCATTTTGATGTTTTCGATGCCATAAAGCTCTTTGCCGGCGTTGCTTCAATTCTGACCGATGATGGAATTTTCCTTCTTGAAGAGGCAGACAGGATTTATGGGATATTCTACCAAGTAGGCTACAAGGACATGCTTGTGGAGGCTAAGAGCGATGAATACACACTAATCTCCCTCCACGAAGGCTATGACCCAATTAGAGGAGTGTTCAAGAGAACCTACTATAAACTGCCCGGGTTTGAGAAAATCAGTGAGCAGGAACACCGGCTCTGGGACTTAGCTTCTCAGCTCGCACTTGGGAGCGTGTTCTTTAAGGAGCATCAGCTCATATCTCGTGCAGACCACGGAGTAAATGGAGTTTCGGATGTAATTTATTTAAAAACTCCAAGGAGAAAAGTTGTTGAAGAAATTTTGGAGGAATGAGGCATGCTCTTTGAGATTGAGATTCCGACGAGAGAGGAGTTTGAGCTGATTGACATCACCCACCTAATAAACCAGAAAATAAGGGAGAGCGGGATAAAGGACGGAATAGCTGTGATTTTTACACGACATACAACCACAGCTCTTTTCGTCAACGAAAACGAAACCGGACTCCTTGAAGATGTTAGGGAATTCTTTCAAAGTCTTATCCCCAAAGGGAAAGGTTACAAGCACGACAGGATAGATAGGAATGCACATTCCCACTTGAGGAGCATAATCCTAAACCCAAGCCTTGCAATCCCGATAAAAGATGGAAGGCTTTTGCTTGGAACTTGGCAAAGCGTTATCTTTGCTGAACTCGATGGGCCGAGAAGAAGAAAGGTTTTCATAAAGCTCTGCCAATGTTGATGTTTTCTTTACAATCTCTATTTAAGCAAAAAACAAATCCGCAAGGCAAAAATTTTAAATTTTACAACGTCATAATAGTGTTAGAGGTGGTATAATGCTGGAATTCTTTGACAAGTTGAAACCAGGGGAGATTGTGTTGGTAGAGTATTCATCCAAAGATGACCCAGTGCTATTCACCACTGAAGCAGCAAAGTGGGCTGATGCTAAGAAATACCAAGTACTGGTAACTGATTTCTTTAATCGCGTAGAGTTATGCCTAAAACGAACAAAACTAGAAATCCCTCAGTGTGAAGAGTTGAAAAAAGCAAAGTTCATCGAGATTGGATACCATAAAATACCCGAAGTAGATGTAGTTGGATTTTTGAGAGGAGATAGAGATCTGTCTGCACTGGTCGGCGAATACCGCCAGATTTTTGATAAGATAGTAAGTGAAAAGTTTACTGTCGTGTTTCTCTTTGGAATAGAGAGATGGAATATCATAAGAAATGAAGAGATAGAGCTTCTCAGCGTGCTTACAACATTTTTGGGAGACACTCGCAGAATTTCCTTTTACATCGTGAATCGAGACGTTTTAAATGCAACTAGCCCAAAAGCCCTTGCTCTACTAGAAGAATTGGCCACAACCATTATAGAATTCAAAAAAGACAAAAGAAGAAAGCTTGTAGTTACTAAAGCCCTTAACAAAGAATTAGAAGATCATGAAGTGGAGCTGTACTCCTAACAAAGTCAAAGTGGTAGCTTCCTCGTCTTTTCTGCCCATTTTGAGCATTCAATTAATTATTGGTGATGTTTTGATTTTGAAAGTTTGAGAAGGTTCTGGGAAAGAGCTAGGCCCTGAAGTTCAGAGAGCACGCAAGATGAGGGCGATGAGCTTCCAAAGAAGGGCGCTCTGATAGCGCCTCATGACGACCAGAGCAGAAACC
>CAYNRW010000119.1:0-3431 GCA_964399725.1 uncultured Thermococci archaeon | reverse complement strand
ATTCCGCATGGAAAAGTGCCGGTGTATGTTGTCGAGGAGTGACCTTCTTTTCTCTTTTTTAATTACAGAGACTTGTAGAACGACAAATTCAAACATGTAACTCTCCTATCACCTTTCCAGAACTCGGAAACATCAACTGTTATCGGTTTGAAGCCTTCTTTCTTATTTTCCTCAGTTCTTGGATAACCTTCTGGCAATAGCACTCTCTTTTCCCTAAATAGAGCATGTTGTTTGTGTAGAGTTCATCTTCCGGAATTTGGATAAGCTTAAAGCCCCTAAAATAATCAACATCGACCACAATACCTTTCTAAAACCAAGCTCAACTTTAAAAACATCTGTCCCAACTTAGAAAGGGGTGAGAATGTTGATAAGAGCTTTTGTTCCAGCACACATCACGGCTTTCTTTGTCCCTAAGTTCGATGAGGATCCTCTTTTAGCTGGTTCACTTGGAGCCGGCATAAATTTAAGCAAAGGAACCAATGTCTTTGTAAGCATTGAGGAAGGTTTGGAGAGGCATATACACATAGCCTTTAATGGAGAACCAGTCAAAAAAGAAAATGCAGTGATTAGCTACTCCGTTGCCAGTGAAATTATTCCCGAGGATTTTACTGGAGAGATTGGAATCTGGCAGTACTTTGACTTTCCAAATGGTTATGGTTTTGGAAACAGTGGCGGTGGGGCTCTTGGAACTGCCCTCTCTTTGGCTTTTGCTTTTAAAGAGAAAACTTTCCTTCAAGCTGCTCAGATAGCTCACAAGCATGAAGTTCTTCACAAAGGAGGACTTGGAGACGTTATAGCCCAAATCCATGGGGGAATAGAGATCAGAACAAAACCCGGTGCTCCTGGGATTGGGGTAGTAGATAACATCTTTTTTGAGGGGTATAAAGTTTTGGCAGTGCCGATGGGAAGGCTTCCTACAAGGGAGGTACTTGACAGCGATGTTGTCCAATTAATTGAAAAAGAAGGAGAAAAAGCTCTTAATAGGCTCTTATCCAATCCTAAAGTTGAGATTTTGATGAAAGAGGCGAGAAGATTTTCCGAACGAACGGGGCTGCTCTCTGGCGAGCTTTTGGAAATTGCTAGGGAAATTGATAAAGTTCTTCACTTACCATCTTCAATGATTATGCTGGGGAAGAGCCTTTTCGCCCTTTTGAACAAAAATGAGATAGAAAAAGCGAAATCCCTCCTAGAGGATTTATCCATAGAAGAATATCACATATGCGATGTTTACCCCCAAAGACCCAGTGTTGAAAGATGGATGGGGGAGGGAACATGAACCCGTTGTATCTTGCTCTCTCGATATTCTCTCTCCTTTTAGCAATATACTTAAACAGAAGCAACCGGAGAGAAATTGGGCTTATTGCATCTGGATTTGCAGGAGGATTTGCATTTTTATTTGCTTTTGAAAAAAGCTATCCCGCCCCCCTAATATTTGCTGGGGGCTTTGTAGCGACTATATTCCTTGAATTTCTAAGATTCAGATCAATACAGAGGGACTAACCTTTTTATCCTTTGGTGCTATACTTCAATATGGTGGTGTTGATGTTATACAAAGAACTGGCCGAGTTGTATAAAAGACTTGAGAAAACTACTCTAAAGACCCTTAAGACGAAATTTGTGGCGGACTTTTTAAAGAAAGTTGAAGACCCGGAGCTGCTGGAAATCGTTCCATATTTAATCCTCGGAAAAGTCTTTCCAGATTGGGACGAGAGAGAACTGGGTGTTGGTGAGAAGTTATTGATAAGGGCCGTTTCTATGGCAACTGGAATAAACAGCGATGAGATAGAGAACTCTGTAAAAGACACTGGAGATTTGGGAGAAAGTGTTGCTCTTGCCCTTCAAAAGAGGAAGCAAAAAAGCTTCTTCTCCCAGCCTCTCACAATAAAAAGGGTTTATAGTACTTTAGTTAAAGTTGCTGAGACGACTGGCGAAAGAAGCCAGGATAGAAAGCTAAAATACCTTGCCAATCTCTTTATGGATGCTTCTCCAGATGAAGGTAAGTATTTGGCAAGAACGATACTGGGAACTATGAGAACTGGAGTTGCGGAAGGACTGTTAAGAGATGCCTTAGCCGAGGCTTTCAAAGTAAAGGTCGAACTTGTTGAAAGAGCATATATGCTTACAAGTGACTTCGGATTTGTTGCCAAAATAGCAAAGCTCGAGGGGGATGAGGGTCTTTTGAAAGTAAAAATCCAAGTTGGGAAGCCAATTAAACCAATGCTTGCTCAGATGGCGGCTAACGTTAAGGAAGCCTTAATGGAAATGGAGGGAGAGGCGGAGTTTGAAATTAAATACGACGGTGCCAGGGTTCAGGTTCACAAGGACGGAGATAAGGTTATCATTTATTCAAGGCGCCTTGAAAACGTTACACGGTCAATTCCAGAGGTTGTGGAGAGAATTAAGGATTCTTTAAAACCTGAGAAGGTTATCGTCGAAGGCGAACTTGTTGCCGTTGGAGAAGGGGGAAGACCAAGGCCATTCCAGTACGTGCTAAGGAGATTTAGAAGGAAATACAACATAGAGGAGATGATTGAAAAGATACCCCTCGAGCTCAACCTTTTCGATGTTCTCTGTGTTGACGGTAAAAGCATGATAGACGCTCAGTTTATAGAGAGGAGAAAAACCCTTGAAAGCATCGTGAACGCAAACGAATGGATAAAAGTGGCAGAGAATCTGATAACAAGGAACCCAGAGGAGGCGGAGGAATTTTATCATAAAGCCCTTGACATGGGTCATGAGGGATTAATGGCGAAGAGGCTTGACTCGGTGTATGAGCCGGGTAACAGAGGTAAGAAGTGGTTGAAAATTAAGCCAACAATGGAGAACCTTGACCTAGTTATCATAGGTGCAGAATGGGGAGAAGGGAGAAGGAGCGGAGTTCTGAGCTCATTCCTTTTAGGAGCATACGATCCTGTAAGGGGCGATTTTGTCCCGGTTGGTAAAGTGGGAAGTGGATTCACTGATGAAGACCTGATAGAGTTCACCAAGATGCTTAAACCCTTGATAAAAAGAGAACATGGAAAATTCGTTGAGATAGAGCCTAAGATCGTAATAGAGGTAACCTACCAGGAAATTCAGAAAAGCCCCAAGTACGAGAGCGGTTTTGCATTGAGGTTTCCCAGGTACGTTGCTTTAAGAGAAGATAAGGGGCCAGAGGATGCAGACACCGTACAGAGGATAGCCGAACTCCATCAGCTCCAGGAAAGAATGAAGGGTGGCAAGTGATCTAATGACTCATTTTTGTTTTTAGACATCCATGAGAGTCAATGGCTGCTAAATTTTCTTCTTACATTCAAAATATCAGAAAAAGCTCTCGTATGGTATATAATGATGTTATAATTGCATTGCTCTTTCGTTGCTTACTCCTTCCTTAAAAAGTTGCTTTAGCGTAAAGTTTTTAAACTCATTTCTAGGATACGTATCTGGCTTGG
>CAYNRW010000118.1:0-3441 GCA_964399725.1 uncultured Thermococci archaeon | reverse complement strand
CCCAGTTCTCAGGATAGCCAGGATTTTTGGTCAAAACATCAAGCATATTATTGGCGATGTTTGCCCTATCATACCAGTCCAAAAGGTTAGTTATCTCAGCCTTAATCATATCGTTCGTATTCATAACTACCCCTATAACCATGACAACGATTACAAGTGAAAGCATGGCATCTATCGAAAGCAACTGCCCTCTCCTCATCCTCTCTCCACCTTTACCTCTATTCTCACAACTTTCCCTCCGTAAATTAAACTACCGGACGAGTTTGTAAACCTAAAGCTTCGAAGGAGATCTTTTTCAATAAAGGCTTTTATCGTTTCATTTAGACCGGCAATATTAGCCACGGAGGAAAATGGAGTGGTTATGTTTATGGTTATATTAACGGCGCTTTTACTTTCTTCCGATTTTAGGGTTTTGATTGCCAGGTGGGGGTTTCCTTGAGCTTCATGAATTTCCTCTAGCATTGGGTTTAGTATTTGATAGGGCTCTTCATCGCTCATTACACCCGTGTTTAGATAGGTAATGGCCTTGGATGCAGAGCTTCTTACGGAGCTGACTATGGCTATGTTTGTATTATTCTCTGTATAGGAAGGCACGATTAGGATTAACCCGATGAAAACTACCGAGAGGATAAACACCATCTCAAGTGCCGTTTGTGCTCTTCGTGATGTTCGCATAGAGCATATCACCTATTTTCACGGTTTTTATCCAAAAACTCTCCCCGCTGTTGACAACTATCGAAGCATTTGCTATGGGAACCGTTGAATTCTTAACTACCCAGTAGCTTTTTCCATTTACAGTTACGTTTACTATTATCTTATTTTCCCCGCCGTTAAAGGTTATGTTAAAGCTTGCATTCTCTATTTGAGGGGGCTCCTCCTTAAGGCTGTAGCCTTCACCCACGGCGTAAACTTTTGCAGTGTGGTCAACTACTTCAGCCGAAAAGACTCTAACCTTCGCCATCACATCAAAGCTCTCAGCATGAGCTATCTCACTGTTTGAGAGATATATGAGATTCAGCATCGTTAAAGTTACCAGCACAAATGCAAAAAGAAGGTCCAAGCTTATCTGGCCCCTCATGCTAACCACCGGGATTGATGTTTATCCTGAGCTCTCCGCTTGTGGAATTAAACACCCAAGTTTCGTTTCTATCGGGATTCCATTCTACAACTATTTTCAAAGTGGAGGGCAAATCTGTTGCATTAATATATATTCCAGCATAATTGTCGATAACACCACTTGGAGAGTAAATTGAAGAGTTATCTGATAAATCCTTTGCATAAAGAGACTGACTCCAGAAATAGTTCTTCTTCTCTGTGTCAGTTTCGTTTAGGTTTATGGATAGGTTAGCACTGTCCAAAACGGCAACATAAGTACCATTCTCATACCCCATTAGGATCTGAGGAGTCCCATCCATACCAAATGCCTTTGTAAGGAAATACTCATCATTTAGATACCTAAACGTAAAGTATTCAGTTGTCTTTGCACCTGGACCTTGGGCATAAACCTGAGAAATCCCGTTAGAAATGGTATTTGCAAAGAGCTTTGCCTCCTCGCTAACTTGAATTCTCAACATATCCGAAGACTGCTCGCTTGAGAAGGTTATATTTCTAATTGAGAAGGTTAGAAGTGCCATAAACAGCACGAAGATAAAGAGAAACTCAAGCGATATTTGCCCTTTTTTCATCTCTCCCACCACTTACTAATAATAAGGACTGCAAGTTATTTAACACTTTCTTTATTTTCTTCCTTTACAACTGCAAAAACATTCCCTCCGAATTTTTTAATTGAGACTCCAAAGTAGTCATGGTTGAAAATCTTAAATTTATACTGCTCCCCATTTAGCTCATGCTTCTTCAAGAGCTCCCCCAGTTCATCGATAAAAAGCTGAGTGAGCTGGTAGTAGCTTATATCCAAGGCGTGCTTCTTGTAATCAAGTAAAAACACCACAAGAGGGAGGATGCTCAGTGGTATAAGCACCCATGGTTCGGAGTAGATAATAGTAAGACCAATCCCTAAAGCCATAAAAGCCCCTATGAAAGCTATGCCGAGCTTAAAGGTGTTTTTAACTCGTTTCATATCTTTAACTTTGCTCTCCCAGATTGTAAGAAGGGAAGGGTTGTAAAAGTCAAATGCCGTGTGTCTTTTTCCTTTTGCGATCCTTTGTTTTATTAAATCATCCCAATCATCCTCGTAGTATATCACCTCTCCCCTGTTCTTTGCCCTCTCAGCGTCTATTGAGGAGATTATCCTTATCATATCCTCGGCACTTTCTTTGGCTATGTGGGAATAAACTTCTTTCTCATTAAGTTCTAAAGCCACTTCAACCGAGTCTTTCATCAACCTCACCCGGATAAATGTCATCAAAATCAGGCAGTCCAGTTAAAAGCTCTTTTTTCTTTGTTTCAGCCTCTTCCTTTGCCTCCATGAACGATTGGGCATATTTTTTGGCCGTTATGACTATGTCCTCTATACTCTCGCTCTCGTATATACCGCTCAAAAGTGTGACAACCTCTATCTCCTTCTCCCTTGGATCAGGATAAAAGCCGCGGAAAATCTGCTTGCCCTTTATCTTTCTTGTGAGGTATTCCAGGGCCTCAAAGATGTCCTTTGCCTTTAGGAGTTCCGGTGGCCCATGAATGGCAACCAAGCCATACAAAGCAGATTCTATGTTAGCCTCAAGGTAAAGGCCCTCATTTTCAAAGGATTTCAAGATCAATCGTGAGATGTTTTTAACCTTATTAGCATCAGCTTTTGCATATCCAACTGTGGCAAAGCTCCCAAAGGCGTTTAGGACAAACTTGAGGTCACTCGCGTCGAGGGTCTGCTCTCCGGGAACATCGATTAAAGCCAAAAGGGAAGCTATTCTTTCAACTATCGTGTAGTTTATCTTTTCATAAGCTTTTGAGATGTCCTCAGAGCTTTCCTTTAGTTTGTTGTTGTCTATCGCTATTATCGAATCGACCACTTTGGACAGCTTGTCTATGGTTATTGCCGCGTTTATTGTTGGTCTTATGCCTTCCTCCTTTAGGGGTAAAGCACCTATTGCAACCACAAGCGAATCTGGGTATTCATCTTTTAGTGCTTCTGCCAGGATTGGTGCTCCTCCAGCTCCGGTTCCACCTCCAAAGCCAAAGGTTAAAAAGAAGATATCAACGTCGCTGTAGCCAACCATGGAGCTTATTTTTTTCATCACGAGGGGCAGGTCTCTTTTAACAGCTTCTCTTCCCAATACTGGATTGGCATTTACCCCTTTTCCCCCTGTCAGATTCTCTCCAACGAGTATTCTCCTTTCCTCAGGGATGTGCTTTAGATATTCCAAGTCACTTTTGGAGGTGTTTATTGCAAGTGCCTCAAAATTAACTAATGCAAAGAGGTCAGCTATCTTTGTCCCACAGTGACCAACTCCAATGATTAAGGCCCTCACAGCAATTTCACCTCAC
>CAYNRW010000117.1:0-3477 GCA_964399725.1 uncultured Thermococci archaeon | reverse complement strand
GGGACAAGGAGAAGGGGGAGTATCTCGACTCCACAAACTGTTTGAAGCTTTGATTCCTCTATTAAAAACTGAGCAGTTGCCTTCTTGTAGCGGGCATGAAATGGAGAAAATTAATGAAAGTGCATGATTGAGATAAGTTTTTAACCTCTCCTCATTTTCTCTTTTCTGGTGTTTGGAATGGATGGAATGCTTGAGGTCTTTTTGCTCTCACTCCTTCCAACCTTTGAGGGAAGGTATGCTATAGTTTATGGTATTGGCAGGGGTTATCCTCTCTCTGGCACTTTAATCACGGCATCAATTGGAGTGTTTCTTCTTTCCTTAACTTTACCCCTTCTCTTGCCTCTGATAGACTGGGTAATGCTCAAGCTTGAAAACACTTCTCTAGGAAAGTTTGCTGAGCTCTATTTGAAATATGTTGGAAGAGTTAGAAAGAAAGCACATCCCTATGTGGAGAAGTGGGGATTTTTGGGGCTTGTGGTGTTTGTTGCAATACCCCTTCCGGGAACGGGGGTATGGACAGGAAGTTTGGCAGCTTATATCTTTGGGATAGAAAAAAGAAAGACAATTCTTGCTTTAATTATTGGAGGACTTTTGAGCATTTTAATAACCCTAATTCCAAGCTTGGGTCTGGTGAAAATAATTTAAAAAGAAATTCACTTTGTAGCCTTTGTTATTCCAACGTCTTTCACAAGCACATAGGGGGTAAACACAGGTGTAGAGACTTCCCACCAGTGGATGTGATGGAGCTCTTTTCCCAGTGCCACAATGTTCTCAAGTATGTGCTGGAAGTTGTCGCTTACTCTTATGTTCCTTATGGGCTTAACAATTTCACCGTTCTCAATTAGGAATGCTCCATCCCTTGGGATCGTTGAGAAATCTCCAGTAACGTAGTTCTGGAACCTTGTGTACCATACGTTGGTAATGTAGATTCCCCTCTTAACTTCACTGAAGAGTTCCTCTTTTGAGTAATCACCGGGCTCAAGGGAGATGTTCCAGGCCTCAGGCATTATTAAACCTGCGTTTGCCGTGGTTTCTCTCTTGTATTTTCTCGCAAAGCTTGTGTTGAGGAGATAAGTTTTAAGTTCTCCATTTTCAATTATGGTGGTTTCTCTTGTCGGAACGCCCTCATCGTCGAATTTCCTCGTGCCATAGGCGTTTGGCATGTTTCCAATGTCCTTAATTGTCACGTTCTCATTTGCAACTTTCTGGCCCAGCTTGCCCACCAAGAAGCTAAACCCTGCTTCAACTGCAAAGGCTGAAGTCATAAAGCTCATGTAACTCATTAGGTTTGCAAATGCCAGCGGATCAAAGATAATGTCAAAGGTTCCTGCTTCACCTTGAACCGGATTAACGGCCATCTTTGCAATTTCTCCTGCTTTCCTTCCAGCACTTTCTGGGTCAAACTTCTTTAGAACCCTCACAGAGTTTGTCCCATGTCCACTCTCTTCATCGCCTATAAATGCTCTTATGCTTATTTCTATTCCGGTACCTTCGTCAAAAGCCTCAACGCCGTTGCTTGTGGTTAGGTAGAGCTTGTTGTGATCTGTGTAGAGCACACCGGCAACTCTTTTTGCACCTTCCTCAAGTGCGGCGTTTATGGCTCTCTCAATGTATTCATTCGGCTCATCAAGCCCAACTATGGCTTTATCGAAAGTTTCGGGAATATCCTTGTATTTGAAAGGTCCTTCAGCTATTCCGTAGTAGTCTTCTTTAGGGGTCAAGTTCTTGACACTCTTCAACAGTGTTTTGAGAGCATTCTCAATGGTATTTTTGTCCAAAGATGTAAGTGTGGTCGTGCCGAGCCTTTTTTGATATTCAACAAAAATATCAACTCTCTGCTCGTGCCAGTTCTTTGCAACCGTTATCTCGTTGTTGGCAAATCTCACCTGCCTTCTGTTTTGTTCATGAGACAAAACAACAACATCGCCAAAGCCAAGTTCCTTTGCCTTTTTAAGGATGAATTCATTAATCTCAAACATTTTTTCACCTCCTCAAGACAACCTCTCTGAGCCTTGCATGTGCTCCTCCCATCCAAACCGGAACTCCCTGTCCTGGTTCACCTTTTCCACATGTGCCGGGATAGAATTCCACTTCCTTTCCAACGGCATCGACACTGCTCCAGAGACCTTTGGTGGTTATTTCAAGAATTGGTCTTCTTACGGGATGCTTTATTTCACCATTCTCAATTAGATATGCCTCTCTGCCGATATAGCGTTGCTGGTATCTGCGGTCATCGATGTTCCACTCGTTAAAGCTCACCATGTAAACACCCAGCTTAACGTCCTCGATTAGCTCCTCGAAGGAATAATCACCTGGAGCAAGGTATGTGTTTGCCATTCTCACTATTGGCTCGCGGTTGTAGTTTATCGCTCTTGCAGAAGCGTTTGACTTCATTCCAAGATAAGCGGCATACTCTCTGTTCATAAGGAACTCATTTATTATGCCCTCTCTAATGAGGTATCTCGGCCTTGCCTTAACGCCCTCGTCGTCATATAAATAGAATCCCCAGCTGTTTGGAATTGTTGGGTCTTCTATAACTGTAACAACCTCGCTTCCAATTCTCTCCCCGAGTATATCTGGCTTGACGAAGCTCTCTCCAGCTTGAGCTGCCTCTCTTCCCATTATTCTGTCAAGCTCATATGGATGCCCAACGCTCTCATGAACGGCTATTCCAGCTACTTCGGGGCTTACGACAACGTCAACTTTTCCTTCCGGCGGCTTTTGTCCCTCCTTTATAAGTCTCTGTAGGGCTTTGACGTCCTTAAGGGCCCACTCCCACGGTTTGTCTTTCTCAATGAGTTCAAGTCCACCAGAAAATGCCCTTTGGACGAAGGGAGCCTGTTCCATCTGGCCTTCTTCAAAAACGACAAGGTTGTATGTTACAGAAACCCTTGGAATAAGGCTCTCGACAAGTGCTCCCTCGTTGTTCATAAAGATTTTGTGCCACATAAAGTCGCTGTATCTCAAGAAGCGCATTGGAGTATTCACTCCGCTCTCTTTTACTTTCTCCTCAATGAGCTTAAGATATTCCATTTTTTCTTCAGCACTGATATCTCTAAAGTCTTTTTTCATTTTTACCTCGTAGAAAACTTGGTGGAAGTCTTCCTCACTGAACTGAATTGGCTTGTTTCTTATTTTTGCGGCAGCTTTTGCAAGCTTCACAGCTTTTTTCACGGCTT
This sequence comes from uncultured Thermococci archaeon, assembly GCA_964399725.1. Taxonomy (GTDB): domain Archaea; phylum Methanobacteriota_B; class Thermococci; order Thermococcales; family Thermococcaceae; genus Thermococcus_A. Next base: position 298 of record CAYNRW010000117.1, on the reverse strand, counting down.
CGCTTACGCTTTCTTTCGTTAACACGTTTGTGGAGGCAAAACCCATTCCGCCGTCTACAAGAACTCTAATGCCTATGCCCCTATCGGCTAGTATCCCAAGCCCCTCGAGATTGCCGTTTTTCATGACTATTTCCGTTCCCTTCTTTTCTTCGAACCTTGCCTCTGCATAGCTGGCCCCCAGTTCTTGGGCCTTTTCAACGGCAAATTCAACGAGCTCATGCATGCACATCACCTCATACCAATGCATATAAGAGTGCTTTCTTGAAATATAAAATCGTTTCGATAAGGGTTGAAGCGA
>CAYNRW010000116.1:0-3478 GCA_964399725.1 uncultured Thermococci archaeon | reverse complement strand
CTCCTTCACCGCTTCCACGATTTTTTGCCTGTCAAAGGCCATTTTTCTGACCTCCCTCTTTTTTATTTAAGCCGGAAGGAAAAATCAAAAGTTCGTAAAAGGAGATATTTTTAAACTTTTCCCTCACTCCGCCTTTGCAAATACTTCATCATAAATTCCTTCGTCTATTTCCTTCTGCACTTCCCTTGGGTCCTTACCTTCCACTGTAACTCCCATGCTTAGTGCCGTCCCTATAACCTCTTTAGCAGCGGCTTTTAGATCGGCAGCAAGCATTTGTTGCTTCTTTGCCTTTGCAATCTTGAGCACCTGCTCCATTGTTAAGTTCCCCACAATATTTCTTGTTGCCTCGCTTGAGCCCTTTTCAAGCCCAAGCTCCCTCTTTATAAGCTGGCTTACTGGCGGAGTACCAACTTCTATCTCAAATTGTCTTGTCACTGGATCTACAATGATCTTGACTGGAACTTGCAGTCCAGCAAAATCTTTTGTTGCTTCGTTTATCCTATCAACCACTTGCTTAACGTTCAGTCCTAGTGGACCAATGGCCGGGCCCAATGGAGGACCAGGAGTAGCTTTACCACCCTCAACCAATACTTCAACAATTTGCTTTTTTGCCATCCTCTTCACCCCTCTACTCCTCTGAGCGTTTGCTTATAAGCCTAACGTATTCTCCCCTAACTGTAACAGGGATTGGCACTATAGCTCCAATGAGCTCGACAACAATTTCATCCTTTGCCTCATCAACTCTGACAACCTTGGCCTTTTCTCCCTTAAACGGGCCGGCAATAAGCTCGACAATGTCTCCTGGTTCAAATCCACTTACCGCGGGCTTCTCCTCAAGGAAGTGTTCTATCTCACTAAAGGCTATCTCGCCGGGCAGAGCTCCTTTTGCATGTCTGATGCCTCTGATTGCCTCGTCCACTGCGGCTTTCTCCACGGCTTCAACAAAGATGTACCCTCTAACCTTAGAAGGAGCCAAAACTGCCCTAATAGGGATGTTGTAGGTCTTTGCCTTACTGTAGATGAGCTTAGCAGTGTTTTCTTCCTGCCCAACTGTTACCCTTACTGCAAATATCTTCGACTCCATCTCTACCACCAAAGGGTTTATGCTCCACCTTCCATTAATGCACCAATAATGTGGATAAGCATGCCAATAAGACCTATTAAAATAATCCCAATGCCCGTTATCTTAGCAGCAAGCTTATACTCTTTCCAGCTTGGCTTTTTGGTTACAAGGAAAACCCTCTTTGACTCAGATATGAAGTTTTTAAATTTTTCCGTATAGCTCTCTGCCATCCTTAACACCCCTCACGACTCTCAGAGTTGACTATTCCCTGACTATTTAAAAGTTATGCTTATATCTTTTCAGTTTGTTTATAAAGTTAAGGGAGAACAAAAAGCTAAAAAAGTTATAAAACAAAATTAAAGCTCGGCCAAATCAAGCTTAATAACTTTCTTTTCTTCCTCAGGGGGATATGAAATCTCAGATTCTTCAACGACAGCATATGGAGAGCTGACCCCTGTTACAACTACCATTACCCTAATGGTCTTTTCAAGATCCGGATCAAGCTGTATTCCCCATATTACCTGTGCTTCTGGGTCAAGCTTGCTGGTGACAAGCTCAATTATCTGTTGTGCCTCCTCAAGCTTAACATCACTTCCCGCGATGCTTATCAGAGCTCCTTTGGCACCGCTTATGTCAACATCAAGTAACGGGCTGTTGAGTGCTTGCTGGGCAGCTTCGAGAGCTCTCTTTTCACTATCGCTTTCACCGATGCCAATCATTGCAACACCGCCGTCTTTCATGACTGCCTTAACGTCTGCAAAGTCGAGATTAATTAGGCCCGGCTTTGTAATGAGTTCTGTAATACCCTTAACGGCTTGAACGAGAATCTCATCCGCAACTTTAAATGCCATGTGAATTGGCAAGTTGGGAGCAACTTCCATAAGCTTGTCATTTGGAATAACGATTACAGTGTCACTGTTCTTTCTAAGCCTTTCAAGGCCATATTCGGCGTTTTTAATTCTCCTTATGCCCTCAACGGTAAATGGAAGCGTTACTACGGAAACGGTTAGAGCGCCCATCTTCTTTGCCAGCTCGGCAACTATCGGAGCGGCACCAGTTCCAGTTCCTCCTCCAAGACCGCATGTTATGAAGACCATGTCCGCTCCTTCAAGAGCGTCTCTAATGTCTCTCTCGCTTTCCTTTGCGGCCTCTTCACCAACTTTTGGGTTGTTTCCAGCACCAAGTCCTCTTGTAAGCTCTTTACCAATGAGTATCTTTCTGTGAGCTTTTATCTTTAAAAGATCCTGAGCATCAGTGTTAACTCCAATTATCTTGGCTCCTTGAACTCCAACTTCCATCATTCTATTAACGGTGTTACAGCCTGCACCACCAACACCGATGACATATATCTTCGCCTGCACTTGCTCCAGTATTCTCTTAAGTTCTTCATCAATATCAGAAGCTGGAGCTTGTACTTCGACTGGGACACTTGCCTCAGCAGATGTTCTTTCTATTGCGTTCTCAATTAGTTTCAGCATCGTTTCACCCTCCCAATCAATAACAATTCTAAATGTTTTTTCACATTCTCTACATATATAAACCTTAGCCAAATTAGTTAAGCCGATATTTAAATGTGTACTTTTAAAGCTTTAAGCATTTCGCTTCTTTTGTTACTCTTTGATAAACTCCAAGCTCAACTCCTTAGCTAAATCCCTTGCAAGCTGTCTTGTTTCTCCTTTGCTCCCCTTCCAGTCGACATAAATTGAATCAACTCTTCCTGAAGTTCTTTTTATGGCCTTAATAACCATCTCCCTAGACAGAGGATGGGCGTATTTTGCAGCTATGTGAGAAAAGGCAATATCTGAATTCAATGCCATTTTTGTTTGTTTGGGAGCATAATGACCCCCACCAATCCCGATTGCTGTTTTAAACTTACTTTTTTGATAATTCTCCAGCACATATACAATTGTCTCTGCAACTATTTCCCCGGCTTTATCGTTTCTCCATTCCTCTTTGCTGGAACCAATTTCTATAAAAAGAGAAGGCACTTCAAGCTCACTCGGACCGTGATGTGTTGCTTCGTAACATACTATCCAGTCTAGCGTATTTAACTCATATAACTTTAGAAGTGCAAGCTTCATTGCCCTAGGTTCCGCGATAGCCAAGCTCTCATTTCTTCCTCCATACATTGCCTTTCCCCAGTTTCCAGTTACATGGGTAGTCAATGCTGGGAGCTTTTGCTGACTTGAATGCCTGGATGCAAAGATTATTATCTCTGGAGTTATATTGAGCCGTTTTTCTATCTCTCTGTCCAAGTTATCGTAGTATATCATCTCCCTATCTGTTGTCAATAGGATAATGTCTTTCCAACGATAAACTTGAGTTCCATCGAATTCTTTTTCTGCCTCCTCAAATCCAAAATGCTCAATCAACTTATGCCTAATGTTCATTGACGCTAGATCAACGCTGGTTGTC
>CAYNRW010000115.1:0-3519 GCA_964399725.1 uncultured Thermococci archaeon | reverse complement strand
GCAAAAAGAAGGAATGCTTTACATTTTCGCAAAGAAGAATTCATCGCTTAAAGTTGTACTTGATGAGAATTCCCAACGGAGAGCGAATCCTGAAGGTCTGGATTGATAACGAAAACATATTTGAGGAGAAGGTAAACTCTCCAATTAGCTTCGGATACTTTGGAGATGCCATCTCTTTAATAAGCCTTGATGCCTCTGTTCATAGAAATCCAGATTATTACGTGGTTCCTCCCGATAATAGAAAAGCTAATATTGCCATTGGAATTTCAATCTTGGCATTAATGCTCAGTGCTATCCTATGGATACACGAAAAGAAAAAATAATCTAAAGGAAATACCTTTTAAATTGTCACGTGGATTTTAGACCATGCTTGAAGTGATTTTCCTTGGGACTGGAGGAATAATGCCAAACAAAGAGAGGACTGTCCCCGCTATAGCCATAAAGTATGGAGGCGAGATAATTCTGTGGGACGTTGGGGAGGGAACTCTGAGGCAGCTCAACATAGCCAAGATAAGCCCGATGAAGATAGAGAAGATTTTCATAACTCACTTTCATGGAGACCATTATCTAGGCTTAATGAGTCTCATCCAGACGATGACCCTGTGGAACAGAGAAAAGCCCCTCCACATCTATGGGCCAAAATACACCTTTGAATTTATTCAAAACTACCTAAAAAGTGGGTTTTTCAGACCGAGCTTTGAAATACATGTTCATGAACTCGGAGAGGCAAGGTTGAGATTCAAAAACTACGAGATATGGAGCTTCAAAGTTGAGCATGGCGTTCCGGCGTTAGGCTACGTTTTCAAAGAGAGGGATAAAAGAGGGAGTTTCGACCTGGATAAGATTAGAGAACTCGGCCTAAAGCCCGGCCCCTGGATGAAGGAGCTTGAAACTAAAGGGAAAATTGAAATCGAAGGTAAAGTTATCTACCTTGAAGACGTAACGGGGAAGCCGAGGAAGGGTGTGAAGGTTGTCTATACCGGCGATACCGAGCCCTGTGAGAGGGTAAAGCTTTTTTCTGAAAAGGCAGATGTGCTAATTCACGAAGCCACCTACCTCAAAGAGGAAGATAGGGGTGAAAGCTACCATTCAACCATCCTAGATGCTTGTAAAATTGCGGAAAAAGCAAAGGTTAAACTCCTAGTTCTCTTCCATAGAGCCCCTCGATATACATATGAAGAATACAAAAAGGGAGCGGAGAAACTTTGCAGGCATAAATTTATAATCCCCAGGGACTTTGATGTGCTTAGGATCGGTGAAGAGTATGAGCTATCTTCGCTACGTTAAAATAATTGGCACAATGCATGTATTCCCAAAAAGCAGAAGAGATGTAAGAAGAATCATATTAAAGGAGAAACCCGATGCAGTTGCCATTGAACTCGACAGGCAGAGGTTTTACTCACTCCAATCTTCAAAGAGGATAACATTCCAAGAAGCATTAAAGCTTGGGAAAAAGGCACTTCTTGGATATATACTCATGAAAGTTGAGGAAAAGATTGGGGAAGAATTCGGGATGAAGCCGGGGGAGGAAATGATGGAAGCAATCCAGATGGCATCTCTTCTTGGGATACCGCTTTATCTAATTGATGAGGACATTCAAAGCATTATAGGAAAGCTTCTCAAAGCACCGTTGAGAGAGAAGATATTCCTCCTGCTCGAGAGCTCTCTTGTTTTTCTTCCAATCGCACCTGAGGCAGAAAGTCCGGAGGAGATCATGGAGAGCTACAAACTAATGATGCACAGATTTAGGCTCCGTTATCCTTACATCTTCAAAGTCCTTGTGGAAGAGAGGAACAAGACAATGGCGAGGAATTTAAAGGCAATTGTTGATGAACTAAGGATAAGGGGTATTAAGAAGCCCAAAGTGGTAGCGGTGGTAGGCCTCGGGCACAAAAAGGGTATAGAAAAACTCCTGAATTCTTACAAGGAAGGGAAGAACTTTTATACAACAATAACAAAATAATAGAAGGTGATATCATGGAAAGACAACACTTAAAATGCCCGCTATGTGGAGGAACGAGCTTTAGGGTTGAAGAAGGTAAGCTGGATAGCAAGTGGGGCTTCACGGCACACAAGGTAAAGATTGTAATATGCGAAACCTGCGGATATGTGATGATGTTCTACAAAGGAAGAACGATATGGGATTTCGACTAGCCTAAACTTTATATTCCCTCCTTACAATTTTTCATGGGGTTGGAAATGAGGGAAGAACTGAAGCGCATGCTTAAGGTTGAGATTCTTGACATCGAATACGAAGGAGACAAGGTAATCGTTTATGTTCCTAAGGATCAGGTTAGGATAGCCGTAGGAAGTGGAGGGAGCGCTGTAAAGGCAGCAGAGCTCGTTCTTGGGAAAAAGATCGAGATTAGAGGTAGATGACCAATGGTGCTCGACCTTAGGAAGCAGGAACTCGAAGATTTAGCTATATCTTTCACCGTGCTTATCCTTGTTTTTTCCCGCTTTGAGCTCAGATTAATCCCCTATGTTACCCTTGGGATATTTACGGCATTTGTGTTCCATGAGGTTGCCCATAGGCAAGTTGCCAGAAAGTACGGGTACTATGCCATTTATAGGAGATGGGACACCGGAATTATACTGGCTTTGTTGTTGGGGATATTAAACAAGCTTCTTGGGCTTAGATTCATTTTTGCCGCAGTTGGAGCGGTTCAAGTTTATTCTCTCTATGCGGGTTGGGAAGATAGAGAGATTTATGGAAAGATAAGCCTTGCCGGACCTGCGACAAACATACTCGTGGGAACTTTTGCACTAATCTTATTAATCTTAGGAAAATTCTCCGGTATTCTATGGGCTTCTCTGTACTACACAGCCTTTATAAATCTGTGGTTGGCCTTCTTTAACCTTCTTCCGATTCCTCCCCTAGATGGGTATAAAGTTTTAAGATGGAATCCCGGCTACTGGGGAGTTGCAATAGGGATAGCATTTCTTCTCCAGTCTATCCTTTAGTTTCACTCTTGGTGATACAGAAGGGAAAGATTAAAATACAAAAAGCCCAATCATCTAACGGGGTGAAAAAATGAAGTACAAAGAGCCCTTTGGTGTTAAGCTCGATTTTGAAACCGGAATTATTGAGAAGGCAAAGAAAAGTGTCAGAAGACTTAGCGACATGAAAGGCTACTTTATCGATGAAGAGGCATGGAAAAAAATGGTGGAAGAGGGAGATCCAGTAGTTTATGAGGTCTATGCAATAGAACAGGAGGAGAAAGAGGGGGACTTAAACTTTGCAACCACCGTTTTGTATCCCGGTAAAGTTGGAAATGAATTCTTCATGACCAAAGGGCACTATCACTCAAAAATAGACAGAGCTGAGGTTTATTTCGCCCTTAAAGGTAGGGGAGGCATGTTGCTTCAGACACCCGAAGGGGAAGCAAGGTTCATTGAGATGGAGCCCGGTACAATAGTTTACGTTCCCCCATACTGGGCCCACAGGAGCATAAACACCGGCGAGGAACCCTTCATATTCCTCGCACTATATCCAGCAGATGCAGGTCATGATTATGG
>CAYNRW010000114.1:0-3520 GCA_964399725.1 uncultured Thermococci archaeon | reverse complement strand
TTGCAGTGAGGAAGGAGGACTTAAATGAAATCACAGAAATTTTTGAGAAGTATGAACTTGAATGGACTGTTGTAGGTGAAATCACAGAAGAGCCTCGATACATTGTTTATTGGAAAGGAAAGAAAGTTGCAGACTTACCAATAGATCTTCTCACTGATGTGCCAACGATAGAATGGAAAACAAAACCATACAGCATTGAAAAAGACTTCGAGACTCCGAAAATTAGCCCACAAGAAGCCCTAATTAAGGTTCTCTCAAGCCCCAATATAATTAGTAAAGTATGGATATGGCAACAATATGACCATGAAGTCCAAGGGAGGACGGTCTTAAAGCCTGGCCTTGATGCAGCAGTTCTCAAGATAAACGACGAATATGGTTTAGCCTTCGTGAGCGATGGAAATCCTTCCCACAGCTATCTGAACCCATACCATGGGGCAGTGGGTGCTGTTGCTGAGGTTGTGAGGAACCTAGCAAGTGTAGGAGCGAAGCCTTTAGCACTAGTGGACAATCTAAACTTCGCTTCACCTGAAAGACCCGAAGTTTACTGGAGCTTCATTGAAACCATTAAAGGACTGGCTGATGGGGCAAAAGCCTTTGGTTTAGCATATGTAAGTGGAAACGTCAGCTTTTACAACGAGGTAGGCAACAAACCCATAAAACCAACACCAGTCGTTGCTGGCTTGGGGAAAGTAAAGCTTGAAAACCTCATGACAATGGATTTCAAAGACGAAGGAGACCTCATAGCCATTGTTGGTGTTACAAAGAAAGAACTCGGAGGAAGCGAGCTCTACAGGGTTTTAAACATCAATGGAGGGATAGCACCGAGAGTTGATCTAGAGAGAGAAAAGAGGAATGTTAAAGGAATTTTAAAAGCCATAGAACTTGGAGTTGTTAAAGCGGTTCACGATGTCAGCAAGGGTGGAATAGCGGTGGCACTTGCGGAGATGGCCTTAAGCGGGAACATTGGATTTGAAGTGGACATAGGTAAAGTTCCAATGAAAGGAAAGCTCAAACCTCTCGAAACACTATTTTCAGAGAGCCATGGAAGGTTCGTGATAAGCTTTGAAGAGGAAAAGCTTGAAAAGATTGCAGAGCTCTTCGAGGAATTCAGAGTCATTGGAAGGGTTGGAGGAAATGAACTTGTGTTTAAGAGCGGAGATGAAGAACTCGCTTCCATAAACTTAGAAAAAGCCAAAGAACTGTACAATTCACTTCCTGCACTTTTAGGAGAGTGAAACTTCTTTAATTTTGCAATACAATTTTTGTGTTTTTATGATCCCATTAGAAAAGCTTTAAAACAAATTCCCGAACATTTGTTCGGGGAAATGCATGAAAATAGGAATAATCGGAAATGGGATAGCAGGTTTGACTGCGGCAATAGGACTAGCTAAAAAGGGCTTTGAAGTTACTATCATCGGAGAGGGAATAGATAAAACGAATTCTTACCTAGCCCAAGCAGGTATAGCTCTTCCCCTTCTTGAAGGAGACTCAATAAGAGCACACGTTTTAGACACCATCAAAGCGGGAAGATACCTAAATGATGAAGAGGTTGTTTGGGCAGTTATCTCAAAATCCAGTGAAGTTTATGATTTTTTACTCTCCTTGGGCTTGAACTTTGAGGAAAATGAAATTGAAGGGGGACACAGTTTTCCCAGGGTTTTCACAATCAAAAATGAAACTGGAAAGCATGTGATAAGACTCCTCCACATAAGAGCCAAAGAATTGGGTGTTCACTTCATAAAAGGCCTTGCGGAATCATTAGGCATTGAAAGTAAAAAGTGCTATGGTGTGTTTCTTGATGGTGAGCTCCTAAAGTTTGACGCCACAATCCTAGCAACAGGAGGATACACGGCATTGTTTAAATACACCGCCGGTTCTCCCCTTAACCTAGGCATTCTAATTGGAGATGCTATAATGAAAGGGGCTTTAGCAAGTGATCTAGAATTCGTTCAGTTTCATCCAACGGGTTTTATTGGAAAGGGTGGAGTAAAGCTTGTAAGTGAGGCCGTAAGAGGAGCTGGGGCAAAGCTTGTCAACGAAGATGGTGAGCGCTTTGTCAACGAACTTGAACCAAGAGACGTGGTTGCAAGAGCAATTTATAGGAAGATGCAAAGTGGCAGTGGAGTTTATTTGGACGCCACAGGGATTGAAAACTTTAAAGAAAAGTTCCCCCAGATTTACAGTTTCCTAGTTAAAGAGGGCATAAATCCAGAAAGAGACTTAATCCCAGTAACTCCAATTGCCCACTATTCCATAGGGGGCTTGAAGGTAGACCTCCATTATAGAACCAATATCAAAAACCTCTACGCAATAGGGGAAGCTGCAAACAACGGCTTTCACGGGGCGAATAGATTGGCGAGCAACTCTCTCTTGGAGTGCATAGTTAGCGGGCTTGAAGTAGCGAGGACTGTGAGGAGAGACAAACCAAAAGGTGGAAGTGGAGAAGTCAGAGATACAGTCCAAGAGCCCGGAGATATTGAAAGCGTCAAAGAAATTCTATGGAAACATGCCGGAATCGTAAGAAATGAGAACGGCCTTTTAGAAGGATTGAAAGAACTGGAAAAATTGGAAGTTGATGAGAGGATTAAGCTTTTGGCAGGAGGTATTTTAGAGTGTGCCTTGGCAAGAAAAGAGAGTCGAGGCGTTCATTACAGAGAGGATTATCCCATTATAAGAAAGGAATTTGAAAGGCACAGCATCTTTAACGGGAGGTGCATTTTATGAATTTGGTGGACGAAATTATCAGGCTCAAAGAAGAGAAGAATGCCATAATTTTGGCTCACAACTATCAACTCCCAGAAATTCAAGACATAGCAGATTTTCTTGGAGACAGCCTCGAATTAGCAAGGAAGGCTGTAAATGTTGACGCGGACATCATAGTTTTTGCTGGCGTCGATTTTATGGCAGAGACCGCAAAAATCCTAAACCCCGAAAAGAAAGTTCTCCTTCCAACTAAGAGAGCCACGTGTGCAATGGCAAACATGCTTAAAGTTGACCACATCCTTGAAGCCAAAAAGAAGTATCCCGATGCTCCCGTCGTTCTCTATGTAAACACAACCGCCGAAACCAAAGCTTATGCAGACGTAACAGTAACATCAGCAAACGCCGATAAAATCGTTGCCAAGCTTGATGCCGAGACAATAATTTTTGGCCCAGATAACAATCTCGCTTATTATGTTGCAAAGCGCACTGGAAAAAGAATTATACCAATCCCCGAAGGCGGCCATTGCTATGTTCACAAAAAGTTCACCCTTGAGGACGTTGAGCGCGCTAGAAGGGAGCATCCAAATGCAAAGCTAATGGTTCACCCCGAGTGCATTCCTGAGGTGCAGGAAAAAGCGGATCTAATAGTCTCAACAGGCGGAATGGTTAGAAATGCTTGTCAGCACGGCGAGTGGGTTGTCTTTACTGAGAAAGAGATGTGCTACCGCTTGAAGAAGCTCTATCCAGACAAAAAGTTCTACCCCGCAAGAGAAGATGCTTTCTGCATTGGAATGAAATCAATTACGCTCAAGCACAT
>CAYNRW010000113.1:0-3550 GCA_964399725.1 uncultured Thermococci archaeon | reverse complement strand
TTCTTTAGCTTTACCACTTGCTTTGCAAACTCTTCAAGAACTTCCTTTCTCTTGCCCTCGAAGAACTTTATTGAACCTGCAAAACTGTGACCACCGCCTTCCACTCCAGCATCAGGGAGCTTTTCCTGGAGTAGTTTTATTATCTCGTTGAGGTCAAAACTATAAGCCTGCATCCCGTCGCTTCCTCTGACAACCGCAAAATCTGGGCCATAAGCGAGGGTTAAAATTGGAGAATCTTCTCCATACTGCTCCTTAAAGTAATCATGAATCAGTCCGCTCAGCTTCCCTGGGGATGGATATTCAAACTTTGGAGCATATAGCTCCACATCAATTGTATTGAACCTTATCCCGTTGGGCAGTACAATGCTCTTAACGTGAGGCAGAGAGGCCTTAAGGGCTTTCTCCTGTTTTGCCTTCACCTCGGGATAGATTGAGTCTATTAGCTTTCTGTGCCTCTGCAGATTGCCAGTAAGGAGAAGAAGCTCGTCTATAATGCCGTGTCCATCCATGAACTTCCAGTAATAGGCTTCATGGTCAATTACTTCCGCTATTTTCTTTAGGTCTTCTTCCTCAAGCCCTTTACTTTCTTTGGCTATTTTGAGGTACTGCTGAAACTCTGGAGCGTCACTCCTATCTCCGGTTCCAGCTATAGCGGGAAGATGCTTTATTTTCTCTTCAACGGGTGGGTAGATAAATCTGGCTATTTCCGTGGCGAGCATTCCAGCTGTTAGCTCATAATATCCTCTCTTTACTAAATGGGGATTAACGTGAACATCTACGTATTCATCAACTGCTGCTTTGTCTTCGCTGATGAAATCCCTTGGATCATGGTGGTCAATAACAACTATTGGGACACCATAGGCTTTTATACGCTTGTAAGCCGGAATATCCTCTGTTGTTCCTCCATTATCGACTATCACAAGGAGCGGAAGCGGGTCTCCAAAGCGCTCATGATCCTCTATCATAAAGATTATGTCCTTGAGAACGTCTTCAAGTTCATAAAACGGAGCCCTGCTTGGTCTTCTCTTAAAGAACTTCCACTTAGCTTGTGGATCAGGAGAAATCTCTTCAAGAAGGGGCACTATAGCGTATTCAAGGGCTAAACCAGCACTGTATCCATCCGTATCTGCGTGATGTCTCACTATTATGGGCCTTCCCTCAAATATCGCCTTTCTTATTATAAACGCGGCTTTCATAATTTTTGGTTTAAGCTTCTCCAAGACCTCACTTTCAACTAAAAATCCAACGTCTTCAGGTTGCGCCCTTTGGTTAAGCTCCTCTTCTATCTTTTTCTTAACCTCTGCTGCATCTGGGCCCCAGAGACGGGACATGTCACTTATTTCTATTTGAATCTCTCCCGCGTGGAATGAGACCTTTCCAATGACCTCCACTATGTCCCCAACTTCAATAGTAGGATAGGCCCTAACACCGGGAGCTTCAAAGGCAGCTGCCCAGGTTATACCCGTTCCATCCGTTATTGTGAAGACCGTTGGACCACCTGTCACCTGTATTTGAGTTATCTTACCCCTAATCCTGACGGTTTTTCCTGCCATTTCCTTGGTTAATGCTCCAATATCTGTGACTGGAAGCTCTTTCCTAACGACTATCTCCTTGTAGTGCCTCAAAGCAGATTCTATAAGGTCTATCTCCTTCTTTTCAGGTCTGACATCTAAAACCTGGACAAGAACTTCCTCTCCAGGGGTGTATTCTTTCTTTCCAAGAAGGTCTTTCCTTTTTATCAGCCCTGTAACATGTGGATTAAGCTTTACAAACACTCCAAAGCGCTCTACCCTCTCTATGACACCTTTGTAAACCTTACCAATCTCAACATCCTCATAGTCACAAGTCTTATCAAGAACGTAAACCACCTTATACTTCCTTTCGCACTCCGGACATACCCATGAAGTCTCCATTCCAGGTTCCCAGGGCTCCTTAACCTTTCCACAAATATCACAAGCTAAAACCCTTCCGGTTCCTCCACATGTTGGGCAGGTATCATAAACAGGGACAACCCCTTTCCCATGACACTCTGGACAAGGGATCTCATCAACTTCCTCCTCCACACCAAAGTAATCCAGATTGCGGTAACCTTTGAGCTTATCACCTATCTTAAAATCTGCTGGAACATAACCCCATCCTTTGCAGACCTCACACTCCTTCTCACCACTTTTTACTTTTCCACTACCGTGACACTCCGGGCAGTCCTTAACTGCCATCTCTCACACCTCTTGCAAAATTAGCATTATTCTCATCTAATGAGACCAACTTGCCTAAGCTTATAACTCTTTCTTTTCATTCTTCCTTTGCGAAAAGCATCCAGAAGCTAATCATAGAGAGACCATAGAGTGCTCCAGTTATGAGGAAGGGCCAAGTTAAAGAAATATCAAATATTCTGCCACCCATAAACTGTCCGAGAGCATGGGTAGTTGTCCATGCAAAGCTCCTTAAGGCTATAGCCGTCGATCTTTCTTCCGTGGTGAAAAAACGCATCATGAAGGCATCCCATATCGGATTTACTATATTCATTAAGATCGTTCTAATGGTATATACCACCGCTGCAATCGGAAAAGATGGAGAGAATGGCATCACAAATATTAATAAGCTTGCACTTCCATTAAAGCCAACTATCGTCTTAACACTCCCAATTTTGTCAGATATCATGGGAAGAGTAAACATTCCAATTCCCATTATAAACTCTTGAATGGCAAAAAGACCACCAATATTTTCTAAACTGGTTCCAAAGCGCTTATTGAACCACAATCCAACATAAGGTATCGTGACACCAGCTCCTAGGCCTATTAATGCCGAAGGAAGAGAGAACTTGGCAATTTTAATTACTAACTCCTTTTCAAGCTTAAGTTTCTTCTCTTCTCTTTTCAAAACCGGGGAAACCAAAAAGATGGAAAGTGCCTGAAGTGGAAGTAGCAGAGTAGCAACTAAAAGAGTCATCTTATAAGGATTTGACCCATCAAAAAAGTTTGGTAAAGCTCCACCCAAATACATTCCCAGTGCAGAGCCTATAGTTCCTAATGCGGCATTTAAACTGAAGAGATAATGTCTCTTCTCCTCACTTGCCTCCTCACTCAATAAAGACATCAAAGCAGGCATTTCAAGGGCCATTCCCACTCCCAATATTACGGATGCAACGGCAAAAACCCAAAATTTCGGAATAAACACTTGAAGGACTCTTGCAATGAAAAACATGCTCACAGAAAACAATATAGCTCTTCTATAGCCCAATTTAACACTAACATGGCCTGAAACTAAAAGAATTATGGCTTCGACTAAAGTAGAGATTGAGAAAAGAACTCCTATCTCAGAGAAACTCATCCCAAGGGAAGAATAATAAAATGGCAGAATAAACCACGCTATATTGCTGCCTAACCAACCCAGAAATGAATAAACAATAACAAGTTTTGCGTCCTTGCTGAACCCTCTGTAGTTCTGCAACATCACTTTTTTCTTTTTTCCTCCGTTTATAAACTTGTCGAAACGCTTAAACCTTGTTATATCTGGCAAAGAAGAAGTAGAATATTAAGGGAGCTACTAC
>CAYNRW010000112.1:0-3624 GCA_964399725.1 uncultured Thermococci archaeon | reverse complement strand
TGTTGATATTATTTGTATACCACGTAAAATGAATCGCCATCCAAGCTCCTTCTGGGCTGTTAAAACCAAATGGTAAATTCCAGTCCTTTGACCATTTGACAACTAACCAAGTGCTTTCTGGCACTAGAGTTGATCCTAAATATCCCTCTTCCCAACCCACGTAGATTCTCGCCTTAGAGGGCATTTCTTTTGGAACTGCTGTAGTGTATTGAACAAACATTCCAAGCAAAAATCCAAGTATTAGGAGTACAAGCATTCTCCTCATTTTATCACCCCGATATATTCCAGCGCATAATAATTTGAGCTAAAACTATTTAAGAATTTTCAAAACCTACTTTTTTGCTAAGAATATTAAGACTAAAGAGTTAAGAACGCCCTCCCAAAAATGTAAAAGAAAAGGTCAGCCATACATAACTTCGTGTGAAGCTATCTGTTGAGCCAATCTCTCTTCTGAGCTGAGAACCTTTTCAACAGCCTTTATAAAGTCCTCATGAGTTACATACTCCCTTCTTGCCCTAATGGCGAACATTCCCGCCTCAGTTACAATGGCTTTAAGGTCGGCACCACTTGCTCCTTCGGTCATCTCCGCTACGGCTTTGAGGTCAACTCCCCTAAGGTTCATCTTCCTTGTGTGGACTTTGAGAATCTCCCATCTTCCCTTGAAATCTGGCAACGGAACTTCTATTAGTCTATCGAATCTTCCCGGCCTCAGCAAAGCTGGATCGAGAATATCGGGTCTGTTTGTAGCGGCAATAACCTTGACGTTGCCCCTTGGATCAAATCCGTCAAGTTCTGCTAAGAGCTGCATTAAAGTTCTGTTTACTTCTCTTTCTCCACCAGTTGTTTCTTCCAATCTCTTTGCACCTATTGCGTCAATCTCATCAATAAAAACTATTGAAGGTGCTTTTTCCCTAGCCAGCTCAAAGAGCTCGCTTACCAATCTTGCACCCTCTCCGATGTACTTTCTCACAAGTTCACTGCCAACGACCCTTATGAAGGTTGCATTTACCTCGTGAGCCAGTGCTTTTGCCATTAATGTTTTTCCACATCCAGGTGGCCCGTAGAGAAGCACTCCCTTGGGTGGCTCAATCCCAACCTTTTCAAAGAGCTTTGGATGCTTGAGAGGCAGTTCTATGGCTTCTCTTAACTCCATAAGCTGCTTTTTCAATCCTCCTACATCGTTGTAGGTAACCTTGGGCCTCTCAATTACCTCAAAACCTAGCACAGATGGATCCTTTTGAGAGGGTAGAAGCTCTATAACTGCCATTGTCCTCTGATCCAAGGCAACTCTGGCACCAGGTTTCAGTTTTTCCCTTTCTATCCATGGTGCAATTCTCACAACGAATCTTGGACCATTGTAGTTTTGGACAATAGCCCTATCTTCATCCAAAAGCTCAATTAAAGTCCCAGCAAAGGCTGGAGGCTGTCTTAGTCTAGACATTTCCATCCTTAAGCGTGAAAGCTCCCTCTCAAGTCTCTCTTTATCTGCCTCTAATGTTCTCACTTGAAGTTCAAGCTGTCTTATTCTACGTTTGAGATAGTAAATGTAATCATCATACCCCTCTTCGTGTTTCACATTGAGATCTTCAACATTGCTCATAATCTAAACCCTCCTGTATATAATTATGAAGAAGAACCTTATTAACTTACCCATATCATCTCCCTGTGAGTAGGAATTCCGGAGGGCTTATAAACTTTTGGTTTATGAATGCCTTTTCAAAAATATAAAACCCCCTTTATAGACAAACTGGCAGTTTTGACCTTGATTCTGGTCAATCACACATGAGAAATGAAAAATTCAACATTCGAATTGTTCGAAAGGTTTAAGTAATCTTTTGTTATTTTTGTATTTGTAATGTTTAGGGAGGTGATATAATGGTGAAGGTAAGATTTCTAGGACATGCAGCATTTGAAATAGAAGGAGAAGGAAAAAGAATACTCATAGACCCATTTTTAACCGGAAATCCAAAGGCAGCAGCAAAACCGGAAGACTTTGATAAAGTTGATTTAATTCTCGTAACTCACGCACACGGGGATCATGTGGGTGATGCGGTAAAAATTGCCCAGAGAACCGGGGCAAAAATAGTTGCGATGTACGACATAGCTAACTATCTCGTAGAAAACAATAAGGACATAACAACAATAGGAATGAACTACGGCCCAACTGAAGTTGAAGGAGTTAAAATAATTCAAGTCCCTGCATGGCATTCAAGCAGCGACGGTAAGTATAGCATTGGAAATGCCTGCGGATACATTATGGAGCTTGAAGGGAAAAACATTTATCACGCTGGGGATACCTATGTCTTTAAGGACATGGAGCTCTTTGCTGAGCTTTATGGAATAGATCTTGCCCTGCTCCCGATAGGAGGACACTTTACAATGGGCCCCAAAGAAGCCGCAAAGGCTGTTGAGCTCCTTAAACCGAAATACGTGATTCCAATGCACTACGGAACGTTCCCGCCAATAGCTAGGAATCCGGAAGAGTTCAAAGAGCTTGTTAAGGACAGGGCAGAAGTCATTATACTAAAACCTGGAGAAGCCTTTGAGCTTTGAAAAATCTTTTTAAACTTTCTTTTTTTAGTTTCAATGTGGTGAGCAGATTGAGAAGTAAATATCTTGGACTAACAATCATTGCGGCTTTGATATTTGCCTCTTTCATAGTTATCCCAATTTATGCCCAGCAGGAAGAAAATAGGCCCGAGTATAACTTGATAATAGTTAGAAATGATGATCTGATAGACTATATTACTGTTCAGCCCTATGCGAGGCTTCTAAATATTCCCGTTCTTCCTGTTAGCCCTCAAAAGCTGGATGAAAAAACATGGGCACAGCTATACTCATACATCCAGCTGGGATGGAAGAAAGTCCTGATAGTTGGGAACTCAAATGCAGTTAGCAAGGAGGTTGAAGATGAACTCCTCAAGATGGGGTACAGCGTTACAAGAATAGGAGGAGATGTAAGAACTGAAACAGCAGAGAAATTGGCTGTTCACTTTTATCCTCAAGGCTCAAAAGCAGTAGTCCTGGCAAGTGCTTTGGATTACGGCTCTGCCCTTGCTGCCTCAAAGTTTGCAATGGAGTATGATCTCCCGTTGTTGCTAACTTTAGAAAATGACCTATCAGAACACGCGATTGCAGGATTAAACCATCTAAAGCCAAATCTTGTTATTCTGGTTGGAACAGGGTTGAACGAAACGATTGAAGTAAAATTAAAGAACATGGGGTATGAAACCTACTGGCTCGGCAAGAATGTAGAAAAACCCCCTGTGTCTCCTCCAGAAAAGCCATCTCCATATAGGTACTCTCTCATAGGTGCCATAATATCACTTGCAATTGCAATACCACTAACTCTATATTGGGCAAAGAAGAAATGGTATTCCCATAAGATCCCAGTGGAAGTGCTGACAGAAAAAGAGAGAATCGTTGTAAAAGCCCTAATAGAACAGGGAGGGAAAGTAAAGCAAGAAGACCTTCCGGAGCTTACCGGCTATTCAAGGCCAACCGTGAGTAGGATAATCCAAGAGCTTGAGAAAAAGCAGTTGGTTGAGAGGGAGAAAATCGGTAAAACCTTCATTGTCAAGCTTGTGAAAGAAATAGACCTCAAGGAGTAGTCAGAAAGCCCTA
>CAYNRW010000111.1:0-3662 GCA_964399725.1 uncultured Thermococci archaeon | reverse complement strand
GTATTAAGTTTGTTAGATATTTTGCATTTTCTTTACCATTCTTTGGTATTTTTTCCGCTGTAAGCAATGTTTTCCAGAGTTCAGGTCATACAAAGAAGAGCATGTTACTAGGCATGATAAGATTATGGGTGCTTAGAATACCACTTGCATACAACCTCGGGAGACTTATGGCGGACACAACTGGGGTATGGCTTGGGATGGGTTTAAGCAACTTTTTGGCGGCATTAATTGGCTTTATCTGGTTCCTGAAGGGCTCGTGGATGAAGAGGATTATAGACCATTAAGTTTATATATTAACGCTTCGATAAGTATTTAATATGCCAAAGATAGACCAGATGCGGGCAGAAATTCTAGAGGGCAACATAGAAAAGACACTTTTCAGACTAGCTTATCCCTTAATAATCAACAATCTTATTCATGTGCTCTATAACATAACTGATACTTTTTGGCTTGGGAAAATTGGGAGAGAGGCATTATCAGCTCCAGGAGTGTCTTGGCCTCTCATTGGAACTCTTATGAACTTAGGACAGGGGTTTGCTGTTGCAGGATTTGCTTTTGTAGGGCAGTATATAGGGGCAAAAGAGTATCAAAAAGCAAATAAGGCTGCTGGGGCATTATATTCTCTGGTTCTATTTTTTGCTTCTCTAACTGCTGTTGTAGGGTTTCTTATCACACCTAAGGCTTTGGAATTCATGAAGGTTACGCCCAATGTCTATCCTTATGCCTTAACTTATGTTAGGATAATCTTTTTGGGTTTACCGTTTTCATTCATGGGCTTTGTGTTTAGTGCCCTTATGAGGGCTACAGGAGACACAAAAACTCCAGTTAAGATCAACATATTCACAGTGTTTATGAACGTAATTCTTGATCCTATTTTGATATTTGGCCTTTTTGAACTTCCTAAGCTTGGCGTTGCTGGGGCTGCTGTAGCAACGGTTTTTTCAAATACTCTAGGGTCGATGATTGGGGCTTATCTCATCTTTACCGGAAAAGCTCCCATACACTTAACACTAAGGGAACTTAAGCCGGATTTTGAGTTCTACAAGCGTATTTTTAAGGTGGGACTGCCTTCGGGAATCGGACAATCTGCAAACAGTTTTGGTTTTGTTATGCTCACGAGAATAATATTTGGGTTTGGTGATGTTACTTATGCGGCTTATATTATTACAACACGTCTCGTGAATTTTCTTACCAGTATCTCCAGGGGGATAAGTATGGCAATGGGAACAATGATAGCCCAGAATGTCGGCGCTGAAAATTATGAGAGGGCAAAGAAGATCGCGGAGAGAACTATGGTGGTTAATCTCCTAATAGCCACGAGTGCTGTTGTAATTATAGGGGTTTTACGGGTTCCAATATTTAGGGTTTTTCTTAATGATGAGGCGGTGATAAAGGAAAGTGCCATTGTTTGGAAGTATTTTCTCACATCTGTTCCCTTCTTCAATGGCATTTTTGTTGTGGTGAACAATGTTTTTAGGGCATCAGGGCATACAAAGAAGAGTATGAGTCTGGGAATTTTGCGGCTTTGGGGGTTAAGGATTCCACTTAGCTATCTTTTGGGATATATACTCCTTGGGTCTTCGGTAGGAGTTTTTTTGGGCATGGGTCTTAGTAACATCATGGCAGGGTTATTTGCTTTTGCATGGTTCTTAAAGGGAAGCTGGATGAAAAGAATTATAGATCAAGATTGAGGTTCCAAAATATTTATATCTTGAGTGAGTTTCTATATAGATCAGGTGTTCAGTATGGAGTTTAGAAAGATACAGTTCACTGGAAGGAGCTCATACATAATTTCACTTCCAAAGAAGTGGGTTAAGGAAAATAACCTGAGGCAAGGAGATGTTGTTCCGATAGTGGTTAATCCCGATGGATCCCTGCTGATACTTCCCAAAGAACCCAAAGAGATTAGCGAAAGTAAAGAGCTCGTAATTTCTAAAGATATTTCACCAGATATGGCAGTTAGGTTGCTAATTTCCGCCTACATACAGGGATACGACGTCATTGATGTAAAGTTTACGGAGGATATGCCACTCTATAAGGTAAAGATAAGAGGAACAATTCAAAATCTTCCGGGATTGGAAATAATCTTGGAAGAACCGCTTAGGATTACAAGCAAAAGCCTACTGGCGGACGAAGAAGTCAACCTAAGAGAGATAATAGAAAGGCTAACTTCTATTCTGATTTCGATGATAGAGGATTTAATGCTTATAAGGGAGTTTGAAAAGAAAGAGGTTCTCAGAGATATCAATGGGCTTGAAAACGAGCTAGATCGCTTTTATTTCCTAACTCTAAGGGCAGTAAACAAAATCCTCTCAGGGGGTAGCATAGTAAAGGATGGCGGATTCATTAAGAGGAACTTTGATCTTCTGGGAGTTCTGTTTATAGTGCGCAATATTGAAAGAATAGGAGACCACATGGTTAGAATTGCCGAAAACTTCGATCCGGATTTGGATATTGCGTACTTAAGGGAGATACTGCAGAAAGTTATGGCTCAGATAACCCAGAAAGACCTAAAAAAGATTGATGAGATAATGCTTGAACTAAAAGCGCACATAAAGTCCATAGACTACAGAAAATCCGTTGCCATGGACAGCTATCGTAGAATACTGGAATATCTTGAGAACATAGGTGAGACTATAATAAACATGAGCCTAAGCTAATGAAACTTTTCTCTTTTCGTTTCCATAATGCTTTTAACCATTCGAAGACATTAAGTGATGGTGGTTCTAATGGTTGCGATTATTGTTCATGGTGGCGCGGGTACAATAAGGAATGAGGACAGGATTCCCAGAGTTCTTGAGGGAGTCAGAGAAGCTGTCTTAGTTGGATGGAAAGAATTAAAACGAGGTTCTGCCTTGGATGCTGTTGAAGAGGCCATTAAAGTATTAGAGGATAACCCAATATTCAATGCCGGGACGGGTAGTGTTCTTACCTTGGATGGAAAAGTTGAGATGGATGCCGCTATTATGCGCTCCAACCTTGAAGCAGGTGCCGTTGCGAGCATATGGGGAGTTAAAAACCCCATAAGCGTTGCGAGAAAAGTTATGGAGAAAACTGATCACGTTCTCCTTGCTGGAGAGGGAGCCCTTAAGTTTGCCCGTTTGATGGGATTTGAAGAGTACAATCCGATAACTGAAGAAAGAATTGAACAGTGGAAGAAACTTAGACAAAAACTCCTTGAAGATAAATTCCCTCACTGGAAAAAGATTAGTGAACTGATAAAGGAATGCCCGGAGGTTTTGAGGAGTACCGTTGGGGCAGTGGCGTTTGATGGAGAAGAGATAGTAGCCGGCACTTCCACAGGTGGAGTCTTTTTGAAAATGTTTGGAAGGGTTGGAGATACTCCAATAATTGGAGCGGGAACTTATGCAAATGAATTCGCTGGGGCTTCATGTACTGGTCTTGGGGAGGTTGCCATAAAGCTCTCTCTTGCAAAAACTGCCACAGATTTTGTTAGATTTGGATTAAACGCACAAAAGGCCAGTGAAGCTGCCATAGAGTTTGCAACGAAATATTTTGGAGAAGACAACATGGGAATAATTATGGTTGATAGAGAGGGAAATGTAGGATTTGCAAAAAACACCAAGCATATGAGTGTGGCATATATAAAAGATGGCATGGAAAGTCCGCTGGTAGAGATTTAGAGGGGCAAAGAATGAAAA
>CAYNRW010000110.1:0-3670 GCA_964399725.1 uncultured Thermococci archaeon | reverse complement strand
AAATCTACACTGCTGAGGATGACGAACACTGGAGTGAAAACGTTGAGGAGGTGGAAGAGCTATGGCAGAAAATAAAAGAGTAAGGGTTCTCTTAATCTCAACAATTGTGAACAAAAGCATCGTGAAGGCAATTGAGAATGTTAAGGAGCATGCAGATGTCAAGCTAATATTTGCTCACGACCTTCATAAGGTGGATAACCTCCAGAGTTATGTTGATTGGGCAGACATAGTTTTAATAGACGTTAGAGGAGACCCTCTCTCACTTACAGAACTCGATTATAAGGATAAGGATGTTGTAATCTTAGTTGGCGGCTCTTCCCTCTTTTCCCTTGCAAAGCTCGGCAGTTTTAGAATGAGCAAGGTAAAAGGAGCTAATATGTCTTACGGAACAAATCCTGAAAGCGTAAAGAAGTGGATAAACAGAATTCAGACCATTATAGAAGCGATGGGAAAAATTCTTCCTTTTGGAGTTCTTAGGGATGCTAGGAGTTACATAAGGATTGTGAAGTATTGGGCCAATGGAGGCTATGAGAACTACAAGAATATGTTTCTCTTTATCTGCAAAATAAAGGGACTGAACGTCAGGGCTGAGGATCCAATTGAATATCCAGGGATTAGTCTGTATCATCCGAATTATGGGTATGATTATAAGCCTCAAATAGATCCAACCAAGCCAACTGTTGGAATAATCTTTTACGGTGGGATGCACTTTGAATCTTCCATACCGACACTTAGGGAGATCGTAAATAAGCTAAACGCAAATATAATTCCTGTCTATTCTGATGGAATTGTGAATCTGAAAGCCATGAGGGAGTACTTTAAAGATGACATCGATTGTATAATCAGCTTGCTGTGGTTCAGGCTAAACGGAGGGCCTTTAGGAGGCGACCCAAGGCCAACAATAGAATTTCTGAAAAAGAAAAAGGCAAAGCTGTTCACACCGACCATGATGTTTATGCAAAAAATAAAGGACTGGGAAAGGAGCGAAAGAGGATTAGATGTAACTCACGGTATAACCACTGTTGAACTGCCGGAGATGGATGGTGGAGTCGAGCCTATTCCTATTTGTGGTGTGAAAGATTATGAAGTTGTTCCCATAGCGGATAGGGTCGATAATTTTGTCAATAGAGTGAACAGATGGCTTGATCTTAAAAGGAAGCAAAATGGAAAGAAGAGGATAGCGATAATTATCTACAATTATCCCCCGGGAGAGGAAAACCTCGGCAGTGCAGCCTACATAGACACCTTCGCGAGCGTTGAGAGGATTCTTGAAAAGCTTGAAAAGGAAGGCTACAACGTTGAAAAAGCTAAGATAAAGGATCTGTTCATGGAAAGAAAGCTCTTCAATGCAAAGCTCTACCCTCCTGAAAAAATTGGATGTCCAAGAATGAGCCTTGAAGAGTATTTGAGGTATTTCAACGAACTACCAGAGGATGTTAGGGAGGAAATTATGAAATTCTGGGGAGAGCCGCCAGGAGAAATAATGGTTGATGAGAAAGGTATTTTAATCCCCGGAGTAATCTTAGGAAACATTTTCATTGGTGTTCAACCTTCAAGACCTCCTCTAAGCGGTGAAGACCTTTATTCAGCAATTCACGATAAAACTAAGCCTCCTCACCACCAGTACATAGCATTCTACAAGTGGATTGAAAAAGTTTTCAAGGCAGATTGTGTTATTCATGTTGGAACTCACGGAACTGCTGAATTTACAAAAGGGAAAGAAGTAGGATTGAGTTCGAAATGCTTTCCAGACATTTTAATCGGAACGATGCCAAACCTCTACATCTACCATGTTATAAACACCTCTGAAGCGACGATAGCTAAAAGAAGACTTTACGGGACTTTAATCAGCTACAGCTCCCCTCCATACACGACCTCTGGGCTTTACGAAGAATATGCGAGGCTTGAGGAGCTCTTAAATGAGTACAGGGAGGCCTCGGGCAAAGATGAGCCAAGGGCGGAGATAGCAAAGAAAAAAGCGTTAGAGCTTGCAGGGAGGTTGAATCTTGGGAACAACTTGGACGAAATAGAAACAAAACTCTACGAATACAAACGCTCAATAATCCCAAAGGGCCTGCACGTAATCGGGGAGAAATACAGTCTGGAGGAATTGGAAGACTTCATAACACTCATAGCAAGATACGATAGAGGGGAGATAAAGTCTCTGAACAGGTTAATCGCCGAGAAGAAGGGTTTAGCCTACGAAGAAGTGATCAATAACCCATCAAAACTCAAAGAAATCGAGGAAGAGGCGAGGAGTATTGTTAAGCGATTTTTAAAGGGCGAAAGATTCCCGGAGTATGAAAAAACATTAAAATATGCCCTTAAGGTTGCTAAAAAGTTTGCAGATAACTCTTTGGAGCTTGAAAACTTGATTGAAGGTCTGAACGGGCTGTATATAGAGCCCTCTGTTGGAGGAGATGTTATAAGAAACCCAGAGGTCTTGCCAACGGGGAGAAACATTTACGCATTTGATCCGTTAAAAGTCCCAACAGAATCCGCCGTTGAAAGGGGAAGGAAAATAGCAGAGACAACAATAAAGAAATATCTAGAAAAACATGGAAAGTATCCAGAAAGCGTCGGTGTAGTTCTTTGGGGATTTGAAACAGCAAAAACCTATGGAGAAACAATCGCCCAAATATTAGAATACATTGGAGTTAGAGTAGTTCATGTAAGCCCTTGGGAGAAGAAGCTTGAAGTTATCCCGCTTGAGAAACTTGGAAGACCTCGTATTGATGTCATCGTTACAATATGCGGCTTCTTTAGGGAGATGTTCCCAAATATTATGGAGCTACTCGATAAAGCCTTTAGAATGGTTGCAGAGCTTGATGAGCCAGAAGAGATGAACTTTATAAAAAAGCATGCAAAAGAGTTAGGCAACTATGGAGAACTGGCAAAGGCTAGAATTTTTGGACCTACTTCAACCGAATACGGCACGAGATTACTTCAACTTGTTGAAGATGGCATTTGGGACGAAGAAAGAGAGTTAGCAGAAGCTTACATCTCTTCCATGAGTTACGCATACACAAAAGGGCACTACTCCAGAGAGGCGCGTGAACTCTTCGAAAGTCTTTTGAGGAAAGTGGACCTCGTTTCACAAGTGAGGGACTCTCACGATTATGAAATTACGGATTTAGACCATTACTACGAGTTTTTTGGCGGTTTATCAAAATCTGTTGAAGTCCTCAAGGGTGAGAAGCCAGAAATGCTCATAGCGGACACTACAAGGGAGGTTGTGAAAGTTGAGAGCATTAAAGAGGCGATAGAAAGAGGAACAATCACAAGAATCCTCAATCCAAAGTGGATAAATGAGATGCTGAAACATGAATTTCATGGTGCTCAAAAAATTGCTGACAGAGTAGAATACTTGCTCGGCTTGGCGGCAACTACAAATGCCGTGAAAAACTGGATATGGGATAAAGTTGCTGAAAGGTTTATGTTTGATGAGGAGATATTTGAAAGGCTAAAGGAAAGCAATCCATATGCGACAAAAGAAATACTCGAAAGGCTCCTTGAGGCGAATAGGAGGGGTTACTGGAAAGCAGATGAGGAAATTTTAGAGGAACTTGAGGACAAATACCTTGAGCTGGATGGAATGCTTGAAGAAGAAATCTAAGGAGGTGGATAAAATATGGAAGCTCGTGAAAAACGCTTAATCTTCCCATTTTCT
>CAYNRW010000109.1:0-3692 GCA_964399725.1 uncultured Thermococci archaeon | reverse complement strand
AGAGAAAGCTAAAGGCTAAGGCTTCAGTTAGCACTAAAGTAAACACTACCTTCAGATTATCATCCTCTGGAAGTTTACTGCCTCGCACTTTGCATATTCCTTCTTGACTTCCGGCTTTTTCTCTTCAATCCAAAACCTTCTCAAACCTTCAAACATCTCACTCACCAATTAATAATAGAGTGGTCAACATACAAGTCAATAGCGGTCAAAAATGAACAAGAAAACCGGAAAATGAGTTTAGAAATGTCTGGCTCTGAAGATTTTGATTAATAAGAGGCAGCAGACAACCAGAACGGAAAAAGGTTAAGATGCTCTAAGAAAACCTCTCTAGGGTGATCTCCACTACTCTCTTTTCTTTTTCATCAAATTCTATAACCGCATAGTGGCCTCTCGACAAAGGACCCGGATTTACAATTATGCTTTTTCCAATCTCATCTATTCCAATTGCCTCATGTATGTGGCCACATATGACCAGAGGAGGCTGTTTTTCCTCTATAAACTTTCTCAACGACTTGCTACCTGCATGTGTTCCCACAAAGGTTTTGTCCACTTTGGTATTTTTAGGCGGAACGTGGGAAAGCACTATATCCCCATCTTTATAGTTCCGGACCAAAATTTCCCATATTTCCTCTTCACTGAGCTCCCATATCGTGGAGAAGGGTGTTATGTTTGATCCACCTATTCCAATAATGCCGACACCGTTGAACTCTATCCTTTTGTTATGGAGGCCGATATTGAGTTCTTCAAGCAGTTCGAGGATATCCCTACCATCGCAGTTCCCCATAACAGCATAGAAGGGTTTTCCAAAGTTCATGAATTCTTTTAGAATATTATAAGCCGCTTCCCGGCCCCTGAAATGGGTTATGTCGCCGGCTATCAGAATAAGATCAAGCTCTTCGCCCTTAAGATGCTCCAGAAGCTCTCTAACTTTATTCGCTCTGCCATGGATGTCCGTTATCCCTATTATCCTCATCTAACCACCCCTACAAAATACACAAAGAAGCTTAAATGTTTGGTGGTTAAATTTAAAATTTGAATTCCAATTCATAAATGTATGAGTGGGTGGAAAGAAATTCTAAAGAAAGAGGGGCTTCTTGAGGTGGGGGATTTTATAATTGAGGTTAGCATAGAGTCCGAATGCCCATGCAAAGACGACAGCATTTATCCCACGGTCATTATATATGACACCAAGAACGAGGAAGTTTACTATCTTGATGAACCTTTTGAGCCCGTAAGCAACTTTAAGGAGGCCCTTGAGCAGGTCTTTGAATGGTTTGAGCGGTATAGAAATGGAGAAAAACCTTTAATGAAGAGAAGCCCCAAGAAGAGCGCCCCGGAGGATGTTGTTCAGAGATTCTTGGAGGGCATAAAATCACTCGAGTAAAGGGAAAAACTTTAAGTTCTCATCAAAACCCTCACTGGAGGTGCAAAATTTGGACCCCAAAAGAGCAGTTCTTAAGGAATCATCTACCGAAGGAATTGAGGAAATCCCGATTATTGGCCCATGGCTTGAAGATGTGAGCAGTTTGGAGGAGGTTATCGATTATTATGGGAGAATAGGATTCCAGGCCACACATCTGGGAAAAGCTATTGAAATTTGGAAGAAGGTTGAGGCAAAGAGGGCTAACGGAGAGGAAGTTAGGGTTTTTCTCGGATATACGTCCAACATAGTTTCTTCCGGTCTGAGGGAGGTTATAGCGTACCTCGTCAAACACAAAAAGGTTGATGTGGTAGTAACAACGGCTGGAGGAGTGGAGGAGGATTTCATAAAAGCCCTAAAGCCTTTTATTCTCGGTGAATGGAGCGTGGACGATGCGAAAATGAGGGAGAAGGGAATAAACAGAATTGGGAACATTTTCGTGCCCAATGACCGCTACATCGAGTTCGAGAAATACATGATACCCTTCTTTGAGAGACTTTTGGAACTCGAGAGGGAAGGAAAAAGGGCTTTAACTGCAAGTGAGGTTATCTATGAGCTCGGGAGATACATGGATGAGAAGCTTGGCAGGGAAAAAGAGAGGAGTATCTTATACTGGGCCTACAAGAATGACATCCCGATATTCTGCCCGGCTTTAACTGATGGTTCCTTTGGAGATATGCTCTACTTTTTCAAGGAGGAAAGGGGAGACAGGGAGCTTGTTATAGATATTGCCAACGACATAGTTAAGCTCAACAACCTCGCAATTACAGCAAAAGAAACCGCCTCAATAATCCTCGGTGGTTCTTTCCCAAAGCATGCTATAATAAATGCAAACCTCTTCAGAGGAGGAACGGATTATGCAATTTACATCACCACTGCCGTCCCGTGGGACGGCTCCCTTAGTGGTGCACCGCCGAGTGAAGGCGTAAGCTGGGGTAAGATAAAAGCAAAGGCAGATTACGTCGAGATATGGGCCGATGCAACATTGGTCTTTCCGATTCTGGTGTGGAAGGTTATGAGAGGCTAAATTTCTTTAATTTTTATCTTTTAAGATAGAAGGCCTCTGGCCGGTTAAAAAATTAAGGAAAGCTAATACAACACCACCCAGATTTCCTCTCCTTCTTTGTACCCTTCGCTGTCCTCAGGAATCTCGAGGTAGGCATTGCTCTCAACTATTGCGCTCATTATTCCGCTTCCCTTCTTTTTGATAGGCATCGCCTCGCCGTTTTCATAGTAAACTTTCACGAATTCATGTCTCCCAAGGGATGATGGAACTTTTTCTTTAAGCCTTGCCTTAACTTTCACTGGCTTATAGTTTGCTCCAGCGAGCTTTGCAAGGGCATGTTTAACGTAAAGATGGAACTGAGCAAAAACCGCCGCTGGATAACCACTCATTACGAAGACTCTCTCTCCATAGCCTATTGGTCTTCCCGGCTTATTTGTGCACCCGTGAAAGAGCAGGTTAACAAATTTATGAGCGTAATCTTTCTCTCCAAAGGCGCTGCCCCCTGTTATCAAAACAAGGTCGCATTCACACTTTGCCCTTTCAAGAGTTGCCCCAATTAGATCTTCATTGTCAGGTATTACACCGTAAAAGACGGGCTCGCCAAAGTACTGTCTAACAAGAGCCTTCAACATCACAGAGTTGCTTTCTAAGATTTTTCCCTTGTTTAAGGTCTCTTCATCTAATTCCTCTATTAACTCATCCCCGGTAACTATTATCCCAACTTTGGGCTTTCTTTTTACCTTGATGGCTTTGACTCCAATCCCCTTGAGAAGTCCGAGATCTTGAGGTCTCAAAACCTGTCCTTTCTTGAGGATAACTTCCCCTTTCCTAACATCTTCTCCTTTGAAGGCAACATTCTGTCCCGGTGCCACGGGCCTAAGGACGTAGATCTTGTTCCCTTCTCTCTTCACTTTCTCTTGTTCGATAACTGCATTAGCTCCTTTTGGCATTTTGTTGCCAGTCATTAGTTTTACTGCTTTTCCATTGGTAACTTCCTTTTTGCTCTCCATTCCGGCTGTTATCTCGTCAATAACCTCAAGTTCTACAGGGGAATATTCCCTAGCTTGAAAAGTATCCTCCGCCCTAATTGCATACCCATCAACTGCAGAGCGATCAAAGGGAGGTAATTCTATCGGAGAAATAACGTCCTCAGCAAGAACTCTCCCAAGAGCGTCGTCAAGGGGGAGCTCTTCGGTTTCTTCAATCTCCTCTATGTCGTTTAGCATCATCTCGAGGGCTTTTCTGTAGGGTGTTAGCTGTTTAAAC
>CAYNRW010000108.1:0-3697 GCA_964399725.1 uncultured Thermococci archaeon | reverse complement strand
TAGATTTTTGATCTTAATGGCCGACATAAATGCACCTAGTGTTCTAAATACCTGGTTAGGTATTTAAAGATTGTCTTTCATCTTTTAAGAATTAGAAAATACTTGTTATTGACATTTATAGTCAATTTATTTGTTAATTTGCCATCCTCAAAACACATCACCAAAAACTCTCTTCATAACCCTAAGCTAAATCCCCACCACTCACTCTGTATTTTCCTAACCTCTTCAACAACCTTAATTGTTCCATATTTTGGGAAAATCTTCTCAAGCTCAGGCTTTCCTTCGAGATAGCCCTCAATAAAAGCAGGGAGGCCCTTTCTTAAGCCTACACTATATCCTCCTTCAAGAATAAGGGCCAAACTAAATCTTGAAAGTGAAGCTCCAGCAAAGTGATAAAACTTCTCACTCAACTCCATCGTAGCTAAGCCATCCCCTTTAAAGGCATCAAAGCCCGCCGAGACCACAATGACCCGTGGCTTGACATCCTTTAAAATGGGAAGAACTATTTCCTGCCAAACGAAGATGTAATCATCGTCTTTTGAGTAATGTGGCATTGGGACGTTAACTTTGCTCCCTTCTGCCCCTTTGCCGCCGATATCGTAAACATCACCGCTTCCCGGATAAATGCCCTCTTCGTGGATGTCAATATGAATGACGTCTTTATCTTTCCAGAATATCTCTTGAGTGCCATTTCCATGATGGACATCAAAGTCTATTACAACCGCCTCTCCAAGAGCATCTCTAATCTCAAGAGTAGCCCCGGCAGAGTTGTTGAATATGCAGAAGCCGAGGGTAGGTGCATTGAATGCCCTCCCACCTTTACCAGCATGATGACCTGGTGGCCTGACTAAAGCCAGATAAAGATCTTTCTTTTTAAGTGCAAGTCTTGCCGCTTCCATAGCCGCACCAAATGCTTTAAGGGCAGCTTTCCAAGTAGCTGAAGAGACATAGGTGTCGGGATCAATGAAAGAAAAGCCCGTTTTTGAGAGTTCTCTTATTTTTTCAACATATTCCTTCGAGTGGGCTCTTAGAAGCTCTTCAACTTTTGCCTCAGGAGGTTCCTCTACGTTCTTCCATAAGTCGAATTCTTTAAGCCCTTCAACGGCAAATTCAAGCCTTTTTGGATTTTCAGGATGATATCCTTCTGGTTTATGATCTTTAAAAACCTCGGAATAAAAAATTCTCATATTCCCTCCCTTAGAAAAGTGGAAAAAGATTAGAATTCCTCTTCTTCAATAAGCCCATATTTATCAAGCTCGTGAAGAAGCTTTTTAACGGCTTCCCATGCGTCGTGTTCACTCTTTGCTCCACTGCACACAATTTTTCCAGAGCTGAAAAGAAGTATAACCGCCCTTGGATCCTTGACACGATAGATAACACCAGGGAACTGCTCCGGCTCATATTCACAGTTGGGCAACACAAGAGCGACGGCATCGAGATTAAACTCCATCTTAAGATCGCCGCTAAAGACCATGTTTTGGATATCTATCTCGGGGGCCCTGCTGAATTTAGTCCCAATCTTTGAGAGCATTTCAACAAGCTTTGAAACCGCTGCTTGGATATCTTCAACACTTTTTGCCCCAGTGACCACAAGTTTACCAGAGCTGAACACAAGAAGGGCCACCTTTGGCTCATCAAAGCGGCATATTATCCCAGGAAACTCCTCCGGATTATACTTAGAATGGGGGCATATCTCTATGACCTTCTCAAGATCCAATGAAGCAAAAAGATCCACCGAAGCAACAATATTCTCTATTCTAAGTTCTACATTGCTCATGTCAACCAAGTTTTGCACCTCCTTAAGGTGGGTTTAAAAACCCTTTATAAATAATCCCCTAGGAGTTTTTAAAGTTTAGTGATGAATTCATTAAAACGCAGATCTTAACGCTTTCAAAAAACTTTAAGTAGTTTATTTCCATCTGTTTTCGGTGGAAGAGATGATCGTGGAAGAACTTAAAGAGATAACTCAACTTCCCAGTATTTCGGGCTATGAGGATAGAGTAAAAGTTTTAGACTTTGCAGTATTTAAAAGGCATTTCAGCATCTTAAACAACAAATACATTGCAACACGCTCCTTAGATGACAGATTTGGCGTGGTAGCCCTTATGTTTGAAGTTGAACAATGGAGGTGATCCTTTGCTTAAATACATTGGATACTTCGGTGTTGGGATTTTCATAGGGGCACTAGCCGCTCTCTTTGGCTTGGGAGGGGGATTTTTAGTAGTCCCCACTCTAAATCTTTTAGGAGTTGGAATACACCACGCAGTTGGAACCTCAAGTGCTGCGGTTGTCTTCACTTCACTGAGCTCTGCCATAGCCTACCACAGGCAAAGGAGAATACACTACAAGGCAGGCTTTCTTTTGGCAGGTACAGCGGTAATTGGGGCTTACATAGGTGCATGGATGACGAGCTACATAAGCGCAAGCCAGCTGAAAGTCATCTTTGGTGTAGTTCTCTTTCTCGTGGCTATAAGGCTCTACCGCAAGAAGAGCAAAGAACCGCATGAAGTTGATTTAAACCAAATAAAGCTGGATTACAAGATAGTGCCTTTAGGAGGGTTTATAGCGGGGATGGCGAGTGGTTTGCTCGGCATAGGCGGTGGGGCAATAAATGTCCCGTTTCTAACTTACATGGGTCTGCCAATACATTATGCAGTGGCAACTTCAAGCTTTGCAATAGTATTTACAGCTACAAGCGGGGCTTTAAAACATTACATGCTCGGCAACGTTGAAGTTGAGTGGCTGATCCTACTCGTGCCAGGATTAATAGTTGGTGCCCAGTTGGGGGCAAAGATAGCGAAAAGGACTAAAGCCAGCAATTTAACAAAAGCTTTCGCGGTTGTGATGGCATTCTTAGCACTCAGAATGATTCTTAAAGGACTTGAGTATCCCGTTCCTTGAGTTTTATTAATCAGGAAAAAATTTAAAGTGATTTTGTGAACTTTTTTCATGATTAGCTATCTCTTTGATTTCGCCCTTGGAGTTGCAATAGGGATGATAGCCGGCCTTTTTGGAGTGGGTGGTGGCTTCTTAATAGTGCCAACGCTTACTTTTATAGGATTACCCATTCATACTGCAATAGGGACGAGCCTTGCCTGCATAGCGATTAGCTCTTTTGCTTCCGCTTATACACACGTTAAAAAGAGAAAAGTTCTCTTTAAAGTCGTGGCAATTAAAGAGGCATTTTCAATACCGGCCGCATTAATTGGGGCTCATATAACAACGTTTCTAAATGAGGCCTCCTTAAGGAGTATCTTCTCAGTTCTTTTGTTTTATCTGGCATATAAAATGGCCATAACTCCTTCAAAATCTCATCACGAGGAAAACGTCAGAATAAACTATAAGAACGTCCCTATAGTAGGTGTGCTTTCAGGCTTTGTATCTGGTCTGCTCGGGATAAGCGGAGGGATCCTAAACGTCCCCCTTTTCCATGTTCTTGTTGGCATACCTGTCAGATACTCTATCGGGACCTCTAGCGTGGCGCTCTTTTTCACGGCCCTTGCTGGAACCTATGGACATTTCAAAGCTGGAAATGTAGACATAGAAACTGCATTCCTCTTAGCTCCAGGACTTATAATAGGAGCATATTTGGGGGCAAGAAGTGCCCACACTCTGCATCCAGAGAGATTAAAACGCTGGTTTGCTTTTATACTCGTTTTAATCGGAATTAAGATGTTAATCTAGCCCTTAAATTTAT
>CAYNRW010000107.1:0-3707 GCA_964399725.1 uncultured Thermococci archaeon | reverse complement strand
AGGAGCAGGTCATCCTTTAAGTGGGTAAGGAACTTAAAAATACCCGAAAAGTCATTGTAAAGCAGAAGATACTCAAGACAGTCAATAACAATGAGAGCGTTCTTGTGTTCTCTTGCAAACTTTAAGGCGAGATCTTGCATTACGTGAAGATTCATAGGAGAAACTCCACTATCGGTGGAGTAAGTAATCCATTTTACCGCAACAAAATCCCCGAGTTTATTATAAACTTGAGGAGAGCGAGTAAACACCAGTGTCGGAGTTCCGAGCTCTTTTAGAAGTTCAACGACAGATTTTGATGTTGCCTTCTCCTCCCAGATAATTCGTGCACCAAGGCTCTTTTTCGAGTTATCTGCGATGGTACTTCTTTCCACAACAGGAAGATAAGAGCTTTCAAGGGCCACAACGTACTTAATCATTGTATAGATAATGCCAAGTATTGAGACACCATAGCATAAAGCAAAAATTACACTTGCATGTGGGACTGTACAAAAGTCGTCCACCACATCAATTGCCCTGCCAACTACCGCAATCCCCAAGAATATCGTGGCATGTCTTACAAAGGGCTTAAGTTCTGCTACATACCGGTTCCATCGCCTAAAGAAAAACCACCAGATGTAACTCAAAGCGACTAAAAGCACAACATCCTCTACAAGATTATACGGAGGTACCCTCAATTCCATGTTAACTCGGCTCCCTTAATAATGGGGCTTTGAGCACTTTTTATTTCTTCATCTATCCTTTTAAAGTTAACTTGCTTACTTTTGTCACGTTGTCAACACCCATTGGGCAGAAAAATAGATAAGTCCAAAGGTGTAGGAGATAATATATGGGAAAAAAATTTAGAGTTGATTCCAAAAAAATCCTCATCGTAATTTTCCTGACATATTTAGTCCTCCTTTTTTGGAGCATGAGGCTTCTTCAGCCTCCTCCATATCAGCCTTCAAAAGAATCCCAGGAAATATACGAGATTGCCTCAAAACTGGGATTTCTTGAGGATGGAAAGTTAAGCGAAGAAGAGAAGAAGATAGCAAATAAACTCTATCCCCTCTACAAACACAGGAACACGCTGCTTGATGAGGTGGAAACCGATAACCTAATTCTTCTCGCAAATCTAAGCGAGAGAGCTAGCCAGGTTCTTGAAAGAGTCCCCTACCCACTGAGAGATGATATGGTTCGTTTTCTTTTTTCAGAAAGCCCCTACACGCTTGAGGAGTTTTCTAAAAAGGTTACAATATTCGAAGAGCAGGTAAATGAGTTTCTTGAAACTTACAACCAGCTACCACCTAAAATTAGAAATGGTATAGAAAACTCTCAAAACATCTATGCCGCCCGTACGCTGCGGAATTATATATCCCTCATAAAAGAACTTCACATGACACTTTATGAACTTCCCCTAGATGTAGAAAATGCCATAGACAACATGAAAGGTATACTCGATGGATTTGAGCCGTATGAGATAGAGGAGTTCCTTGATAGTCTTAACTCAATAGAGGGCTATCTGATCACCAACCAAACTTTTAGGGAGTGGTTTATAGAGAATTCGGCGAGATTTGAAATTGCAAAGGTAAATCTTAGCTGGGAAACGTTTCTGACAGAGCAGAAAAGCGATAAAAGGCCTCCTAAGATATGGGGAACTGTAGAAAGTGAAGAAGAGAAGGTCAAAGTTGCGTTCACAATAAGGGACAACGTAAATCCACCGAAGGAGCTTGTTGTTAGAATAGGGAAGAGGGAGTACAAAGCCAACATTAAAACCGCATCCCTCATTTACAGCTCAATAATGGAGTTTCCCCTGGAATGGGGGGAATATAACATAACTATAAAGGGAAGCGATTCTCATGGGAATTCCAATTCAGTCCAAGTAGAGTTCTCTCACTATCCAGAAATTTTTGAGATAAAATTCGATGGAAGTGGCAAGCAGTTCCAAAATGCCCATCCTTATAGTAGAGGGGACCTAGAATACATATGGCGATCAGCAGTTTCTTACAAACCCCTCCATGTGTATAAGATTGTCTATCCAGACTTAGGGTTTGATAGATACGGCAAGATCAAGATGGGAAAAGCGATGAAGTTTTTCTATGAAAAAGCAAAGGAAGACTTGTTCTTATTCTATAATAAGCCCCTGCCATTCTATTCAATAACTCCCCTTCACATAGCTTATTTCGTAAACAATTACGTCCATTCCTACAACCTGCCCGTAATTAAAACCTTGAAATCAGGAATATGTGGTTATGATGGAGAGACCCAGGTAGTGCTGATGAACAACCTTTTCATGGACTTTAATCTCAATGCATGGGCGCTCCAAATTCCGGCAAGCATCAGCGGATGGAGGCTCGATCACTCGGAAATCATCGTGATATGGGATGTTCCTCTTTTGGTTGGAAGCAACTACAATGCCCTTTATATTCTTGGAAAAGATCCATACATGTTAAATGAAGCCCTTTTCTACCCCTATGACCGGGATTGGTTTAAGAGATATTATGACGACACAATAGAGATGATGGTCCTTGGGATACTTCCATATCGGCCTGACGTTACCGCTGTAGAAGACTTTTACAAGCGCTTCAATATATCCGTAACTCCAGCGTATCCCTACAAAAACCTCATGGAAGAGCTGATTACTGGCTACGAGTTCTTTGCCTCGTACGTGACCTTCAATATAAGCGCACAATACGTGCAGGGGTTGCTGGATATGGTAAAAAATGGAGATCTAAGTGTTTTAGATGAACTTAACAAGCTCGAAGCGGCAAGGGCTTTGTGGTATAGATTGGATGGACACAACCTCTACTATGGGCCAAAATACACGCCCGATTATGTAACGATAACAAAAGATGGAAAATTCTATTACGTTCACAAAAACCGCTCTAAAGCTTTCTCCACATCATAGGGGTGCTCAAGAATTATTACTCCCTCTTCCTTCAGTGCCTCAATATGCTCAAGATCTACTTTACGCGGGTAAATTTTGAAGATCTTTCCGTTAGGTGCTTTTGTCTCAACCACAGGCTTGGAATCGGTTGGTACAAGAACGAGAGGAAGTTTGCTCTTCAAAGCTTGAGAAGCACAGCAAGAAAGAAGGGAATCCGCTATGCCGAGCCTTATCTTTGCGACAGTGTTTGAGGTTGCAGGAGAAATAACGAAAACATCAAATTTGCCTAAATTAAAGGCACCACATGAGGGAAATGCATGCCCTTGTTTGGACTCTCGCACAATGGGAAAAGCTCCTATTCTCTCGAGAACCCCATAAATTCTAGCAACTTCTTCCCCAGCCGAGGAGAGAAATACCTTTATATCATGAACATTTCCCAGACGTTCAAGAACTTCAACACTCTCAACGAGGAGATGACCTGCACCACTGATTCCCCATGCTATTCTCAACATCTTCACCATTCAAGCTTTGAGGGACAGAGTTTTAAGTCTTTTCGACAATCTAAGGAAGGGTGAAAATATGGAGATTCCAAATTATGGCCGGATTAGTGCAAAGACGATTATATTTGACTTAAATGGAACGCTGGGGGTTGAGGGAAAGGTAAGCAAGGACGTAAAGGAGCTTTTAAAGAAACTCGTCGAAAAATATAATGTTGTGATCTTAAGCTCTGACACTTTTGGAACTCTTGATGAGGAATTTAGAGGAATTGACCTTAAGGTGGAGAGGGTCAAAGATGGCAACGAAAAGCTTCAGAAGGCCCTTGAATATGAGCCTTACATTGGTG
>CAYNRW010000106.1:0-3761 GCA_964399725.1 uncultured Thermococci archaeon | reverse complement strand
CGGGTTATGAGCCCGGCGGGCACTCCTAGCTGCCCCACCCCGCTGCTCGACCCGTTACTTATTAATAAGAAGTCGATTTATAAAGTTTGCGGTTTCGTTTTAAAGCTATTTCTACTTGATTATTGCATTTAACACTGCATAAGAGGCTTTTTTAAATATCTAAGTGTTATCAGAAGTTTCTAAAATAATGATTGGAATCAATACCCTAAACAATGAACAATTTCCTTGAGCGGCATTGAACAGCTGGTTCCTCAATTAATAGAGGTAGGAGATTTGATGGAAAATATTGAAAAATCCTTTAAACTTAGTACTTCAATCTTATCTTGGTGGTAGGATGTACCTTACAAAAGAAGAGGAACTAATACTTGCCGGTGAATACGGTTATGCATTGCAAAAGGCAATGGAAATTCTCGTTGCTCTTGGAGAGATTTATGGGGCTGAGAGACTTATCCCGATCAAGAGCGCCCAGGTTGCGGGAGTTTCGTACAAAAATATCGGCGATGCAGGAATAGAATTCCTGAAAGATTTTGTTAATTCCGGAGCGAAGGTTAGTGTCTATACAACTCTCAATCCGGCTGGAATAGGGGATGAACTCTTTATGGAAAGGCAGAGAGAAATTCTTGAGCTTTATAAAGGCATGGGAATAGAGATTACCTCCACATGCACTCCTTATTATGGTGCAAATCTTCCAAAATTCGGTGACCACATAGCATGGAGCGAAAGTTCGGCCGTAATTTTTGCGAACTCCATACTTGGGGCGAGAACGAACAGAGAGGGTGGACCTTCGAGCTTGGCAGCGGCAATAGTTGGTAAAACTCCCAATTATGGTCTTCACCTTGAGGAAAACAGAAAGGCAACAGTCGTCGTTGAAGTAGAAACAAAGCTTAGAGATTTTGCAGACTACAGCTTTTTGGGCTATTATCTCGGAAAAAGCCTGAAAAACGACATACCTTACTTTAAAAACCTTAAGCCTGAGAAGACGGATTATTTAAAAGAACTCGGAGCTTCTATGGCCGCAACCGGATCAATAGCCCTCTATCACGTGGAAGGCGAAACCCCGGAGTATAGACATGCCATAGAGGACAAGCTCGAGAAGGTCGAAGTTGATAAAAAAGAGCTTGAGGAGGTTAAAGAGAAGTTCAACGCGGAGTGGAGTGAGATAGACGTGATAGTAATAGGCTGTCCTCACGCTTCGATTCAAGAGGTAAAAGAAGTTGCTGAGCTTTTGAAGATGAGAGAGAAGCCTTTAAAAGTGCCGCTTTTAATAACCGCAAGCAAGGCTGTAAAGGCTCTCTCAGACGCTCTGGGCTACAGCGAGGTCATAGAGCGCTATAATGGGAAGATAATAGCTGACAGCTGTTTAATAGTTTCTCCGGTTGAGAAGTGGTATGGGGGAATAGCTACGAACAGCGGAAAGGCGAGCTTCTACTTCTCCTCAGCTGGGCTGAAAGTGCGACTTGAGAATACAGAAAAATTAATTCTTGAAGCCCCGTGAGGTGATAAAATGAGACTTAAAGGAAGGAAGATCGCAAGAGGAAAAGCAAAGGGGATTGCTCTGGTTTCCAAAAAGCCTCTCTCCTTCCTAGGTGGCGTTGATCCCGAGACCGGAATAGTGAAGGACATTGAAAGCGATATCCGGGGAGAGAGCATAAAGGATAGAATCCTTGTATTTCCAAGGGGCAAGGGGTCAACGGTTGGTTCTTATGTCATTTACCAGCTTAAAAAGAACGGCGTCGCTCCAAGGGCTATAATAGTTGAAGAGGCCGAGACCATTGTTGCTACGGGCGCAATTATAGCGGAAATCCCAATGGTGGATAAAGTGGACATAAGCAAGATTAAAAGCGGCCAGATTGTTGAGGTTGATGCAGACAAAGGGGAAGTGTTCATAGAAGAATAGTTTTTAAGCTTCTCCTCCTAGTTCTTTTTAGTGGTGGGAAAAATGGCAAAGGGTGTTTACGAGTGCATTAGCTGTGGTCATAGGGAGGTTAGAGACTCCAATATTGCTTTACTGGAAAATTCATGCCCAAAATGCGGTTCTGACATGGTTCTTGTTGGTTTTGAGATTGAACCCGTTGAGGAAACCTATGATGAGGAGCTTATGAAGAAGCTTGGTGAGTTTTACTCCTTAGGTGAAATTCAGACTAAGGGAAATGTCATGGCTTTTGAAGTTCTGGAGATAAAGGAAACCAACTTTGAGAGAGTTCTTAAGGAACTTGAAGAGCTCGGCTACTGGGCGGCTTTAAAGAAGAGGGAAGGGAAAATAGTTCTTTTCGTCTTTCCGGCACAGCCTGCTAAAGAAGAAAATCCCCTCATAGGGATAGGGCTTTTCATAGCCACGGTTTTAAGCACTCTTTTTGCCGGTTACTGGCTTTCAAGCTCATACATAGAGTTCCTTGACCAGTATAATCTTCCGGGAATAAGGAACATATATCTCAACGCTCTTGCATTTTCAATAAGTGTTCTTGCAATTTTGGGCACTCACGAAATGGGTCATAAAATAGCCGCTACACTTCACGGAGTAAAGTCGACTTTTCCATACTTCATACCCTTCCCAAACATCTTGGGAACTCTTGGTGCTGTAATAAGGGTTAAATCTCCCATACCAACAAGGAACGCTGCCATAGATCTTGGCTCGAGCGGCCCCATCGCTGGATTTATCGTTGCCATTCCGGTGTTGCTTATAGGGCTAAGGCTTTCTCCAACCCTGCCAGTTTCTGCAGCTCAGATGGAAGGCGGAATAGCCTTTGGTCAGAGTCTAATAATGCACCTCCTCGAGCGATATGTATTTAAAATTCCCGAAAACTATGTGATCTACCTTCATCCCGTGGCAATAGCCGGTTGGGTGGGAATACTAGTAACGTTCTTAAACCTTATTCCCGCAGCGCAGCTCGATGGTGGGCATATAGCAAGGGCTTTCCTCGGAGAAAAGCTTCACTCGATTTTGACATTTGGGCTGAGCTTGGCCATGATTGGATTAAGTGTTCTCTGGGCCGGGTGGCTTATCTGGGGGTTCATAATTTTGCTCATGGGAAGAATCGGCAACCCAGGTGCGTTGGATGAAGTGACCCCAATATCACCAAAAAGAGTTGCATTGGCTTTGATTGTGCTTGCAATATTCATCCTCTCGGCAACGCCTGTTCCTATAAGTGTTATTCGGTGATTTTGTTTTCTTTGTTATAGTTCCTCTAAAATCGAAGTGTAAGGATTATTTCTTTTAGTTTCTTTTTATGGGGGTTTTCAAGGTTTTGAACTCATTTTGCTGCTTTTTTGGTAAAAAATAACCTCAAACATTTTTACTCCCAAAAAGATCTTCAAACTTGATGAACTCTCCCTTTCTTATCTCTTCTCTCATCTTTCTCAGTTCTTCTCTTTCCTTCTTGGAAAGATACCCATAACCTATGAAGTTGTCTATTTTAGAGTTAATTTCAACTAAAAGTCTCTCAATTCTTTCCAGCTTTTTTCGAGAGTCTCAACCCCTGTCATGCATCCACCCTGTTAGTTGTTACGAGGGGCAGGTACTTAAGAAGTTTGGTAGGTGAGGTTTTAGGGAGTTGGGCAATAAAGTGCCTTAAAACACTGATTTTAGGATTTCTGAAAGGCTTATTTCAGGGTTTTAGCTAAGCTCTAACTCTTTTCCCTCATAATCTGCTCTATGTCGTTGTAAATGGAATCCCTTGAAACGTTGAAGAGCCTTGCTATCTCGGAAATGTTCAAAGCTTTTGGATTCCAGTCAAAAAGTTCGAGGGCTTTTCTTAAAATTG
>CAYNRW010000105.1:0-3831 GCA_964399725.1 uncultured Thermococci archaeon | reverse complement strand
AATAAGGTTTACCACTGTCTTCTTCTGTCTCCCAAGAAAACTTTCATAAAACCAGAAAACTCTTCGCCCCTAAAAGCTTCGTAGAGCTTTTGGGTCTCCTCCTCGCTTAACCACTCCATGTTCTCAGGAATACCTTCAAAAAAATCGTAATAAATTTCATTACCTTTCCTAGCCACGTTTATTGTGTAAATTTTCTTCTTGAATTCTTGGGCAATTTTTATTTCTCTGCCAACAAGAGATGTGAATTTCCCCACTATGCCAATAGCGATAAATATCTCGGCATCTTTTATCATATGATGCGTGGGCTTTAACCCATAATCAGAAGGAAGTATGAAGTTGTTTGAATTAAGCCTCTCCTCAATAACCTTTAGCAGTGCCCTTTCAGTTTGAGTATGGTAAATAATCGTGGGCTCACTCACGTATATCAAAGCCCCATATTTCTTCTTCTTTTTGAAAAATTTGAACATTTTTCACACCTCAGGTGGGGATAAAACGTCGTCACCACTCGGCTGGGATGACACTCATCATCGGTTCTCCTTATTCTTGAGTTTTAGCGTGCTCTTAAAAACCCTTCCCTTTATAGGTTAGCATGGCAAAACTTTTTATTCCAATCACGGCAACCTTGTCTTAGGGTGGGGGTGAGAGAATGAAATTCTGTCCAAAATGTGGGAGCATAATGCTACCAGATAAGAAGAAGGGAGTCTTCGTGTGCAGAAAATGCGGATACGAGGAACCTCTTGATCCTGAGGTAGCAAACAAGTACAAAATAACCCAAAAGGTTAAGCATGAAAGAGAAGACATCCCCGTAATTGAGCAAGATTTGGCCACGCTCCCAAGAGTAAAAATAACTTGTCCAAAGTGTGGCAACGATGAAGCTTACTGGTGGGAAATGCAGACAAGAGCTGGAGATGAGCCTTCAACGATCTTCTATCGCTGTACAAAGTGCGGCTACACATGGAGGAGTTATGAGTAGTGGTGAAACGTATGGAGAGACTTGAAATAGAAGTTCTTAAACGCCTTGCAGAAAAAGCTTTAAAGGAGTTAGACGAAGCATATAAAAGGTTACCTGATGTGAACAATGGAAAAACTTATTTATTGAGAGGTAAAGAAAGAATAAGGTTGATGGCTAAAATTCTCAACGATATGGAGGGGTAAAGATGCCGTTCGAGATAGTTTTTGATGGAGCAAAGGACTTTGCAAGCTTGATTGATACAGCAAGCAATTTGATTGATGAGGCTGCCTTCAAAGTTACGGAGGAAGGCATTTCAATGAGGGCAATGGATCCAAGCAGGGTTGTTTTGATTGATTTAAACCTTCCCGCGGGAATATTTAGCAAATACGATGTTGATGGGGAGGAGACCATTGGCGTTAACATGGATCACTTCAAGAAAATCCTCAAGAGAGGAAAGGGCAAAGACATTCTCGTTCTCAAAAAGGGCGAGGAGAATTTCCTTGAGATAACCCTTGAGGGAACCGCAAAGAGAACCTTCAGGTTGCCCCTCATTGAGGTTGAAGAACTCGAACTCGAACTTCCTGAGCTACCGTTCACGGTAAAAGCAGTGATTCTCGGTGAAGTTCTCAAAGAGGCTGTTAAAGATGCTTCCCTTGTTAGCGACTCCATAAAGTTCGTTGCCAAAGAGAATGAGTTCGTCATGAGGGCAGAAGGAGAAACTCAAGAAGTTGAGATAAAGCTCACGCTTGAGGATGAAGGATTGCTCGACCTCGAAGTTGAGGAAGAAACAAAGAGTGCCTACGGTGTCAGCTACCTCGCGGATATGGCGAAGGGAATTGGAAAAGCTGACGAAGTAGTTCTCAGATTTGGAAACGAAATGCCTCTTCAGATGGACTATCCAATTAGGGATGAAGGAAGACTCACATTCCTGCTCGCTCCAAGGGTCGAGGAGTGATTCTCTTTTAATATTTTTAGGTGGTTAAATTGGACCTTGCAAAGCTCAGGGAACTTCTGGAGATGGAGCTATCTTCAAGTGAATTAATTCCCTTAGATGAGGAGTTTTACAAAGAGTTCGACAGCCTTGTGAAGGCCTTGAAGCTTAGAGCGGAATCTTCTAAGGAAAGGGGAGAAAAAATCGAAGAAAAAATGTATCTTGCAGAAATGAATGTTGCGGAAAAGCTTATCAAGGAGATACTTCGCGCAAGGCTTCATAAGATAGTGGATATGGTCTTTGAAGGGAGGCCGCATAACCTTGTCGGTGAAGAAAGGAAGGTCTTTTCTCTGCTTCTGGCGTTTGTAAACAGGGAGCATATCCCTATGGAAGAGCTTGAGCTAGTCGAAGAAGAAGTCAAGGAGGAGATTCCAGAGAGTGGAAAACGGATCTGGGAGGCTTATCTTGTTCTCGAAGATATTCCAAAGATCATGGACGAACGCCTAAGAGAGTATGGGCCTTTC
The DNA here is from genome assembly GCA_964399725.1 of uncultured Thermococci archaeon. Classification (GTDB taxonomy): domain Archaea; phylum Methanobacteriota_B; class Thermococci; order Thermococcales; family Thermococcaceae; genus Thermococcus_A. Next base: position 1,424 of record CAYNRW010000105.1, on the reverse strand, counting down.
AAGGCCGGTGATTTGGTCACTCTTCCGAGAACTGTTGGCCATGTTCTAGTACAAAGAGAGGCCGCGAGGAGGATAACCATCTCTCATTAGGTGTTTCCAATGCTCAGCGTTTGTATGAGCATGTAGCAATACCTTTTTAACAATATTTTCCTCAACTCGGAACATGAATATCTTTATTCCCCTCTTACTGGGCATCGCTGTTGGCTATCTGCTTAGGAATAGAATAAAGGTCAGCATGGACAAGCCAATGAGCGTTGCTTTGTTGTTTTTGATCTTTTTCATGGGAGTTAAAGCTGGTAGGGTGGAGATAGATGCCCTCAAGCTTTTTGTCTCTTCCTTTATATTTGCCTTATTTACAATACTTGGAAGCCTTTTTGTGGCGCTGCTGGGGGTGAGGAGATGAGTTTTCTTTACTTAGTGATGTCTTCTCTCCTTCTGGGCATGTTAGTTGGGAAATATACAACCTTGGATTTTGGAAATCTTTATGAGTTTATGTTATATCTTCTCATATTTGCCATAGGGATCGATATCGGAAAGAGCAAAGGGCTTAGAGAAGAGCTCAAAAAACTCGGAAAACTTTCACTATTGCTTCCTGCCTCAACTGTTGTGGGCTCATTGGCAGGGGGCTTCTTGGCTTCTCTCCTCTTGAAGGTTCCTCTTAAGTGGGGCCTAGCAATTTCGGCTGGTTTTGGGTGGTATTCTTTGACGGGTCCTCTTTTGGCAACTTATTCGCCAATATATGGAGTAACTGGGTTTTTGGCAAACCTAACAAGAGAAATTTTAACGATCATTTTCTATCCACTGGCAATAAAGAAGGTTCCAAAAGAGAAGGCAATAGTTATGGGAGGGGCAACGACTATGGATACCACTCTTCCTTTAATGGCAAAATTTGGAGGCACAGAGATAACGCTTCTGGCATTTGTTCATGGGTTTGTTTTGACTGCCATAGCACCATTTCTGATTCCTTTAATTCTCCAGCTTTTGTAGTGCTCCAGGAGCTTTTCAAGCATCTTTTTGTGCTGTTCTTTGTTGTTTTTAATGTCCTTTGCAGTCTCGTTTGACTTTCTCTGAGAGCTTTTTTCATATGAGCGTTCTTTACCTCTCTCTAATCTCCCCAGTTCTTAATCTCGTGAGGGGTTATTCCAGAGTTATTTTTAGTAACATTTTGTATTTAAAAATTTCTGAATCCCTCCAAAAACGTTTTAAAGGGTTCTATGTTAGGGGTTCTCGAGCTGTCATAGGTTCATGCTCGGGGGTGTCCGTGAAGGAACCTACCGGGCTTGTTGGGAGGTGAAAAGATGAAATATCCAAAGCAGATAAGAACATACTGCCCGTTTTGTAAGAAGCACACAGTTCACAAAGTGGAAAGAGTAAAGAAGAGACCAAGAAGTGAGCTTAGTGCAGGTCAGAGAAGATTCAGAAGA
>CAYNRW010000104.1:0-3961 GCA_964399725.1 uncultured Thermococci archaeon | reverse complement strand
GCATTTGCAGTCATTCCGTCCAAGCTCTCAACTACTCTAACCGCTATTGTCTCTTTGTAGGCCCTTATGTCCCCTTGCACACCAACGGTTTTGACCCCCAAAAGCACGGCAAAGGCCTGCCATGGCTTAAGCCCTGCTTTTTCAATTTCCTCTTCCACTATTGCATTGGCCTCTCTTACTATCGCAACTTTTTCTGGAGTGACTTCACCTAATACTCTAACGGCTAATCCCGGACCGGGGAATGGCATTCTTTGGTATATCTTTTCTGGAAGACCAAGCTCCTTTGCTACTTGCCTAACTTCGTCCTTGTAGAGATCCCTTAACGGCTCTATGAGTTTAAGGTTCAGCCTTTCTGGAAGTCCACCGACATTGTGGTGGCTCTTAATCTTTCCCTGGCTTTCAATCCAGTCGGGAGCTATTGTGCCTTGAATCAAAAAGTCAGCGTTTATTTCTTTTGCCACTTCCTCAAAGACGTCTATGAATGTTTTCCCTATTATCTTCCTCTTTTGCTCCGGATCTATTACGCCCTTTAGGGCCTCGAAGAATCTCTCCTGAGCATCGATATAGATAAGGTTAAGTCCAAATTCATCTCTGAATGTCTTTATAACGAACTCTGGTTCTCCTTTTCTCAAAAACCCGGTGTTTACGAAGACCGCGTAAAGCTTGTCACCGATGGCTTTGTGAGCAATTATTGCCGCTGTAGAGCTATCCACACCTCCACTTAGGGCTATTATTGCCTTACCATCACCTACAGTTTCTCTAATCTCTCTAACCTTCTCTTCGATGAATTCCTTCCACATGATCGCCACCTTCGACATAAAATTGTAAAATCTGGTTTAAAAAATTTATTGTTTAAACACAAAAATGTAAAAAACTATCTCTCAAGGGGATAGTTCGGAGCTTCATTTGTTATTGCAACGTCATGGGGGTGGCTTTCCCTAACTCCAGCCTGGGTTACTATCACGAATTGGCCTTTTTCTTTGAGCTCCCTTATGTTCCTCGCTCCAACGTACCCCATTCCAGCCTTTAGTCCTCCTACGAGCTGGTAAAGCACTTCGCTGACTTTCCCTTTATAGGGAACGACTCCTTCAACCCCCTCCGGCACGAACTTTCTCGTTTTCATGTGTCCTTTTTGATAGTATCTCTCCGCTCCCCCCTTCATCATTGCTCCTAAGCTTCCCATTCCCCTGTACTGTTTGTATTTTCTCCCGTTTATTGTTATTTCTCTTCCTGGAGCCTCTTTTGTCCCGGCTAACAGGTTTCCGAGCATAACCGCATCTGCTCCTGCCGCTATAGCCTTAACTATATCGCCAGAATACCTTATGCCCCCGTCTGCAATCACTCTAATCCCATATTCCATAGCTCTATCTGCCACCATGGAAATTGCTGTTATCTGTGGAACTCCAACGCCGGCCACTATTCTCGTTGTACATATGCTCCCCGGTCCTATGCCCACTTTCACAGCATCCGCAAATGTTAAGTCATCAACGGCCTTTGGATTTGCTATGTTTCCTATTATCATTTCTGCATCGACTTTTTTTCTCATCTCTTTCATGGCCTTTATTGCCTTGAGGTTGTGTGCATGAGCGGTATCAACAACTATTACATCCACATCAGCTTTATCAAGGGCAAGCGCCCTCTTTATGTCAAAAGGTGACACAGCAGCGGCCACTATTAGCTTTCCTTCCTCATCCCTTATAGCGTTTCTGTGCTTCTTCCTCGCTAAGAGGTCGCCCATGGTTACAATTCCAACCACTTTGCCTTCTTCATTTACTATTGGAACCCTGTCTATGTTGTTCTCTATCATTAGGCCCATTATCTCCTCTATGCTTGCATTTTCTTTTGCCGTTATGACATCCCTTGTCATCACATCACTAACTCTCTGCCCCTCTCTGGTCGTTATGTCGGTTTTTGTTACTATCCCGACGAGTTCTCCATTTTCAATGACGGGCAAACCATCTATTCCTTCCCTCTCCATCAAAAAGAGCGCGTAGTCTATTGTTTCCTCTGGAGAAATTGTGATGACCTCTTCTATTGTCTCCTCTCTTTTCACCCTTTTTACCATCTCAACTTGCTGCTCAATGGTCATGTTTCTGTGTATTACTCCTAAACCACCTTCCCTCGCCATTGCAATGGCCATCTCCCACTCCGTAACAGTGTCCATTGCTGCGCTTAGAATCGGAATGTTGAGTTTAATCCTCGGTGTTATCTGCGTAGAAACGTCAACATCCTTTGGCTCGACTTCGGTTGCCTGAGGAATTAAAAGCACGTCATCAAAAGTGTACCCCTTCATGGCATTAACAAGTTTTTGTGTAAATTTGCCCATTCTTTTTCTCCTCCCACCCTTTTTAAGGTGAGAATGCATAAGGCTTTTAAAGTTTATCTTGCCAAAACCTTGCTCCTAGAATAATCAAATTTTTGTTAAAATTAAGGGAAAAATCAGCAATTCCTAGCATTTTTCTTTTTCAAGCATTGTCCTTCAAGGCGCAGAAGATGTCGGTTCTTCTCTGTTAACGGTGAGAGTTTCACTGGCGGGATTAAATCCCGTTTCGGTTATCTCTGACCTCCTCCCTGCCCTGAAGGGCGAGGCTTGAAAAAGAAAAGTCACTTTTTGAAATAGCGAAGCTAAGTTAAAATCTCATCGAGCCTTTCTTCCTCAATTGCCTGCTTTATCTCCCGGGCGATTCTTCTTCCAGTGCTCATTGGTTCGTTATATCGGAGCCATGTGTAAGGGGAGCCATTTATGAAAGGATTAGTTCCAGCTACAATTCTCGCTGAAATCTCAAAGACCACGAACTCCATCTCTTCGGTAATGACTCCTTCAAGGCAGAAAGGCCCCCACAAACCGCCCATAAGTTTCTTTGATGCATCTATCACTCTTTCTCCAGCCTCCATTACATCCATGAGCAGACTTTCCCTGAGCACTATTGGAATATTCCCTACAACTGTATAACTTGGCTCTACTCCGATTTTAAGTTGCTGTTCAGCACTTATCCTCCCTATTGCATCTGCGTTGCTTTCGTACCTTTTATCTATGCTCATAAGCTCAAGCTCTTCGTTTAACTTCGAGTAAAAAAAGTGGGGATAAACGGGAACGCCTATGACATATTCCTGTATCTGAACTTCCATTAGATCCTCCTTGTCCTTAATGCCAAGCTTTGAGGCCTTTTCCCAGAACTCTTCGGAAGTTTTCGCTATGAAGTATCCTCTTCCCCCCTTGGCTCCATGGGGCTTCACTATAACAGGCCTGTCTATGTCGTCTGGATCTTCAATAACTTCGGGAACCCTTATCTTTGCTTCTAAAAGCCATTTTCTCTCAAGTTTTCTATCGCTCTCCCACCTGAGGACTTTTTTGTTCCCGTAATACAAAGCCTTCATATTTTCGACTTTCTTAATTCCCAGATGAGCGACGAAGGATCCAGTGGGGATTATTATTGCTTTCTTTTTAAGTAACTCCTCTTCGGGGTATTCATGGGGAATGAACTCATCTGCAACGGGAAAATACTTTGTGTAGAGTGGCCTAACCCTTTCTTTTCCAAAAGCTATAGTTTCAAATCCCTCCTGCTTTGCCCCGTGAAGTATCTGAAGTGCAGAGTGAGAGGCATAGGTAGCAATGCTAAACTTCATTCTATCACCAAGAAAATGTAAAAATTAATTGCTTTTTAAGGTTTATTTTTACATGAAAATGTTAAAAATGAATTTGAAAAATACCCGTAGACTCTTATATCATTAAGTGAGCTCTGAGTGGAACTCGAGTCCATTAGGTTCTCTTGCCCTACTTCAGTGGTTCTATCCCCCAAGTCATGCTATGAGCTTTTATCTTGTTGCTCAGCAGTTCAATACTTCTTAGGGCACGTATCTGGATTTGAACTCTTGAATATACTACCAAATATTCCATGTCCATTTGCATCATTAAAGCAGTATCAGCAGGTGTTGTAGCACCTCCAGCGGCGAAATTGAC
>CAYNRW010000103.1:0-4080 GCA_964399725.1 uncultured Thermococci archaeon | reverse complement strand
AGGAACTCAAAAAATAAAAACGTTTGCCAAATTAAGCCCCTACTCCTCCTCCACCCCAGAAGAACATCTCAAATGGAAAGTCAAAGAGCTCTGAAAGTCTCCCTCCGGGAGATTGGGGATACACGAGATAAGCCGTTCTAAGGGCTTTCACTGACTTTCCATTCACCTCGTATATGTACAGTTTTACAACGGGCAAAAATGGGTATCCCTGAGCTACTACCACCTGGTTAATTTTCTTAACTATAGGCCCCTCTCTCTTTGAGTCCAAGAGCTTATAACCTTTTAAAAGGCCCACTGACGGAGTCCCAAGGTTTTTAATACCATCAATGTCAAATCTGTAGAGTTCATTATTCCTCATATCCTCAAAAACATCATTGACAGTTAAGTGGCTCTCGGTCATCGTGAAGGAGTAAAGGGAGAGATAATAGTCAGTTGCTTTGAATGCAGAAATCGACCAGACTAAAAGGCCTGTTAAAAGCCAAGGAAGAAATCTTTTGAAAAACGGCCAGATGCCACCTCTTATCCCGGCAAGTTTGAACTCCTTCTTTAATAAATAATTTCTGTTCAGATATGCCCCATAAAGTATTATCGCAAGCCCACCGACATAATAAAACACCATCGCAAGAAGATAAGCGCCATATTCTGGACCGTGCTCAAGGTACACCATTATTCCCACCTCGGATAATAAAAACCCTAAAAATTTAAAAAGTTTTTCAAGAATGTAAAGGTTTATAATTCAATGAAGCTAAATGTCCATTGGTGGTGATAATGGAGCAGAAAACCCACTTGCTAACATCCAAAGACCTTGTGGGAGAACCCGTAAAAATTGAAGAGGGCTATGCAGAGGTAAAACTCAAGACGAAGGAAGAGATGAAAGTTGACGAATACGGCCTAGTTCACGGGAGCTTTACCTTCGGCTTAGCCGATTATGCCGCAATGCTTGCGGTTAATGAACCTACAGTTGTTTTGGGAAAAGCTGAAGTAAAGTTCACAAAGCCCGTAAAAGTTGGAGATGAGCTTTTAGCTAAAGCAAAAGTTGTGGAAGATCAAGGAAAGAAGAAAGTCGTATTTGCCGAAGTCTTCACCCAAAAAGGCGAGAAAGTCCTAGAAGGCAAATTCCACTGCTATGTTCTGGAGAAGCATGTGCTCGAGTGACCTTTCAAAAAATTTTTATAGTTAAACTCGAAATTCGATATCGGTGTTCGATATGATGCGACGCATTATCCTTGGCTTCATGGGGCTACATATCTTACACCACGCAAGCAAAGAACCAATAACCGGGGCTTTTATGATAAAAGAGCTCGAATCTCACGGCTACAAAGTAAGTCCTGGAACACTTTACCCTTTGCTTCAAAAAATGGAAAAAACTGGACTCCTTAAGAGCAGATGGGAAGTTCGGAATGGAAAAAGAGTAAGGCTCTATGAGATAACCCAGGAGGGCATTAGAGTATTAGAAGAAGGAAAAAAGAAAGTTAAAGAGCTCTGCACGGAAATCCTGGGTGATGAAAAATGAAAGAAAGGAAAATCTTCGGAATAAGCTGGAACGTTTTTCTCCTTGGCATTGTCAGCTTTCTCAACGATATGAGCAGTGAAATGATAGCACCTATAGTACCGACTTACTTAACTGACATCTTAGGGGTTGGAAAAGCGGCAAGTGGTTCAATAATGGGGCTCATAGAGAGTCTAAGTTCCCTTTTTAAAGTTGTTTTTGGCTATGTAAGTGATTTATTCAGAAAAAGAAAAATCTTTGTCGCCCTTGGATATCTCCTCTCAACAATTTCAAAAGGGGGTCTGGCATTTACACGCTCATGGTGGGACTTTTTAACGCTTAGAGTTTTGGATAGAGTTGGGAAGGGTATAAGAACAGCTCCAAGAGACGCTCTAATAGCGGAATCAACTGAAAAAGGAAAAAGCGGCAAATCTTTCGGCTTCCACAGGATGATGGACACCCTTGGAGCCGTAGCAGGTCCTTTGGTTGCCATGGGATTATTGGCGTTTCTGAAAAGCTACCCCCTAGAGAGGGCATATCGCCATGTATTCCTGCTTTCAGCGATTCCTGGCATCATAGGGGTTCTCATTGTGCTGTTCCTAGTCAAAGATAAGGGAGAGGAGGTTAAAAAGAAGATAAAGGGGATCTCTGCTTTAAAAAGCAGAAACCTCAGAATGTTCCTAGTGATTGTTGCTTTGGCAGCTCTTGGAAGATATAGCTATGCCTTTACCCTATGGAAAGCCAAGGAGCTTGGATACAGCGTTCTCCAAGGATTGGGATTTTATGCGGTATTTAATGCAATCTACGCCCTCTCAGCATATCCAATAGGTTATTACTCAGATAAGGTCAGCAAAAAAGCTGTTATAACAGTGGGATTTGGAGTAGCAGCATTAGCATCGCTTCTTTTTGCATACTCCAAAAGCTTGTCGATGCTTCTCCTCGCTTTTGTGTTCTACGGAGTTTATATAGCTATTGAAGACACAATTCCAAGGGCTTACATGGCAGACCTAGCCGGAGAATTCGAGAAGGGAACTGTAATAGGGGCATACCATACGGTCTTTGGGATTTTTGTTTTTCCTGCATCTGTGATAGTCGGGTATTTATGGCAGACGTACTCTCTAAAAGTGGGCTTTATCTATGCAGCAACTGTAAATCTCCTAGCGATGCTTCTTATGGCCTCCCTTGTTAAAGACTAATACCTGTCAATTTTCTTTTATTTTTCGCCTTTGGTTGAATATACGTCAAGATTGATTAGGATAAAACATGAATTTTTGTCAGAAAGACTAAAAAGCTATGAGTGGAAAAAAGAAAGCAGAGAGCAGGGGGGCTTAGAATAATGAAAAGAATTCTAATCATTGGGACGGGAGGAACGATAGCAAGTGCAAAAACTAATGTCGGATTTAAAAGCATCCTTACAATAGATGAGATTCTTGAAAAAGCTGGTATAAGGTTGAAGAACGGCTATGAGATAGACACAATGGACATTTTGAATATCGACAGTACTCTTATCCAGCCCGAAGACTGGGAAAGAATAGCAAAAGAGACATACAAAGCGCTAGAACATTATGATGGGATAGTCATAACACACGGCACCGATACTTTAGCTTATACCGCCTCTATGTTGACGTTTATGATTAGAAACGTTGACAAACCTGTCGTTTTAACCGGTTCAATGCGCCCGGTTACTGAGAAGGAAAGCGATGCCCCAAGAAATCTAAAAACAGCTATAAGATTCGCAATGGAAGATGTTTCCGGAATTTTCGTGGCTTTTATGGATAAAATAATGCTCGGCTGTAGAACCTCAAAAATAAGAGCCTTGGGATTAAATGCCTTTATGAGCATAAACTATCCCGATGTTGCTTATGTAAAAGGAGAAGAAGTCATCTACAACCTTCCCAAAAAGAAATTCAAACCCAAAGGAGAACCAGTGCTTGACACAAAATACGACCCAAGAGTGGTCTTCATTAGACTCACTCCCGGGCTGAATGGAGATGCAATAGATATCCTTGTAAAAGCCGGATACAAAGGAATAGTGCTCGAAGGTTACGGTGCAGGAGGAATTCCTTACAGAAAAAGAAACATTTTGGAGAAGATAAGGGAGATTACACCAAGAATTCCAGTGGTGATGACCACACAAGCCCTTTATGATGGTGTCGATTTAAACAAATATGAGGTTGGAAGAAAAGCTCTTGAGGCGGGAATTATTCCGGCAAAGGATATGACAAAAGAAACAACAGTAACAAAGCTCATGTGGGCCTTAGGACATACAAAAAGCATTGAAGAAGTGAAAAAGATAATGCACACAAATTATGCTGATGAAATAGAGGGCTAGATGGCTTTTTCGAGCTTCTCCACCATTTCTTCAGTTATCGTTAGGGGCTTTTCCACCTCGTAGATGTCATTGAGCTCCCAGATAACTTCCCCTTTGTTTATAGCTTTAACGTAACGCTCTGCAAGTTCTTTGGCCTTTTCAAAAGAATCAGCCTCAACGATTCTCCTCACGTACCATTTCATTTCTCCATATCTGAGTTTGAACTCTGCCATGTACATGGACATCACCAGAAGAAATTATAAACGAAGGTATAAAAGGA
>CAYNRW010000102.1:0-4138 GCA_964399725.1 uncultured Thermococci archaeon | reverse complement strand
AACCTCATTTAAGCTTGATTTTTAAGTAACCTTTTTATCTTTCTATCCCATTTTAATGGGGATGAAAAAAATGCTCCCGGGAAAGGTTCCTCCAGAGGTACTTAAGAAAATTGTCTTTAACCTTCTAGGAGTTCAGGACGAGAGAGTGATAGTAAAATCCGGTGTAGGGATTGATGCAGCTGCAATCGACTTTGGAGAAAAAGTTCTCGTTGCTTCCAGCGACCCTATAACGGGGGCAGAGAAGCATATAGGCTTTTATGCAATAAATGTGAATGCAAACGATGTTGCAACATTTGGAGCCAAGCCAAGATGGTTTCTCGCTACAATTCTACTCCCTGAGAATTCCAATGAGAGCCTTCTCAAGGAAATAATGGAAGACATGCACAAAAGCGCTGAAAAACTTGGCATTTCAATAGTTGGTGGCCATACAGAAGTGACGATTGGGCTAAATAGACCGATAGTTATCGGAACAATGCTTGGTGAGGTTGAAAAAGAAAAGCTGGTGAGGTCAAACGGCTCAAGGGCTGGAGATGTCATGATCCTAACCAAAGGAGCAGGAATTGAAGGAACCTCAATTATAGCAAGCGAAAAAGAGGAAGAGCTGAGGGAAGTGTTTGGGGATGAGCTTATAGAGAGTGCAAAACGGTTTCTTGAAAAAATAAGCGTGGTGAAAGAAGCTCTAATTGCCACAGAAATTGGAGTTCATGCCATGCATGATCCCACGGAAGGAGGAATAGCAAACGGCTTCCATGAGATGGCAGACGCGGCTGGATTAGGGTTTAGGGTTTACTACGACAGGATACCTATAGCGGAAGAGACTAAAAAGCTGTGTGAATACTTTAACTTAGACCCCTTAGCTTTAATAAGTTCCGGCTCTCTTTTAATTGCAGCACCACCAGAAAGAGCCGAAGAAATCGTGAAGGCAATAAGGAAAGAAGGAATTGAGGCGGCAATAGTGGGAGAATTCTTAGAAGACAAGAACGTAAAAGTTATCGTAAGAGAAGGAAAAGAAACTCCATTAAAAAGGCCAGAAACAGACGAAATTTGGAAACTTTTTTAAGGATTTACATTTATTACTATCAGGGATGGTCAAATGGCCGATGTAGAAATGGCAAAAACGTTGATAAAAGTCGGTGGCATTTTAAGCGTTATAGAACCATTCTTCATAGCAGTTCTCCTTCTGCTCACGGTGATAGGGATTTTGTTCGCAATACCATTCGCAATCCTCGGCTACTGGATATTTAAGAGGTCAGAAGAGACCATTGAATTTATTGAAAACAAAGAATACAAAAAAGCGAAAGACAAACTTTTAGTTCCAGCAATAATTGCCCTCATCCTAACTAGTAGGGTAGGCGGGATTTTAATGCTTCTTGGTTTGGTGCTGCTCCCTTCAGAGAAGCCTACTTCCTTCTAATTTTTCCACCTTTTATGTCTATGCGTCCTTCTTTTTCCAACATTCTCAAAATTTCTTCAAATGCCTTCTCGTTCATCACGTTTATTATCATGGTACCCTTTTCAGTGGGTATCTCCATGGGCATTGCCTTGAGAAACGCTGCAGTTAAGTCTTCTTTGAGGATCTTCTCATTGCCGAGAGCATTTAATATCTCGTTAGTGACTATTCCCCTTGAGATAAGGGCAAAGTAAACACCCATAATCATCTCCTCTTCAAAATACCTCGCAGCTATGTGGAGAGCTTTATTGATTCTTTCTATTTCAAGCTCCCTGATCTCTATTTCGTATTCAGGAAGCAGATCAACGAAAGCAAACTGCTTTGCTATCTTCTCGATGCTTTCAAGGTTTTTTGCAATTTGATATGGAAATCTGAACTGGAATTTTAGCTTTGTAACATCAACACCCTCTTTCAGCCTTGCCCTATTCCCCTCCACAACCAATGCATCGTTTTTAAACAGCTGATCAAGGACATCTCCCATCCAGTAACCCTCTTGGAGAAGATGGTTTATTTCCTCACCCTCTTTGAGATGCTCAAGGGCATGGTTTATTTGCTCCTTAAACGTAAGAAAACCCTCAAGGAGAATCTCCTTCTCCTCGCCTTCAAAAGAATTTATGGCGTTACTTATCTCTTCCAGCGTTCCCTCGATCATGTAGCCTATAAAAGCCTCATATCCTAGTCTCTCCATAACAGCAAATCTAATTCCTTCCCTCTTGAGCTCGTTTAAGAAGGCTTCTTTAACAACCTCATTCTTTGTAACTAACCTCATACAATCACCAGATGGAAAAGGCTAAAAGCCATTTATAGTCTTTTTGTATAGGGCTTTCCCCCGCCGTGAGCGGCGAGACTTCCAGCCCGCAAGGAGGTGAGAACATGAGCGAAGAGAAACCGCTTTTATTGGACAAAATCCTTGAAACATGGAAAGGGAAGCGAATAGCCTTAGCGGTGAGTGGAGATAACTCCTTTACCGGCATCTTAAAGGATTTTGACGAAGAGATAGTGATCCTAGAGAACGTCGCCGACGTTGTGGGAAACAGAGGAAAAGCCTTAATAGCGAAGATAGACGACATTAACTGGATAATGCTCCTAGAGTGATTAAAATGAGGGCAATAGCATTTGTAGGATTCAAAAAGAGTGGAAAAACAGCTACAGTGGAGAAAGTTGCAAAAGAACTCAAAAAAAGAGGATATCGGGTAGGGATAGCAAAGAGCATGCACACGAACTTTGATAGAAAGGAAAGTGACACATGGAAGCTGAAAAGAGTGGCAGATTATGTAGTTGTGAGAGCCCAAGACACAGATGCCCTTCTTTTTGAGGCAAAGGACTTAAACGCCCTTCTATCTGCAATGCCAGAAGTAGATTTTCTCCTCCTTGAGGGTTTTAAAGATGCTAAGCATTTACCCAAAGTTATATGTGCCAAAAGCGAAGAAGAAGTAAAAGTACTAAACGATGGGCTCGCGATAGCGGTTAGTGGGGTCGTATCAAATAAACTCAAGCGTGTCGATGGCCTCGAGGTGATAAACGCTCTAGAAAATCCTGAAAGACTGGTCGAGTTAATAGAGGAAAAAGCCTTCATTCTGCCGAATATTAACTGCGGATTGTGCGGGCTTGAGTGCTATGAGATGGCAAAGCTCATCGTAAAGGGTGAAAAGACCATAGAGGATTGTGTTGTCTTGAGTTCAAAACCAAAGGTCATCGTTAGAATTGATGGGAAGGAGCTTCCGATGAAAGGTTGGGTCCAGGAGCTTGTGGAAAAGACCATTAAGGGTATGCTTTCTGCTATGAAAGGATACAAGGAAGGACGAAAAATAGAGATTATAATTCAAGATTAGACCACCTCTACCTTAACTTTTGTCCCCTTCGAGAATAAATGCTCTGTACTCTCCGATGATATTCACTATTAGCTATATATTTCCCCACAACTCCATGCCCTTCAAATCCCTAGATGAAGGATATGGCGGACAGTTGATGTGGGAATGGAAAAATACTCACCATCTCCCTTCCTTCTCTCTCAGCAGCTTCAAGAACTTTGAAAGTTTCTAATGGCTCTATTTCAAACCCAATCGGAGAATTATCGTTCCTACCAAAAATCCACATATTTCAACTTTGCTTTCTCTGGCTTTGTAAGGATTTCCTCCAAATGTGCACGTTTTATGAAAAGGTTCCTCATGAGAGCTCCTTTTCACTAAGTCTTTGAATCCTTTCTGTTCATTAACGCACAAACCAGTGCAGAAAAGCTTATAAGTATTTTTTCAATCATCAAGATTGGATATCGCTGCATTATCACTCAAAGTGATATAAGAGGTGAAGAACATGCTTGCGAGAATAGTATACTACAAGAGAAATTCAATTCCCGAAGAGGAAATAATAGTAGTTAACAAGGTAGAAAAAGCCCTCGAGATAGCGAGAAAGAAGCTAGGAAGGGAGATAATGGGCTTTGAAGTGGAGATAATTTGATCACGATCGCCTTCTTCTCCCCTTTTATTCTATGTGAAGATCCTCGTCATAGCCTTACTCGTAGGGATAACCAGTTCTCTTGAGTTCCGCGAGAATATTCATAAATAAGCGGCACCTCTGTGGGTATGTTAAGCTTCAAAACTGGTCTATATACAGCTCTTTCTGTTCAGAATTGAGCATACCTATTTTCTCTTGACCATTGAAAGTTGTAGTGACACTACTTAGAAAAGG
>CAYNRW010000101.1:0-4145 GCA_964399725.1 uncultured Thermococci archaeon | reverse complement strand
GGTCTTGGCCATCCTATAAGTTTGTATTCGGGACAGGGGTATATTAGTACCTTTATTTTGTCTTTATACTCTGAAAGAAAGCTTAAAAGCTCTTTGCTTGTCCTGTACTCCTTTTCCTTTGGGCCACGATAAACGTAGAAGGGGCTTATGAGACATGGGGCAGTGACTATCATTATCATGAGTCCCACCAATAAAAAAGAAAGATCAAAAACCTTTAAACTTTTTTAGATGTCAAAAATGTTATAATCTCCTCTACTTTTGTCTTTAGCTCTTCTAGGGTTCCTTCATTTACAATTAAAAAGTCGGCCAGATTTTTAAGCTTGCTTGTATGATAGAGCTTTTCTTCAGCCTCATCGGCCTTTAGAAAATCTCCAAAGTTTTTTATCACCTTATCCTTACCTGCGTTTCTCCTTTTTAGGCGTTCATATCTTATTTCCGGCCTAGCCTCGACGTAAATTATAAATCCACCTCGCTTTTTTATTGCTTCAATCTCTCCCCCAGAACGAACTCCATCAATGACCACATTTTCGCACTTTCTTTTCTTGTCCAGCGCCAGCCTTATCAGAATATCTTCTCCAAAAGTTTCCTTAAGGTGTCTGCCGTATTCAATGAGCTTGTCTCTTGTTGGTTCGCTCTTTTCTGGGATCTCTGGAAGCCATGAGTATTCGCTTAGGTTGTGAGTTAAAAGATCAATGAGGGGATCACTGCATGAAATCCTACAAAATCCTTTTTCCTCAAAGAACTTTGCGATTGTTGTTTTTCCACTTGCGATTTTACCTACAACTCCGATTATCATTGGATCACCTCATTCAAGAATTTTAAACTCTTCAAAAAGTATTGAAAGTTCCTTTTCATTGTATGCAGTTGTTTTTATGGGGGCTACTATTACAGCATCATTTACTATTGCGTAGTCTTTTAAAAGTGTGAGAGCATCTAAAACTTTTTTAAAATCATTTTCCGTTATTAAATACTCTGTCCCTTCAATTAAGACTACTTTTTTGAGTTCATCACTTTTGAGGAAGTTTAGAACTCCATTAATGAGATAGTCCAAGTTTTTTGGATTTACACGGTATTTCCCAGATATTTTTGTTATCCATACTATAGGAGTTCTTTCAAGCTTCAAGAGCTCTCTAATTTCATCTGGAGGCGTTCGAGAAATTACAAGGCCTGCCCTATTAGAGAGCAATTTCCTAAAAATCGAATATGCAGAATCTTTTTTTGTAGTTAAGTAAAGACCAGGGTGTATTTTATCGGTTTCAATCCCTCTGAAACTGGTCTCTGTTTTAATTGGAATGGATAAGTACTTTTCACTAAGGTTTCTCAGCAATATTATCCACGAAAGGCCAATTAAACCTATTGTGACCGCGAATATCCAGCTGGTTAATTGAGTGGTTAGGGAGCTTTTTAGGTAATGTCCATTTATCTCGAATTCATCTATCACGTCTATTAGATTTCCAAACAAGGCAACAATAAGGTTCAGAAGCACTAGGATATAAAAGGATTTAAAGTCAAGATACTTTTCGAGGAATTTCTTTCTATATTTGGCCGTAAAGTAGAAAACCGCAAAGACAAAGATAAAGTTCAGCATATCTGAGATAAATGTGATCTTGTCTGGAATTGACAACATAGGCATCCCCCATATCATTTTTTCATTGCCCACCATATTAAGTTTGCCCCATCTGTGGATTCCATAAGTCCTTCGGCTACCATATCCACTACGAAGTCTATTATGGCATCTTTGTCAACTCTGACGGGCTTTTCAAAACCAAAAAAGTATTTTGCTTCAAAGAATCCGATATGGAGGAATCTTAGGGGGTTCAGGAGTGCGATATTCTCATTTATCTTTAGGTCAAATGGAAAATCTGCTATTATTATTTTGAGGTCTCTTTCCTTTGCTATGTCTATGAGCTTCCTCTCATCGGGAAAGAAAAGCTCTTTCAAAGAGCCTTCCATTGCTTCATACTCCATTTTTGGAAAGGTGTATTTGATCCCAACTCTCTCGGCTTCTAGGCCAACTTTTTCGGCAAAACCCACCATGGCTTTTGCATTGAAGCTGAGGAACACGAGGGCTTTCTCATCAACTTTTAACTTTGGCCATTTGCGGGGTGGAAAGTTAAATTCGGCCTTGATTATTGGAATTAAAAATTCCAAGAAAGTCCCTTTAATTTTTTCCAGACTCTCTTCGAGCTTTTTTCGCTTAATAATCAAGTCCAGCTTTGAGTAAACGGTAATCTGTTTTACCCCAAGCTCCTCCTTGAGTTTTCCGATTACAAAGCTGTTCCCTATTATTGCGCTTTTATCGCTCCTGTCTCGGGTTATTATGAATAACTTGTCGCCCTCTTTCTCATACCTGATTTCATCTATTACAAAAGGCACTAGGGGAAAGGCATTTTCTTTTCTTATCCGCATGATCTTTTTTTCTATCTCATTTATTGTAAACATCAGCTCACCTTGTATGCCTTGAGGCACTCGTAGATTTCTTGGGCAATTTTTAAAGCTTCTTCTTTGCTGTCCGTTCCTTTAACTATGATTTTTCCACTTGGAAAGATGCTTATGTCGTAAGTTTTCCTAACAAGTGCCAAAAATTTGGTTACTCGCTTTATATGGTAACCTTTTTCTGCTAGGCATTCGCAGACCTCTTCAAGATCCAGATCAAACTTTTCTTGTGGGGTTATATTTATTGCCTTCATACTTGTGCATGGTTTTGCAACCAGCATAGAACCACCAGGCAGAATTTATGAGCTACAGTTCATAAATTTATTGTAAAAAATAAAGTCCAAAACGTCATCGCTTCCAAAGAATAAATCCTACAATCAAGGCCAGCAGAATTGCCCCCAACGCGAAGATTGTTCTTGTCGAAGTGCCTTCTTCCTTCGTTGTAACATCTTTAAGCTCTGTTCCTACCTCCTGAGTGGTAAAGCTTATCTCAATTTCTCCCGCTGGGAGCGTTATTTTGTTACCTTCAACTTCAAGTGGAGCATCGCTTACATCTACTAAGCTCGCTCCTTCAGGCAGGATAACGCTCACTGGATACTCTGAATTTAACGAGAGGGTCCAGACAAGGCCCTCCTGTCTGATTAAATCGGAGGTTGTGTATACTATCTTCACTATCTGGGCGTCCTGAGTGTTCATCGTGATCTCGTTTCCGTTTATGGAGTATTCTAAAGGATTGCCGTTTTCGTCTATAACAAAAATGTCCTCGTAGTGATCCCCAAGCAGGGATGCTGTAACTTGCGTTGCATAATCATCAACGGGCACTTCAATTTCCACGGTTGCGTATCCGTCAAAGTAGGGGGTTATGCTTATGCTCTGTGCACTTACAAAGGGAACGAAAAGCAAAAGAACAAGCAAAGCTTTTTTCACTATCTTCACCTCCATAAAAAATTGAAATCAGAGGTGCTTTAAGATAAACTTGTCCACCCTGTGGAGCATCTCCAAGGCAATTGCAAAGTGAGTCTTAGCCTCAGCTGGCTTTTTGTGCTTTATGAGTATCATTCCAACTCTTACCTCTTGGATTGTGATTTTGAGCTGGAGTTCTGCTTTTCTTGTATCGATGCCTCTTCTTTTAAGCTCCCTCAGTGCCTTAGCGTCTTTCTGAATCCTGCCATTAATCTCCTTGAGGAATGCCCTTAGGTCTTTCATTCTTTCTTGAACTTCTCTCTCGTGGAACTTTCTCTGAAGGAAGGCCATTGCTCTGTGGAACTCCTTTATGGCGTCTGTGTTGTCCCTCATAACTTGAAGGGCTTCATCGTATTTTTCTTCATCTGCAAGAGCCTTGACCTCATTGTAAACCTCCTTGAAGGCCTCAAGTCTCTCCTGAAGCTCATCTGTCTCGTAGCCTTTTTCTTCCGCCATCTCGATGACTTTCTCCGCCATTTGTATTGCTTTTTCGCCTTTCTCAAGGAATTTATTCACTATCTTATCGGCGTTTGCCTCTATGATTTCTTCTCTTATTCTTCTCAGCTCCTCGTCTAAAGCTGCTTTTTTCTCTCTGGCGACTTTGAGGTCTTCTTTGGCCTTCTCAAAATCTTTGGCTTTTATGTCTTCCAGCACAGTCTTGTAGGCATCCTTGGTCTCTTGTAAGAGCATTGTTGCATTTCCCACGTCAATCCCCTGTCTCTGGGCAATTTCTATTGTCTTTTCGG
>CAYNRW010000100.1:0-4189 GCA_964399725.1 uncultured Thermococci archaeon | reverse complement strand
GTGTATGCACATAAGGCCTTTCGACCCCTGGAAGTCGAAGCTTTGCACATGCCCGTTTAAGTATACCCTCAATGTTTACACCGGCTGTGACCATGCTTGCGTTTACTGCTACATAACCTCTTATATTCCTAAAGCCTTTAAAGTAAGAGTAAAGGAAAACCTCCTCCTAAACTTAGAAAGGGAACTCCAGAAGTTTAAGGGAAAGTTTATAGTGGCACTTTCTTATTCTTCGGATCCTTACCCAACAATAGACAAGAAGCTAAAGATAACCCGAAAGGTGCTTGAGCTTTTCAGAAGATATGACATTCCCTGTTTGATCCTAACAAAGTCCAACTTGTTTGAGAGGGATCTGGACATTTTGAAAACCCTAAAATGTGCTGTTGGAATTACCGTTACAACCATAGATGAAGAAAAAGCAAGGCTCCTTGAGCCAAATGCACCTTCACCAAACGAGAGAATTAAAGCATTGAAAAAAGCAAGGAAAGAGGGCATTCCTGTCTATGCTAGAATTGACCCAATAATACCGTTTTATACATGGGAAGAATTTGACGAGACTCTCGATGCATTAAGCTTCGTGTCCCATATAACGGTGTCTACACTGAAACTTCGACCTGATTCATGGAAGCGGATGGAAGCAAAGTTTCCAGAGCTTATGAAAAAGCTTGTACCCTTCTACAAAAGAGGGGAAAGGATAGGTGGCTATTATTACCTGCCTAAGAACATAAGACTTGAAATTCTGGAAGAGGCAAGAAAGAAAATAGAAGCAAAGGGCATAACTTTTGGATCCTGCAGGGAAGGCTACTACTCATACCCCACTTGCGATGGTTCTCATTTGGTGCTATAACTCCTCCACTGGAAGGTCAATTGAATTTTTCTCGGGATCTAAAAGGCCAAGTTTTTTCTTTCTGTACTCCAAAGCTTTCTTCACAAGGGCTTTGAATAGGGGCTCCATTTCGTCAAGGTATTCGGCCAGCCACTGAACACCTATTGCGAACTTCCCTTCCACCTCAATCGCTTCTATTATACCATCCTCTGCATAAGCCACAGGTTTTACATTGTTTCCAAGCCTCTTAATCGCCTGATGGTGGAAGCTATTAACCCCTATAAAAACCTCGCTCGTAGACTCAACATTCAGGTTTTCCTTAAGTATCTCAAAGAGCAGAGAATCAAGTTTTATTCTTACCTCATGAACCTTTGCAGCAGGATGAACCAAAAACCTCCCGTTTTTAAGCCAATTGTGCCGCATAGCCTTTGGAATTTCTCCCACATCTTGATATAAACTGCCCCCAAGAGCAACATTTATTGCCTGTGCCCCTCTGCCTATTCCCAGCATGGGCAAATCTTTCTCCAAGGCGGCTTTAATGAGGGTAAGCTCAAATTCATCTCTCTGAATATCGAGCCATTCAATTTTGTCGGAGAGAGTATCCCCATAATACTTTGGATGTATATCAGGACCTTCGGGGATTATAAGGCCATCTATTGCCTCGATAACATCTGTTATTCCCAAGAGCGGTGGAATTGCAACAGGAATTCCACCCGCCTCCCTAATTCTTTTTACATAGGTATCGTTTATGGTGAGGGCCCCAGTTTCCCAGTCAAAGGAAGCGACAATTCCAATAATTGGTTTCATTTTCTCACCCCCGGCTAAGTTACATATAGTACCTAAATAATTTTCTAAAAAGTATGTTTGTAAATCCCCATACACAATCCGATTTTGGTTTTAATGGACACGCGGTTAAAGCATTAAAATATTATCCGACAATTATCCCCAAGACCTTACCCTTTTTGGATTTTATTTCTTCTATACTTAAAATTTCAAAATTTTCCTTTTTAAGCCCTTCTTCTTGGAAATATTTCTCCG
This sequence comes from uncultured Thermococci archaeon, assembly GCA_964399725.1. GTDB lineage: Archaea > Methanobacteriota_B > Thermococci > Thermococcales > Thermococcaceae > Thermococcus_A. The sequence continues at coordinate 2,328 of CAYNRW010000100.1, read as the reverse complement.
CGAGGGCTTTTACATCCCTTTCGTCACTCGCCAGCACAAGTAAAGATACATAACCTATCCCTTCTCCAGATTCATGAACCTCTTGGCTTACTTTAGCTTTAACTTTAAACACTCTCATCATGAGATTTACATCGTCACGGGCCCTTTAAATACTTTACTTAAAAAAGAGCATGAGTTGAAAAATTTAAGAAAAGGCCAATTTAGTATCTGTTTCAATCTTCTTCAGCGTCCCATAGGCTCAAGCCGTTTTCTTGAGGCTTTCTTACCAGCAGTTCACCAAGAAGCTCCTGAATGTAAACTTCAGCAGCAAAGACTTCTCCTTCAATTAAATGGCCGCCAAATACCCTTCCCTCGCTATCACCCAAACTCACATGAACGTGAACAAAGGGCTCCTCGTCTTTTATGCTTATGTTCCCCAGGGCAGACACCAACTCATAGGTACCCTCGAGTTCGATAACTTTATATTGTCCCTTTTCTTCTTCAAAATGTCCGATTTTTGGATTTTTAAGAGTTCCGATGGCACTTACAGTCCCGATTAACACATTGTGCTTTTTTGCGAATTCATTCACAGCACTCAAAAACTCCCTCCCCTCCGGGATTCTGAACAGAAAGTTCCTACCCTTTGAAAACCTCATATCCCATCCCCTCCTAAGTTATAAATTTGAATCAATTTAACTTTTTAGGTAAAGTGCACTTGACACTCGAGGGTAACCTCAGCATAACTCCTTGGATCCTCCCAAATCCTTACCTTGATCATTCTCACGTTCTCCCCCGCTTTTTCTGCTATTCTCTCGGCGAACCACTCCGCAATGTATTCCGCTGTTACATTTGGCTTGTTAAGGATTACAACTTCATCTTCGGGAAGCTTTAGTTGTTTGCCGTTTTTTTCCACGATTACATACCCATCCTTCTTGCTGGTTACCCAATCTTCACTGATGAGTATTTTATGATCAAGAAGCTTTATGAGATTTCCCAAGTGGTTAAAATCAAATATCATGCCATTTTCATTCAGCTCCCCCCATATCTCTACATCGACATTATACGTATGCCCGTGAATTCTAAGACATTTGCTCTCATATGGCAAAGCGAGAAAATGGGAGCTATCAAAGTCTTTATGCCATCCTATTTTCCTTTCAACTACTTTGAACATGGGGACATCACCATAAGTAGGAAGCAAAGAGATGCTTTTAATATTTTTGAGTGAATCTAACTCCCCGTATATCCTCTCTATTTAGCGTGTGTTTCTCAAGAATATGCTGCTTTAGCTCCTCTAAGCTTTTTGCTTTATAGCCACAAAATGGGCACACGAACGTTTGAGTGTTCTTCATATTTCTCCCTCAAGAGTTTGTAATACTCTTAATATATAAATATCCTCCGGAATTTTTTACTTCATTATGTAGTATTCCTAAGCCTGTGTGCCTACTTTGTCTCTCAACTTTTACTCGAATTTGTTACGATATGAAGAATTTGCATAATTTAAAATTTCTTAACGTACATAATAATACAAAAATAAATTTAACTTTTATGGTGATATGTTTGAATAAGTATTATTTATAATCATTTGAATATTAAATTACCATCAACAAAAATTACAAAACCTAGACTTTTTACGATATAAAGTTGTATAAGTCAACAATAAGGCGTATATACAGTTTTCATGCCAAGCCCAAGATTTCACAAGATTGGGTATTCTCCTTGTATAAGCCGGCGCCATTATCAATTTTTCCTATTACAATCAGAAGTAGTAATAACTAAAAGCAATATCCTTGCTTTGTTGGCTATTATTTCATATACTGAAGATATATAAGTTAAGACGGATATAAAGAAGATTCTGGATAGATAAGCAGCCAAAATTTCTTCTAATTCCACATATGTTAACAGGCGCTAAGGAGAAATTTAAAGGAAATAAGAGACAAATATTGATAAATACCATTAAAAGCAGATTTTGGACCCCCAATTAGAGTTGATTAACTCTATATTTGTGGCATGGTCCAATACAGCTCTCTTCTAAGAGTTTGTTATAGGCATTAATGATCTCTTGGGCTAACCCAAGATCATTATCTTTGATGTGGTGAGGGTTTATTACAAATGCCTTAACGAAGCCACTTCCAATTCTCACAGGCTTTTTTGGATAATTAAGCTCATCTAATACACATTTTTCCAATGAAGAGAGGCAACTAACTGGAATCACTAGCTCTAGGCGACCAGTCTTCTGATTTTCTCTAAAAAATGGTCTAGCATTATCTCGATTGAGAGTTGCCTGGTGGAGTTTTGCCACAATTATCTCCCTCGAAAGGGATACTAAGGAAGGATATTTTGGAATAACAT
>CAYNRW010000099.1:0-4261 GCA_964399725.1 uncultured Thermococci archaeon | reverse complement strand
GAACCCCGGACCCTCGGCTTAGGAGGCCGATGCCCTATCCTGGCTAGGCTACCGGTCCACTCCCGTTTCCTATCCTCTCTTGCTGGCTTATAAATCTTTTGTTAAACAGAATGATTTAACAGAAATCAAAGGTTATTTAAACTTCCTCTCAGAACTCTCTCTGGTGTGGCTGATGGTGGATGAACTGGATAGAAAAATAATTTCCATTCTCCAAAAAGATGCTCGGCTTTCTTATAGGGAGATAGCAAAAAAAGTGGGAGTAGCCGTGGGAACTGTGTATAACAGGATAAAAAGACTTGAGGAAGAGGGTATTATTCTTGGATTTGCTCCAAAGTTAGATTACACTAAACTGGGCTATGACCTCACAACAATAATCGGGGTTAAAGCTCAAGGAAAGAGAATCGTCGACATTGAAAAGGAAATAGCCAAAGATCCCCACGTGGCATGTGTCTATGATGTTACGGGTGAATACGACATAATAGTCATTGCAAAATTCAAGGGAAGGGAAGACATGAACAGGTTTGTCAAAAAGCTTTTGAGAATAGATGGGGTAGAAAAGACATACACACATGTCGCAATGGATATAGTAAAGGAAGATTTAACGCTGAAGGTCTAGGAAATTCCTCACAAATCTCCTTGCTAAGTTCTGCAGGGTTTCAGCTGGTAATTTTACTCTTTTTCCATTTACCGTGCCTTCGAATATAAGAGGTATTGGATTCAGGGTTTCTATAACCTGAAATTCCTCATTTTCATTCAGCGTCTCTTTTAAGACTTTCCGGTATTCTTGGGGAGTCACAATCTTTATAACACCGTGGAGCTCCAATCTCTCCCCGCATTCCTTCTCGCTGCAAACAAAGTCAAACTCCTCCCCAAGCTTTGTCTCCACCATTATGCTTTTTCCGGCCACATTGTATATCATGAATCTATCTTCGTTTTCTAAATTTTCCATTTAAAGTCCTCCAAATAAATAATAAAGGTTAAAGCCTTACCATAACCTCCACAGGGATGTTGTACTCTTCTTTTATTCTGTCTATTGCATTGCCGGCACTTATTAGGAAGAACACTCCCACAGGTGCTGCATTTGCCTGCTTGCACATCTCTATGAGAGCCCTTTGAGTTTCTCCACTCCTCACAACATCGTCAACTATGAGAACCCTCTCTCCCTTTTTAATAGCCCAAGAGGGGAGATAAAGCGTCATAACGCTTCCCGAAGAACTTGAGATATAATTCACCTCGTAGAACTTCTCCACCCCAACTTCTTTCTTTTTCTTTGCGTAGACAACATCTACTCCCAGCTCGTTTCCGATATGAACTGCTAGGGGAATACCATCCGTTGCAGCTGTCAGTATCTTATCTATGTGTATCCCCATGTATCTTGAGGCAACACTCTCCGCAATAAGGCTCATTAGATCTGTATCGCTGAGAATTTTTAAGTTATCAAACAATCCATGCTTATCAAAAACTATTCTCTTCTTAACTTCCTCCTCAAGGTTCACATAAGGAGAGAGGATGTCTATTAGCTCTTTGGCACGCTGAGTGCTTGGAAGCACCTTTCCCCTGACATATCTGTTGAGTACTGTTATGGGGAGCCCGGTAATCCTTGAAAGCTCCTCATATGTGTAGCTCTTTTTTAGGAGCCTTAAAATCCTGATGACACGAAGTTTCTCTTTAACTGCCTCTATCTGGCCCAAGCTCTCACCCCCTGGTGATGGGATAATATTGACAAGAAAATGTATAAATAGGTTTCGGTTGTGATCAAATTATAAGATTTGCTGGTTTATTGTGGTGATTGGAAATTCCCATTTTTTGCCGGTATTCGGATATTACCTCACCAAAATATTTCATCACAAAATCCAAATCTATGGGGTCTCCATCTGGATGATTAACTCCCTTGCAAAATGGATCCTCCCTTACATATATGTCAATAGCAAATCCGTGTTTGACTAGGATAAATGGGTAGAGCTTACATGCCAATGGCCGTTTGGAATAAATCTTGCACTTTCCATCTTCTCCCAGAAAAATGCAGGCATCATCAAATGGTCTCTTCCTAAGCCCGTATCCCAGAAATTTGTCCCCTCTGTAAAACATCTTCTCATAATCTACGAACTCCCATGCGTTAAATCCCAGATCCTCTATTCTTGTGATGTCTTCATCTCTGAGGGGTATCTCAAGGTTTATGCAGCAGCTGGCACACTGAAGGCATTTAAATTTAAAAGAAGGGTCGCTTTTAATCTGCAGAGTCTCTAAATTTATCGTTGCCACCCACTTTTTCTCCACTTTTCTACCACCTCAACTTCCGTAAGAGCTTGCTATTAGTGTTTCGGTCATTTCTATCTCCCTTATTTTTCTCAAAATTTCATCGTGGAAGCGGTCCAGCTCTTTAATGTTCTCAATTTCAACCCTTATAATTATGTCGTATTCTCCATAGACCTTGTATATCTCTTTTACCTGCGGAGCGTCCTTTAGCTTCTCGTAAACCGTATCTTCATTTCCGGGCTTTACAATAATTAAGACAAAGGCTTCCATCATATGCCTAACCCTCCAAAGTTAAACTTCTTGGCCATCTTGGCCAATTTTCTTTTGTCCATACCCTTAAAGAATTTTTTCATCTGCTTGTATTGATTAAGCAGTTCTCTCACGTCTTTTGGCCTTGTACCAGAACCTCTCGCTATTCTCTTGATTCTTGAGTAGTTTATTATCTCGGGATTTTCAAGCTCTTCTTCGGTCATGGAGTCCATGATAACCTTAAATTTTTTCAATCTTTCTTCGCTGACCTTAACGACTTCGTCTGGAATGGAATAACCCATTCCAGGGATCATCTTTAGTATCTGCTGCAGTGGTCCCATTTTTCTCATTGCCTCTAGTTGGGCATACATGTCTTTAAGGTTAAACTTCCCCCTCAAGAACTTTTCAACATCCTCCTCTTTGAATTCTGTCTCCTTGCTGAGCTCCTCAAATTTCTCCAGTAACCCCTGAATGTCCCCTAATCCCAAAAGCCTTGAGACGAAACGCTTCGGGTCAAAGGGTTCTAAATCATCTATCTTCTCACCGACACCGATGAACTTTATTGGAGCCCCGGTGGCTACAACAGCAGAAAGAGCACCTCCACCCTTGGCCGAACCATCAAGCTTGGTCACGATTATAGAGCCTATGGGAGTTGCCTCCTTAAAAGCCAATGCTTGGCTATATGCCTGCTGTCCAATTGTTCCATCGATTACGAGGATGACTTCATGGGGGTTAATTGCCTCACTTATCTGCTTCATTTCCTCTATGAGGCCTTTTTCTTCCTTGTGCCTTCCTGCGGAGTCCACTATTATTACGTCCACACCTTTCTTTTTGAAGTGCTCTACCCCCTCTTTAGCAAGTCTTACGGCATCTTTTTCCTCAGGGTTTCCAAAGACCTCAATCCCATGCCGCTCCACCAGCTGTTTTAACTGGGAATAAGCACCCGGACGCCAAGTATCAGAGCACACAAGACCGACTTTATACCCATGCTTTTGGAAGTATCTTGCAAGTTTTGCCACACTTGTGGTTTTTCCCGATCCCTGAATACCAACCATTAAGAGAACAGTGGGTTTTTCTTTTATCTCTATGGGTTTTGCCTCCTTTCCCAAAAAATTGGTCAGCTCTTCATAGACTATCTTAATTATGTGCTCCTTTTTGGAAACTCCAGCCGGCGGCTTTTCTTCCAAAGCCCTTTTTTCAATTTTCTTGGTGAGGTCAAGAACGAGACGAACGTTAACGTCACTCGTAAGCAAAGCCCTCTGGATGTCTCTAACTACCTCTCTCACAAGAGCCTCATCAACGGTACTTGCACGCGCAAGCTTTCTTAGGGCATTGTTGAGTGACTGACCAAGCTTGTCTAATACCATTTTCTCCACCATATGTAAAGCTGTTCGTAGGTTTATAATCCTTAGGTCTTTAATCTTTGTACTGATGTGTCCATTTGAGAAGAGAAACCCTTGAAAAGCCCTTTTAATTGTTCATTTATGTACATTAAGCCTTAAACACAATCATCCTGCCTTTTTTCCAAGAGTTTTGTATTTTGCTGTCCATTCATAGATAAAAAAGAGCTCAAAATGTTTTTAAGCGAGATTAATTTAATTACATCCGAGGGAGAACTCAAAAAAGAAGGGAGGTGAGAGAAATGGAAATGATATCAAAGCTTTATGATTACCTCTATATGAGGGAGTTTGAAAGAAGAAAAAGAAAACCTGTAATTGAGGAGCTTGAATTCCTAGAGCATCTATACTAATTCCGT
>CAYNRW010000098.1:0-4403 GCA_964399725.1 uncultured Thermococci archaeon | reverse complement strand
CAGCTCGTGGATACTCTATTTAAAAACGTGCCAAGTGGACTTGGAAGCAAAGGAAGGGTTAGGCTTCACTGGACACAACTTGATGATGTCTTAGCGGATGGTGCCAAGTGGGCTGTAGATAACGGCTATGGCTGGAAAGAAGATTTAGAGCACTTAGAAGAAAACGGGAGAATGGAAGGTGCGAATCCAGATGCAGTAAGCCAAAAAGCAAAGCAAAGAGGGGCTCCACAATTGGGATCTTTAGGAAGCGGAAACCACTTCTTGGAGGTACAGGTGGTTGATAAAATCTTTAATGAGAAAATTGCCAAGGTATATGGGCTATTCGAAGGACAAGTTGTACTCATGGTACATACAGGTTCGAGAGGCCTTGGACACCAGGTGGCAAGCGACTACTTGAGGGTTATGGAAAAAGCTAACAGAAAATACAACGTACCATGGCCTGACAGAGAACTCGTAAGCGTTCCATTTCAAACTGAAGAAGGTCAAAGATACTTCAGTGCAATGAAAGCTGCAGCAAACTTCGCATGGGCCAACAGGCAGATGATTACTCATTGGGTAAGGGAAAGCTTTGAAGAGGTCTTCAAGCAAAAAGCTGAGGACTTGGAGATGAGCATAGTTTATGACGTTGCCCACAACATAGCGAAAGTTGAAGAGCACGAGGTTAATGGAAGGAAAGTCAAGGTTGTAGTCCACAGAAAAGGTGCTACGAGGGCATTTCCAGCAGGACACGAAGCAGTGCCCAGAGCTTACCGCAATGTAGGACAACCCGTTCTCATTCCCGGTTCAATGGGTACGGCAAGCTACGTGCTTGCTGGGGCAGAGGGATCAATGAAAGAGACCTTTGGTAGCACATGTCACGGCGCTGGAAGGGTCTTGAGCAGACACGCCGCAACGAGACGATTTAGAGGAGACAGACTTAGGAACGAGCTCATGCAGAGGGGAATCTACATTAGGGCAGCGAGCATGAGAGTTGTAGCAGAAGAAGCTCCCGGAGCTTACAAGAATGTCGATAACGTTGTTAACGTTGTGCATGAAGCTGGAATAGCAAACCTGGTGGCAAGGATGAGGCCTATTGGAGTTGCGAAAGGTTAAACTGGCTCCTTTTCTATTTTATCTTAAGTCGCTTGTCATGAATCTAACATATGCGAGGGCAAATGGCGAGAGTAAGAACACTAAGAGCATTGAGAGGCTATTGAACATTAGTGTTAAAGACTCTCCAAAGGGAACATAGTAGGTGGTTATCCTATCTCCAGCAAAAACTGCAATAACCAAAGCTGCATAGTGATGAGCCGGATTGATGAAATGCAACCTCTGCTCCCAGAGCTTTGAGTTCTCCATCCAAATTTCAAAAGCAGGTGTCCCATGGGGTGGCATTTCTCCAGCAAGATGCTGGGCCATTAAAGAGACTATAAGGCCGTATATCATTGTTAGAAAAATCGCCAAACCTATTGATACGAGCATAGATGTTTCGGGCTTTTTGAAGAGAGTCGAAAAGAGGAGTGAGATGCTTAAAAAGACCAGGGAATAGAGGAGGGTTAAAAGAAATGCAACAAAACCCCTTAAAATTGAGCCTCCATCAAGAGGTGTTCCATTGATAAGGAGGAACGCAATCGTAAATACATAACCCACAAGAACAGTGATCATCAAAACACATGCATTGCCAAGAAACTTGCCGTTTATGACCTCATCTCTGTAAACGGGATGTCCAAGGAGGGTTTTTATAGTGCCGCTCTCAACCTCCTTGTTTATGGCATCTGCTCCAAGAGAAGCCCCGAGAATAGCTCCGATTACCGTGAAGAACGTGAAGTTGAGGAAGAGCATGACGGATAGAGGGGTAGCGAGGATTTCCCCATTTACTCCAAATAGACCTATTGACATGCTCTCAACAGAAGGAGATACCAGCTCGTTTAGATTGTCTCTTAAAGAGTAAGAGAGCAAAAGAAGAAGGAGAGCATAAATGCTGATGAGTATTGCAAACCTTTTGCTCTTTATCGAAACGTATACTTCTTTCATTGCAATGTTTAGTGCCTTCATCTTCTGCCCACCCTCCTTATCATCCATATTACCGCTCCAAACGTTAGTACAAGCAGAAGTATTCCAATGTATGCAGTATTTGAGCTCTGGGTCACTCTAACTGTAATCTGAGTACTAGCTTGAGCTTGGTCTCCCTTTCCGGTGATTGTTATTTGATACGTTCCAGCTGGAGTGGTTTTGGGAACTTTTATCGCAATGGTCAGACGCTCTCTTCTCCCTTCTGGCCGTACTACGACCCCGCCCTTCTCCAAGTAATAAGGTGACCTAAGCTCTGGGATCACTTGAGGAGTAACCTTAACATCCCACCCTTGAGGAGCACTGGTCTCAAATTTTATGTTCGTTATTGGAGCGGTTCCAGCGTTTTCAAGGGAAACATGGGCGATTCCCTCTTTACCAGCTTTAATACTCACCATGGGGGTTTCAGGGTACATCTCGAATCTGTATTCCCCGATAAGCTTTGCTATGAGGGCTATCTTTTTCTCCAGCCCGGAGGAGCTTTTGACAACGATCGTTAGGTTATGCTCTCCTGGCTGGGCATTGAAGGGCGGGATTATTCTTAGAGTAACTTCCTTTGATTCCCCTGAATTGATTTTTATACTTCTCACGGGAGTTTCTACGTAGTAAAATTCAGCTGACCATTCCTCTGGGATATCCAAGAGTGAAAGCGAGTAAGTGTCCTCATCTTTTCCCAAGTTCCTTATGCTCACCTGATAGGTTCCTATCGATCCGGCTGTAACCGCAACTGTGTCTCCACTTCCCTCAAGCTCAAAATAATAAGGGAGCTTCGTTAGGGTTATCTCGAGAGTCTTTTCTTCTCCATCTTCAAGTGTGATCTCTTTCTCAACCTTTTCGTAGCCTTCCTTCTCTACAGTAGCTGTATATATGCCGGGCTTAAGTTCTACTGTGGCTTTTCCATAGCTGTCAGTGAGAAGTGTTTTATTTCCAATGTGAATCTTGGCTTTTTGTAAAAAGTTGCCCTCTTCATCCTTAACGCTTAGGTGCAGTTTTGCAGGCTCTCCTTTGTGCGTTTTGTAGACAAAAACGCCTACGCTCTTTTCTACCCCATTTATTGAAAACCTTATCTGATGTTCACCAAGCTCGGCATTCCTCGGAACTTCTACAAAAAGGACGATCTGCTTCTCCCCCTCTAAGAGAAATGACCTAACCCTCTGACTGTTCATAATGAAGTATGCATCCCAATCCGCAGGCTTCTCCTTTACTTTCAGCTCTACAGTGCCTTCTCCCCTAAGAGTTATTGGAAAAGTAACGTTTTGACCCGCTTCGCTTTCTATACTGAGCATTGGAACAACCACGTCAATGCTCTCATTTTTAGCCACATTGAGGCTTATTTCCCCGATTTCTTCGCCAACTGCAAAGCGAACTCTCTTTGTTCCGCTTGCATCTTCGGGAACCTTTATAAGAAGATTTAGAATCACAGAGCTCCCGGGGTTTAAGACAATCTCATCAATCTCATATCTCCCGCTTTCATCGAGGAGTTTAACTTCCCATCCAATGGACTTTGATATAATCCCCAACTGCAGCCTCAAATCTTCATTGCCGTTGTTCTTAACCTCCACAGGAATTTGAATTTGGTCGCCTGCTTTCACTCTCAACCCCGTGAACGGATAATATATCCCATAATCTTTTCTCGTCTCCCTCTTTACCTTAATATCGGCATGGTAAACCTTCAAAATTCCGTTAACGTATTCCAAAGCGAGCCTTTCATATATCTTAGTGGAATTAGCTTTTACCTCTATTTCTGCTCCGTTTATGTCCAGCGACACGCTTTCATTGCTCGATTCAATTACATTTAGAGAATATTCCGCAATTTCAAAAGAAGCACCTTTTTTAGGGCTAGATTCTCTCATTAAAGAGGGCTTGCACTGCAGAGCAATGAAGACATCTTCATTTTCGGCATCGTAGCTTCCGAGAACAATCCTTATGTTGTCAACTTCGGTGAGATTTCCCTGTCCTATAATTTTCTTGATTTCCTCGTTTTCGTAGATTATCGCATACGGCTTCATTTCCCTCTTTTCCAACGTCACCTTTATCTGATACTCCCCCACAATCAGAGTTTCTCCGATTTTCACTTTCCCTTCAAATACCGTTATCCACGGCTGGGCGTTTGTGAGAGGAAAGCTCGAGAGCAAAAATAGAAAAACAACGATAAAAGCTTTCTTTTTCATTTCAATCACCCCTCTTGTAAACAGTTCTTAAGAAAACGTCCTCCAAGCTGGGCTCTTCAACCTTAAGGCTTACAATAGTTGCTCCCTTCTTTGCAAGAAGCTCTGATAGCTGTTCTCTTATGTCTTCTTTCGCAAATATGATGGCCTTATTCTCGTTCACCTTTTCTATCCTTATGATCTCAG
>CAYNRW010000097.1:0-4410 GCA_964399725.1 uncultured Thermococci archaeon | reverse complement strand
GGTCTTTGGCCACTCTTCGAGATTGAAAATGGAGACTTCCACAACATAAAGTTCCAAAGGTTCCCCAAGGATGGAAAGTTCAAGAAGCCAATTGAGGACTACCTTAGGTTGCAGGGAAGATTTAAGCACCTCTTCAAGAAGCCTGAGGCTATTCAAGAGCTCAAGAACCAGATAAAGGAGCTATGGAGAATTCTTGGCAAAGAAGTTGAACTTCCATGAATTTTCCTCTTTTTTGTTACTCATTTTTGTGTAATATTACATACTTTGTGTGCAAAAACTTATAAGCCTTTTTAGACTAGCCTAAATTAGAGGTGATAGAAATGACAATAAAAACTCCACCTAGTTTTAACGTGCCCGGATTGGGCGTTGATCCCCTTACCCAGAGAATAAAGGAGAAAGAGAAGGAATGGAAGTACAAAGTAGCGGTCTTAAGTGGAAAAGGAGGCGTTGGGAAATCCACAGTTGCCGTAAACCTAGCGGCAGCCCTTGCAAAGCAGGGGTATTTCGTGGGTATCCTAGATGCGGATGTCCATGGTCCAAATGTGGCAAAAATGCTTGGAGTTGAAAAGGCAGAAGTTTTGGCGGAGAAGTTTGAAGATGGACATTTTGAGATGATACCTCCGACAAATGACTTTTTGGGTCAGACTACCCCCATAAAGGTAATGAGCATGGGGTTCATGGTTCCCGAGGATCAGCCCATTGTTTGGAGAGGTCCTCTGGTGACTAAGGCTCTTAAACAACTGCTCGGCGATGTTAAGTGGGGAAGCTTGGATTTCATGATAGTGGACTTTCCTCCGGGAACTGGGGACCAGATTTTAACCGTTACCCAGACGATACAGCTTGATGCTGCCATAATAGTTACCACCCCTCAGGAGGTAGCGTTGCTCGATACAGGTAAAGCTGTGAACATGATGAAGCAGATGAATGTTCCGTATATAGCGGTTATTGAAAACATGAGCTATCTCATATGCCCCCACTGTGGGAATAGGATAGATCTCTTTGGAGAAGGCGGTGGAGAAAAGCTTGCGAAGAAGGAAGGAGCTGACTTTCTTGGAAAGGTTCCCATAGATCCGAAGGCAAGGGAAGCAAGCGACAACGGCATACCGATAGTTCTTCATGAAGACACTCCAGCAGCAAAAGCATTTATGGAGATAGCTCAAAAGCTTATTACAAAACTGGAAGAGCTAAAGAAAAAGAGTAAAACTTAAATCTCTTTTGAATTATTATCTATCGATGCGCGGCTGAGATCGGCACAGGCCGAAACAGTGATGCCGCGCTGGACCTGGCTACATAATTTTATTTGGTGGAGAAAATGAAGAAATTTTTAATCATAATGCTCTTCCTAATGCTCCCTCTTGCTTCCGCATCTCAGTTAGAATTCTATCCTAATAAAAATGCCTTTGAGGAGTTCTTATCTGATGGAAGAACGTATTATGTGATCTCCGGGGAGAGTGAGTATTCCCAGGCATGGGGATGGTATGTGGATGAAAAGCTCTCCCGGTTTAAGGATAGAGGAAGCGAAGTGCTTGTTCTTGTTGGGAATGTGTATGACAATCCAGAGATGAAAAAGCTCTGGAATTTAACGGGATTGCCTCCAGAAGTCTCTTTGAAGCCGTCGATCATAGTTCTTAACGAAGTCGTGTTCTTCACAGGGGACGAGAAGAGTATATACCTTATAGAGAAGGCATTCTCACCATATTATAGATTCAGAAGTGGAGAGATTTATATTCTCTTATCTGTGGGTATCTTTTTGCCTCTTTTCTTTGCGTTTTTGTTCTCTAGACAGGGCACTTATGCTCACTTTTTTTATCTCCTTGTAGTTTCTCTCTTTGCGCTCTGGATTTTGAACTCCATACCATTTACTATTGAGGAGGGCTTCCTTAGAACTACTTTTCAAAATGCTTTGCTGGGAAGTAAAGACTCCTTACTCTCTTTTGCCCTCAGTTCCTATTTCCACCTCTATTCCCCAACAGAGGAGGCTCTTCTTGTTCTTCATCTCTTTGTCCTTTTCTTCACATTCACACTGATGTTTTTTATAGCGCCAAAACCCTATAGAGAGCTCGGCTTCCTAGCTTTTGGCTTTATTTTCTCATCTCCTACTTTCAGGAGCTCCATTACAGATATTTCCACAAACATTAGTGTGTTTCTACTAGCTCTTGTTGCAGCACTTACGCTAAATGCAAAATTCACGGAAGATACTCCTAAGACAATCGGACAAGTTTTTCTCCTCTCACTTGTTGTTGCGGTAGGTAGCCTAGTGTGGCCTTATCTGATTATCTTTCCACTTTTCACGTTTTTTGTCTTTCCAACAAAGTCCATAAGAAACTCCATTTATGTAGGACTGAGCATTGCTTTCTTTATTTTAGGGATAAACGTTTTTTCAATTCCAAATATACCTTTGTCTTTTGATCTGAGCCCTCTCTTTGTCTTACTGAGAGAAGGAATTCTTCAGCTGATTTTGATCCTCTATTTGCTATTTAACTTCAGAAGATCCCTATTAAATATGAGAGGGGGAAAGGCATTGTTTTTCTGGCTTCTAGTTGTTTTTATCCCCCTATTGGCTTATTCTTCACAGTGCCTTCCAATGGTTCAATGCATCTCAGCCGCTCTCGCAGTTAGAATGATATGCGAGCTTTCTACTCAAACTTAATTGCTCCAAACACTGCAGCTTTTAAATAAGGTCCTATCTCCTTAATGATTCCAGGAGCTTGGGTGCCCTTCTTCAGCACCAAGAGTGTCTCCATAAGTCCAAGCTCTTCAAGTCTCTTCACGTCCCTTGAATGCCCGGTTTCTATCAGAGCTTCCTCAACCTTTTCGCTTATTGTGCCTGCAATGAATATCTTATCGTATCCATCACTCGTCCACTTTTCTATTTGTTTCAGTTGCCTTTCGGTGAATTTTCCCTCCATCTCCCTAGTCCCAAACTCCACTTTTGTTATTTCCAATTCTATGGGAATGTAATCTATCCAGCCAAACTCCCTTATGAGTTGTCTAACTGGCTTGTTTCCGAAGAGAGATTTGAGATAGTAAAGGGGGACCAAAACATCCTTCGGGGCTGGTGAGAATACCCCAATGTCAATGTAAACTCCATACCCAACCTTTCCAAGGTCAATAAATCTTCCCCTGTATATCTCTCCTTCTTTTATCTTGCTTAGATTATATGGGATTTCTCCAAATTCCTCCCTTATAAGATTCGCAGAAATTTCCTTGTCTTCTCCCTCTACGGTTATTTTGGCCCATTGTTTTTGGGTGATTCCTATCTTCCACGAAACTTCCAACTCTCCTAAAAGGGATTTAAGCTTCTTATTGAGCTTTTCAAAACCACTTCTATCTCCGTATATCTTCTCAAGAATAACAATCTCCATCCTATCATCCCCGCAGTTCACTAAATGCAGAATCACGCTTTTATTCCAAGTTCCTTCTCAAGCTTTTTAATTTTTTCTTGGAGCTCTTTAACTATTTCGCTGTTGTCGTACTGCATGAGCATTTCTCCACACAATGGGCATCTGAATTCATATTCCATTGCCTCATCAAAGGTCAGTCTTGGGTGACCTGGAGTCCCACAGTGGTAGTAAACTTCTTTGGTTTCCTCTTCAAGCATTTCTTTGAGTCTTTTGAGCTCCTGCATTTTTCTGGCTTTTATGATCTCCGGCAGTCTTCTTGTTTCAAGGTGCCAGTAATAGTAATACCATCCGGTGTCCTTGTCCCTAACTCTTCTAAACTCCGCAAGCTGATTATCGTAGAGAGCATATAGGATTTTGCGAACAGTATTTACTCTTATTCCAGTTGTTTCTGCAATTTCTTCATCAGTCGCTTCTTTCTTTTTTTCGAGAGCCTTGATTACCTCAATAGCTTCCTCTCCTCCTATCTCCTCTGCGAATTTCAGGAGTTCTTTGTTTTTTCTTCTAGCCATGGTAAGACCTCCAAGTTTCTGGATTTTATCTTAAAAATTGAACTAGGTTGTGAAACGCTGTATGCTCCTCTAATTATATTTAGACTTCGCAGTATATATAGGTTTTTGTCGAAAAAAGAAGGCTAATGTACAAAAAAGGACTTCAGCTATTCGCTAAAATACTCATCAACAAGTTCCTTTGCAGAGGGTTTATAGAGCTCAAGAATTTGAATGTCCTCTATAACGTTTCCCTCTTTAAGCTTCAGCTTAACCTTACCTCCATAAACCTGAAGATCGAGAAGCCCGTATATTGCATCCTCAGCCTCTAAGGGAGTTTTAAACTTCATTATATACTCGCCACTCTCATCTATGAGCTTTACCCAGTATTCGTTTTTCCTCTTAAAAGGGCGGGTAACTTTCGGTTTGAATTTCTCAATTGTTATTTCCAATGAAGCCACCTCCATGATACAGTTGCCCTTTAAGCCTTTTGTAGTCCTTTTATGGTTTATCTTTGTTAC
>CAYNRW010000096.1:0-4626 GCA_964399725.1 uncultured Thermococci archaeon | reverse complement strand
AAAGTAGGTTATGGTATCCTATATCATGCACCTGAAGATAATCGCGATAATCTTGGTTATCCTCTCCATGGCTAGTGGCTGTATCTCCCATCCTAGGGTGTTGCCACCTCCAACCGAAACGTGTGGAGAGAGTGATTATTACTTCCTAGACTCTGCCATAGAATGCACAATAACTGCAGAAGAAATAAAGGCTCTTCTTCCGATTGCGAATAGGCTAAAAGGGGAAAACATAAAGGAAGATGCATGGGGAATCCTCGAGTGGGAAGAGAAGAGGATAGAATATGATTTTGAGAAAGCATCCCTTTCACCGACAAGGATAACGACTTATCCAATGGAAAAAGTAGAGATAAGTGGGGGATCAAAAATCCAGCGCCCTTCAGAGACTATAAACATTGGAAAGGGAATATGCACTGATTATACAGTTTTAACACTTGCTCTGCTGTTTGCAATGAACTATAGTGAAGCCTATACCCTTGAAATAAATTTTGAAAACGACAAAATGAGTCACGCTGCCGCTTTGGTAAAGATTAATGGAAGGTTCTTTGTTCTAGATCAGAAGCCTCCTGTCATGGATTTGGGAAGTTATTATCTACATTGGAAGAAGGTTGAAGGGAAGGCGATCTCAAATGCCACCCTCTATCGAGTTTTGTGGAGTAACGGAACAAAAGTCGAAAAAATCGGAACCCTCTATCCTTCCGACTTTCTAAAAGAGGACTATGCCTTCACAAACTTTGATGCCAACAGACTGGCACTTGGAGTGATGGAGATGATAGAGAGCGAATTTCCAAGTCTGAAAAAAGATGGAAAGTTGAAAAATAATAGGCTCATCGGATATTCCTCTGGAAAGAGATGGGTCATGACCTTTCCGAATTTTGCTATGTATTATAATCCGGAGTTCCATGAGCAGTTTGTGAGCTACATCTACTCCCGCTTAAAAAGCGCTCCTGAAGTTTTGGCAGATCTAAATGATTACGAGCATTTCTGGGTCAATGTAGAGGCCAAAGAGGATGACCTTAAGATAGAACTTGTTTTAGCAAGGAGATAATCAAAAATCTTTTAACTCTTGAAATCAAGTTAAACTATGGTGTTTAAAATGAAGACTTTCCTTACCGAACAGCAGATCAGAATACTGCGTTTGAGAGCTAAGGGATTAAAGCAAAGTGAGATTGCTGAGATTTTGGGCACCAGCAGGGCAAACGTAAGTATTCTCGAAAAACGTGCATTGGAGAAAATTGAAAAAGCCAAAAATACCCTTCTGCTCTGGGAGCAGATAAATTCTAAGGTTGCCATTGATGTTAAAAAAGGTGAAGATATATTTGGAGTTCCAGATAGGCTTTTTAGAAAAGCTGATGAAGTCGGGATAAAAGTTCCATACACAACTGCAGAAGTTATAGCCTTCCTCGTTGACAATGCCCCGATAGAAGACAGGATAGCAAAGAACGACTTTGTCCTGTTCTTGGATACTCAAGATAACCTCAGGGTGAGTGAGCATCTACTGGAGGAGCTCGATGAGATAGGGAAGAATTAGGGAAGTGAAAACACCGTTTAGTGCCATTGCGAGACCGCTAACGGCACCTGAGAGCTCATCATTCAGTATTATCCTAGCAGTTCCCAACCCATGAGAGGTAACTCCCATCGCGAGTCCTCTGGCTACTCTATCCTTTATCTTGAAAGCGTTTAGCATTTCAATTCCTATAGCGTTCCCAAATATCCCTGTTAATATAACTAGAACTGCCGTTAGGGATGGTATGCCCCCTATTTTCTCACTGACGCCAATGGCTATTGCAGTTGTAATGCTCTTTGGGGCTATGCTCAAAAGAACTTCCTCGCTACCTCCTAAAAGCTTCGCAATATAAAATGCACTTAAAATTGCCAGTGTTCCACCAAAGGCTATCCCTGCGAATATTTGCCTTGAATACGCTTTTATTGTCTCCCTCTGCTTGTAAAGGGGAATTGCCAGGCTTACAACAGCTGGCCCTAAAAAGAAGCTTAAAATCTTGGCGCTCTTCATGTAAGTTTCGTACTTAATTCCAGTCAGATGTAGAATAGATGCTATTGTGATTATTGAAAGCATGACGGGGTTCAGGTAAAAAGCTCTTTTCTTTTCGTAAAGCTTTGAAAAGAGGTAAAAAACTGCTATCGTTAAAAAAAGCCCAATAGAGTTCATTCTTTACCACCACTCAGTAGCTCAACGAATTTGGCCGTTAAAATCAATGTCAGGGCAAAGCTCATGATTAAAGCCCCAAAAATTGGCACTGCTTGGCTTTTTATGAGTCCCCAGTAGGATATAATCCCTACCCCAGGCGGGATAAACATCACACTCATGTTCTTTATAAAGAACTCCGCCTCTCTTTCGACATCTTCCACCTTTATAATGTTAAATAAGAATGCAAAGGTTAATAAGACCATTCCGATAACGTTTCCCGGTATTGGAAGATTAAATATCTCGCTCAGGGTTTCTCCAATAAAAAGAAAACCAAATATTATGACAAGCCCCTTGTACATAGGCATCAAAAAAACTAAGAGCAGGAAAGATAAAAAGCTAACGAATCACTCGAAGATTGCTATTGCTTCTATCTCTACCTTGACTCCCTTTGGCAGTTTTCCTACTTCCACTACTGCCCTTGCTGGTTTTGAATGTCCAAAATATTCTTCATACACCTTGTTGAATTCCTCAAAGTCTTTTATATCCTCTAAGTAAACATTAACCTTTACTACATCATCTACCGTTGCCCCGGCCGCTTCTAGAATTGCTATTAAGTTTTCTATTGCCTGTCTTGCCTGTTCCTTTATGTCGCCTTTAACGAGCTCTCCCGTTTCTGGATTTATAGGGATCTGCCCCGAAATGAAAAGTATCTTACCCGGATTTTCTACAAGGATGGCTTGGCTGTATGGCCCTATTGGCTTCGGAGCATTTTCAGTATAAATTACACTCCTCTTCACCGTTGTCGTCACCCCTATGTTTTATTACAGAATTGTTATTAAAAAACTTTCGGAAAAAGAAGGGAGAATCAGCGAAGCGAAGAGTCCTCATTGTTTCCTCGGGTGTCCTCGGCCTCATCATCTTCAGATTTTTCAAACCTTTTCGAGATACTTCTCAAGAGACTTTGATGGGATGTCAATCGAAAGCCCAATCTTCTGCAGGGCAGTTCTTAAGGCATAAAGTTTTCCATGCTCTGCAAATTCTTTTGGTGCATAGTGTTCTATTGGAATGTGAAGGAGCTTATCTATAAGCGTTTTTATCTCGGTCTCACTTTTAGCCTTTTTGATGTCTCCAAACCATTGTTCTATTCCTCTCAGGTCTATCTCAGCATATAGGGGGATCTTTGAGACGGCAGTTTCGTTTATACTTGCCAAGATCCTTGCAACATCTGCCATCGGAGTTTTATCATCTATTATCACCCTTTTCACAACTATCCAGCTTCCATGTTTGGCAGTGAAGTTTATATGCTCATCATGGTATATGAGGGTGGTTCTCAGGTCAGTTATGGGATCTTCTGGATAACTAACGGAAAACTTCTTTGAGAGTGCTTCTCTTGTTAGCAAGGCCTTTGCAACATCCAGAAGAAGTTTTTTGAGCTTTTTGTCCTCTTCAAATATCATTGGATTGAGCTTTCTTGATGTTCCGGGAGATTTCAAGGTTTTTAAGATCTCCCAAACTTCTTTTTTCTCTATTTCCTCAGCTAAGCTCATTATTCCGGCGACATTCATGACCTCTGTTAGATATTCAGGAATTTTCAGAGTAACTGTATTTGACACACTTGCAAGGAAGTGAGCTATCTCATGCTCCTCCATTGCTAGCAACTTATCCCCAACTTTCCAGTTCTTGTGGTTTGCCGTGAAAGCTATGTGATCCTCGATTTTCATTTTCATCACCCTGTATCTTTTTGGATTCCTATTATTTTAGCTTTTCTAAACTTGCTGACCTTCCTTAAAAAAAGTTTATAAGCTCACTTAAGCAACCGTAGTTTGAGAGAGGTGAGGTATTTTGAGCGAGAAGGTTAATAGTATTGAAAAAGAACGCTCATATGGTGAAGAGCTTGAATTGGGGATTGATTTCCAAACTACTGAGGAAATTAAAGTTCCTGAAAAGTTAATAGACCAAGTCATCGGTCAGGATCACGCCGTTGAAGTGATAAAAACTGCAGCGAAGCAAAAAAGGCACGTGCTGTTGATAGGGGAACCGGGTACAGGTAAGTCCATGTTAGGTCAGGCCATGGCAGAGCTCCTTCCAACTGAAACTCTTGAGGATATTCTGGTCTTTCCAAATCCCGAAGATGAAAACATGCCCAAGATAAAGACTGTACCAGCGTGTCAAGGCAAACAGATAGTGGAACGCTACAGACAAAAGGCAAAGGAACAGGAGAACATAAAGTCGTACCTGTTGCTTTTTGTGCTTTTTGTGGTTATGCTCGCAGTTCTCATGGATCGCTCGGCCCAAACTTTGCTCTTTGGAGTTTTTGTGCTTATTGTGTCACTAATGGCCATCTCAAACATGAGGCTCAGAAACCAAACGTTAGTGCCAAAGCTTTTAGTTGATAATTGTGGAAGGAGAAAAGCTCCATTCGTAGATGCAACCGGAGCCCATGCTGGAGCTCTCCTTGGAGACGTTAGACACGATCCGTT
>CAYNRW010000095.1:0-4741 GCA_964399725.1 uncultured Thermococci archaeon | reverse complement strand
CCTTTAGTTTCTTTCCCAAGGGCAAGAACATCCAAAGCCCCTATGATTGAAATCACGGCAATTACTAACACCGCTACTCCAATGGTTGAGGTTTCCATGATTTTTCCAGCTAATATTGGGGCCAATCCACCACCAATTCTTGCCATCGCTCCTGCCCATCCTGTTCCAGTTCCCCTAACTCCTGTTGGATAGAGTTCGGGAGTGTAGGCGTATATAGCTCCCCAAGCTCCGAGATTGAAGAAGCTGAAGAGAACCGCGCTTGTGAGTATCGTGTAAACGTTCCCCGAACTTGCATAGCGATAAAACATAACCCCAGCTAAACCCGAGAGTAGCAAATAAGCGGAGAGTGTTTTCTTTCGTCCTACCCTCTCAAGAAGATAAGCTGCGCTCCAATATCCTGGTAGCTGTGCTATGGCGGTTATTATAAAGTACTGAAAGCTCTTGAAGACGGTTATCTTTAAAGTAGCTGCTAAAAACTTTGGAAGCCATATGAAAAAGCCATAGTAAGCAAAGGCTATGCTGAACCATGCAATTGAAAGCATTAATGTCGTTTTGCCGTACTTTTTCCACAGCTCTATTATCGTTATCTTTGCTTGCTTGCCTTTTTGCACTTCGACTTCTACTTTTCTTCCGAATATCCTTTCTATAACCCTCTCAGCTTCTTTTGTTTTTCCTTTGAGGGCTAGAAATCTCGGGGACTCTGGAAGCCAGAGTATTAGCGGTAGCAAAAGCAATACACTCCCGCCAAATAGAAGTATGCTTCTCCAGCTGGCTTTTAAGAGAATTGCAACTATTCCTATTATTATTGTGCCAATGGCCCAGAAGCTTTCCAAAATAGATATCATAGCACCTCTGATTTTCGCGGGCATGAACTCAGCGAAGTAAGAGCTTGCAACGGGCAAAGCCCCTCCCAATCCAAGCCCAACTACAAACCTAAGGGCTATAAGCTGATCTAAGCTATTAGCAAAGCTACTTGCAACGCTTCCCAATCCAAAAAGCGAAACTGCTAGGGTTAGGGTGTTTTTCCTTCCTATGTAGTCTGCAACTGTTCCAAAAAACCACGCACCAAAAAGCATCCCCCATAATGCCGAGGAGCCCATTGCCCCAAGTTTGCTCGGGCTCCCCTGAAATGCTGCCTCTTTGCTTAGTAAAGGAATGACGAAGCTTACGGAGAGAGTGTTTATTGCTATAAATGCCCACACTGTTCCAAGTATGGCCAAAAGAATATAATGGAACCTTCCGAATTTTGCCTTCTCTATGATCTCCATAATCATCACAGAACAAATGTTCGGTTAATGCTTTTTAAACCTATTTGCGAACCTTAATGGGGGTAGTAGGCATGAAAATCCACTATGAATGTCTCACATGTATCGTAACTCAATGTCAAAGGATAATTGAGATGGCAACAGAAGACTTAGCAAAAAGAAAGAAAGCTGCCGTTTTCAGTGCAAAACTCATGGGAAAACTTGAGGAAGACTCGATACCTGCGATAGTTTCCAGTAAGATATTTCTTGACCTCTACGCGTTCCTTGGAGTTCGCGATCCATTTAAAGCCTATAAGGACTCTTCTAATAAGATAGCGGAAAAGATTTTGAATGAAATTGAAAGCAGCATGAAAATTGATTTCAAAACTGCGCTGAAGCTTGCAATAGTAGGGAATGTGATTGATTTTGCCGTTGGCTACTCCCCAGAAAACATTAAGGAAGATATAATGGGGCTGGTTAAAGAGGAGCTCTATTTAGATCGCTCCGAAGGGCTCTTTAAAAAGCTTGAAAATGCCGAAGTTTTGTTATACCTTACCGACAACTGTGGCGAAATATACTTTGACAAGCTCTTTTTGAAAAAGATTCGGGAAAATTTCCCCCATTTGGAGATTTACATTGTTGGAAAAGAAACTCCAATAATAAACGATGCCACTGTAGATGATTTAAAAGCGGCGAAACTCGATGAACTTGGGACGATAATTTCAACGGGCTCTGGGATCGTAGGTGCCCCACTTGAAGAAGTTTCTGAGGAATTTAGGGAGATTTTTGAAAAGGCAGATGTCATCATAGCAAAGGGGCAGGGAAACTTTGAAACCCTTAGTGAAATCAACGACAGGCGCGTTTTTTATCTATTAAAGGCCAAATGTCGCCCAGTGGCAAGAGAATTGGGAGTGCCCCAAGGAAGCATGCTGTGTATATAGACATTTGACGATATTATCCTTGACAAGCATCGATTAGAAAGGCTTTTATACTTTGAAGTTGTATAATATAATGGTGATACCTATGCCGACGATGATTAAAAAGGATTTAAAGAAGTTTATGAAAGAATTAAAACTCCATTACGACGATGTGTGGCGCGTTCCATCAAGTGAATACCTTAAGAAACCTGATTTTGTTATAGTGGACCCAAAAACTGGTAAAAAAATAAAAGTCAGCTTTGTCTCATTAGATGATGGTGAGGTTGTTAGTGTAGTTTACGATGAACTCAGCTAGTTCGTTTTTTGACGTATTTCTCTCCGACTTTTGTTTTATATGGATAAAATAAAAAATTGTCAAAATGGTTAAATATCTCTTCACCCAATTGTTTATGATGATGAACAATGAAGGAGAGTACAATTAACGATATTTTTGATCTTGTGGGCATAATAGCGGATCCGAAAATTAGGGCTCTCACTTATGCCAATATTGGGGTTGAGCTTTTTCACATGGGCAACAACAAATATAGAGATGCCTTTAGAAGGGCACTGGAGACCGCAGAAGAAATTGAAGATGTAGTGGAACTAGCTTTTCTGCTTATTCAGATTGCCACTTATCTGGGGGAAACAAATAGAGCAGCTGCTGTAAGGGTTCTCAATAGAGTTCTTGAACTGACAGAACGTATGCCCTCCAAAATCCGAAATAGAGCCCTAGAAAAAATGATAGAAGCTGCATCAAAACTCAAGCTGTATGATTTGGCCGTTTCCTATGCAATGAAAATCAAAGACGGCAGAGTGAGAAATAGCATGCTAATCCCGATTATTAGAGGATATCTGTCTGAAGGTCAGCTCGCTAAAGCAATTAAAATTTCAAAAGACCTACTTGAAGAGCCCTGGAGCTCAATAGCTAAGTCAGAGATAATAAAGTACTATATTAAGAGCGGAGAAGTCATGAATGCCCTCGATATCTTTAATACGGTTGAGGGAAACAGAGAAAAGTTCATCAGCGAGATCATAGAGGAACTTATAGAATCACCAGAATATGTTTCGAAGTTTTTTGAACTGCTGAAAGATGAGGAGCTGGCAAGTGCTGCAAAGAAATTGCTCGACATTCTCATAAAGTCTCCGAAGAGGGAATACATCGAGCTAGCAGAGAAGATCGCGGAGAAAATACCCGATGAGAGCGTGCAGGTAAAAGTGGTGGCATTTTTAACAAGAGCGGGAGAAAAAGAGAGGGCACTAAAACATGCAAACAAGATACAAGATGGCTATCTACGTTCCTTGGCATTTGGAGAAGTTGCTTTGGGATATCTGAAAGAGGACGACTTGGATAAGGCAATAGAAACTGTAAAAAACGTTAGAGACCTCAAATGGAATTCAAGACTTCTGGCGGAGATATTAATTAAGGTCTTAAGGCTTGCAGCAAAAGAAGAATCTGAGCAGGGACATTAGCTTTAAATTCTTTTTCTTCTAACTTTTTCTGGTGATGCTAGTGGTAAGGATAGCAATAATAGGTGGGTCTGGAGTTTACGATCCAAAACTCCTAGAAAATATAAGAGAGGAGAGAGTTGAGACTCCTTATGGAGACATTAAGGTGAAGATTGGAGCTTACAAAAACGAAGAGGTTGTATTTTTAGCAAGACATGGGGAAAAGCATAGTGTTCCACCACATAAGATAAACTATCGGGCCAACATATGGGCTCTTTACGAGCTAGGTGTTGAAAGAATCCTTGCAACTTCAGCTGTGGGGTCTCTAAACGAGGCCATGAAACCGGGAGATTTCGTAATTTTGGATCAGCTGATTGATTTTACAAAAAACAGGGTTTATACTTTCTATGATGGAGAAGATTCGCCACATAAAAGAAAGTTTGTTGCCCATGTCGATTTCACAGATCCCTACTGTCCAGAGCTTAGAGGTGCGCTAATAAGGGCTGCTAGGGAGCTGGGCTTCAGCTATCACCCAAGGGGAACCTACGCGGCAATGGAAGGACCTAGGTTTGAAACAAGGGCAGAAATTAGGGCATTAAAGGTCTTAGGTGCTGATGTTGTGGGGATGACTCAATCACCTGAAGCTATTTTAGCGAGAGAGCTCGAGATGTGCTATGCAAGCGTTGCTATTGTAACTAACTATGCAGCCGGCATAAGCAAAACCAAACTCACGCATGCTGAAGTCGTTGAGCTAATGCAGCAGAAGAGTGAGGAGATTAAGCTCCTTTTGATGAAAGCAGTGGAGTATATTCCGAAAATTAGAAGATGTGCTTGTAAGGATGCATTGAAAGGGGCTACAGGTTGATTTATATTTTTTCTTTGCTTCGGCTTTCAGTTGAGGCAATATCATGAATTCAAAAATTAATCTCAATAAGAATGGGGAAAAGTGATAAGGCTTAGTCCCTAATTGAAGGAGCTTGGATTAATGAGTGCGTGATTAGGATGGGTCTTTTTAGGATGGATGTCACTGGCACAAGCACGCAAATGAGAACAAAAGTATTTTGAGAAGTGGAAATAATTTGTGGTGCGGTGGCCGGGATTTGAACCCGGGCCCGCGGCGTGGCAGGCCGCTGT
>CAYNRW010000094.1:0-4770 GCA_964399725.1 uncultured Thermococci archaeon | reverse complement strand
AGTAAAGAAGAGACCAAGAAGTGAGCTTAGTGCAGGTCAGAGAAGATTCAGAAGAATTCTTAAAGGTTATAAGGGTTTCCCAAGACCAAACCCGACTGGAAGAGAAAAGCCGGTGAAAAAGCTTGACCTTAGATTCAGATGTACAGAGTGCGGAAAGGCACACACAAGGGGAGAAGGATTTAGAGTAAAGAGGTTCGAGCTTGTGTGAGGTGAGAAAAATGGCAATGCCTAAGAACCTCATCCCAATGCCAAGGTCGAGATTCCTCAAGGTTAAGTGCATTGACTGTGGAAATGAGCAGATCGTTTTCAGTCATCCTGCAACAAAGGTTCGCTGCTTAGTTTGTGGTTCAACTCTTGTCGAACCAGCAGGTGGAAAGGGAATCATAAAGGCAAAGATTCTCGAAGTTCTTGAATGATCTCTCTTATTTTCTCCAAAACCTTAAAAAGCTCATACAACTACCTTTATTAGGTAAAATTTTTGGGAGATGGTGAAAATGCCGAGGAGAGCTAGAGAATTTCCGGAGGAAGGAGAGTTTGTTGTTGCTACCGTTAAGAGCATTCACCATTATGGTGCATTCTTGACACTTGACGAATATCCTGGAAAAGAGGGTTTTATGCACATAAGCGAAGTTGCTCCAACTTTTGTAAGGAATATTAGGGATTACCTCAAAGAGGGTCAGAAGATTGTGGCAAAGGTCATACGCGTAGATCCGAGCAAGGGACATATAGATCTAAGCCTTAAAAGGGTTAAGCAGCAGGAAAGAAAAGCAAAGCTCCAGGAGTTCAAGAGGGCTCAAAAGGCAGAGAATCTCTTAAAGATGGCAGCCGAAAAACTTGGTAAGGACTTTGAAACAGCTTGGAAAGAGGTTTGGGTGCCTCTTGAAGAGGAATATGGGGAGATTTATGCAGCCTTTGAAGATGCTGCTCAGAATAGTATTGAAGTTCTTAAAGGCCTTATTCCGGATAAGTGGTTACCGGTTCTTGAGGAGATAATAAAGAACTATGTTGAAATCCCAACCGTTACAATAGATGCGGAGTTTGAAATAACAGTTCCCACTCCTAACGGCATCGAAATCATAAAAGAAGCCCTCATAAGGGCTAGGGATAGGGCAAATGAAGAGCAAGGAATAGAAGTGAAATTCAGCTATTTGGGAGCTCCGAGGTATAGAATAGACATCACAGCCCCGGACTATTACAAGGCTGAAGAGGTTTTAGAGAAGATAGCCTCGGAAATACTTCAAGTTATAAAACAAGCTGGTGGGGAGGCCTCTCTTATGAGAAAGGAGAAAAAGATAAGGAAAATAAAGAGGAGAGAGGCATGAGGTTTAGAATTAAAAAATGCCCAAAATGTGGAGGGTATACTTTAAAAGAGGTTTGTCCGGTTTGTGGAGAAAAAACAAAATCAGCTCATCCTCCAAAGTTTTCCCCGGAGGATCCATATGGGGAATATAGGAGAAGGCTTAAAAGGGAACTACTTGGTATTGGGGTGAAAAAATGAAGGAAACTATGATAGTTGTTTATGAAAAGCCTGAGATATATGATCCAGTTTTTATTGAAGGTCTGCCCGGAATTGGTTTAGTTGGTAAATTGGCTGCAGAGCATTTAATTCAAGAGCTTAAAGCGAAGAAATTTGCCGAACTTTACTCCCCCCACTTCATGCATCAGGTTATAGTGAAGAAAGACTCAACAGTAGATTTAATGAGAAACGAGTTCTATTACTGGAAGAGCCCGGATGAAGATCATAGAGACCTAATAATCATCACCGGGGACACTCAAGTGCCCCCAACTGATAGCTATGGCCATTTTGAAGTGGTTGGAAAGATGCTTGACTTTGTGGAGCAGTTTGGGACAAGGGAGATAATCACAATGGGCGGTTATCAGGTGCCAGAGCTTGAAGGGGAACCAAGAGTTTTAGCATCTTTCACCGACTTGGAGACAAAGGAGAGATATAAGCATCTACCAGTAGTCTTTAGAGAAGACGAAGGGGGAGCAATAGTTGGAGCAGCGGGTTTGCTTTTGGGCATAGGAAAACTTAGGGGAATGAGAGGTGCATGTTTCTTAGGTGAAAGTCTCGGCTATATTGTGGATGCAAAAGCAGCTAAGGCTGTTTTAAGTGTTGTGGCACAGGTTCTCAACTTAGAGATAGACATGAGTGCCCTTGAGGAGAGGGCGAAAGAAACAGAGGAGATCCTCAGAAAAGTCCAGGAGATGCAGAGGGCGATGTTTGAGCAACAGCTCCCACAGCCAAGTCACGAAGAGGAGGATAGAGGCTACCTTTGATTTCTCTTTCCCCTTTGAGGTGCTTTTATGCTGATTGATGCCGACCTGCACATTCACTCCCGTTATTCTAAGGCGGTTTCAAAGTTAATGACCTTCTCCATCTTAGCTGATAACGCGAGGCTCAAGGGTCTTGGAGTCGTAGGGACTGGAGATATCTTGAATCCTCAGTGGGAAAAAGAACTCTTAAAAACCGCTCAAAAAGTTGATGAAGGTACTTATGAGATAAAGGGGGTTAGATTTGTCCTTACAGCTGAAGTTGAAGACAACAAAAGGGTGCATCACCTTCTAATCTTCCCATCCACCAATGCGGTAAGGGAGATGCGTGAGACACTTAAGCCCTATTCCAAAGACATTGAAAGTGAGGGAAGGCCACATGTAAGTTTAAGCGCTGCTGAAATAGCGGACTTGGCTAATGATATGGATATCTTAATAGGCCCGGCTCACGCTTTTACTCCATGGACAGCTCTCTATAAAGAGTACAACAGCCTTAAAGAGGCTTATGGTGATGCTAAAATTCATTTCCTCGAGCTTGGGCTTTCAGCTGATTCTTACATGGCTGATAGGATAAAAGCTCACCATAAACTTACATACCTCAGCAACTCCGATGCTCACTCCCCAATGCCCCATAGGCTTGGAAGGGAGTTTAACCGCTTTGAACTCCAAGATGTAACTTTCGAGGAGATTAGAAAAGCCATCTTAAAGCGTGGAGGGAGAAGAATAGTCCTCAATGCCGGTCTTGACCCACGCCTGGGCAAATATCACTTAACCGCTTGTTCAAAATGCTACATCAAATACAAGCTGGAGGATGCGAAAAGGCTAAATTGGAGATGCGAAGTATGTGGAGGAGTTATAAAGAAAGGAGTCCACGATAGAATTTTGGAATTAGCTGATACTAATGAAAGGCCCAAAGACAGACCACCCTACCTTCACCTTGCCCCTCTCGCTGAGATTATCTCAATGGTAATTGGAAAAGGCGTTGAAACGAAGAGCATCAAAGCAATATGGGAAAGGCTTTTGAGAGAGTTCGGGAGTGAGATTAATGTTTTAGTTGATGCTCCGATTGAAGCCATGGCAAAGATAATTGGCGAGGACATCGCTAAAGCAATTTGGGCCTTTAGAAATGAGAAGCTTATTGTAATCCCTGGAGGAGGAGGCAAGTACGGTGAAATTAGGCTCCCTGAAGAGATAAAAAAGGCAAAGCTTGAAGAAATTGAAAGTGTAGAGATAAAGCAGAAGGACGTCTACTACAAACCTAAACAGAGCTCAATTCTGAGCTTTTTGAAGAAAGCCTAAATACACTTTCCCTTAAAGTGCTCCGAGTAGAGGGGTGACCTCTTGAGCCTTTTCGTCTTCTAGGACCGTGTGGAGGTTTATTATCATGAGCATCTAAAAGATAAATTCCTTTCCCCAAGACTTTTTAACATGTGTGCCTCAATAGTAGAGGGGGTTTATAGTGGAGCGCGAGATAATAGAGCTCTTCATAAGACACTTCAAACTTCAAGGTGATCTGACTTTGGGAGACGATGCTGGAGCGTTAAATCTTGGCGACGGGTGGCTTATAGCAACAAACGACATGCTCGTAAGAAGCACGGATGTTCCTGAGATAATGACGCCGGAGCAAGTTGGCTTCAAGGTGTTCACAATGAACATAAGTGATGTTGCCGCAATGGGCGGAAAGCCTATCGGATTCCTCTTTTCTCTTGGAGTGCCAAGGGATACTGATATGGACTATCTTGAGGGTGTTGCAAGGGGTATTGCTGAAGCCTCTGAGTTTTATAGGACTCCAATAATAAGCGCCGATACCAACGAAGCGTGCGATTTGATAATAGATGGAATTGCCCTTGGAAAAACCAAGAGGTTGCTCACGAGAAGTGGGGCAAAACCGGGAGATTTAGTGTGTGTTACTGGAGACATTGGAAGAGCTTTAGCCGGGCTCAAGGTATATTTTGAAAACCTTGGGGTGGAAGAGAGAACGAGAAAAATACTATATGATAAGCTCCTCGAGCCAAAAGCCAGGATTAATGAGGGAATTGCACTAAGCAAATATGCAAACTCCGCTATAGACATAAGTGATGGCATGAGTAAGGAATTGCACCTGATAGCGGAGATGAGCAAAGTGAAGATACTCATCGACGCGGAAAAGCTCCCTATAAGGGAAGAAGTTTTTGAAGTGGCTGAGCTCTTAGGTTTAGACCCTGTTGAGATTGCCTTAGCGTCTGGAGAAGAGTTTGAGCTCATCTTTACAATTCCTGAGGAGCACTTGGATAAGCTTGACTTTGATTTCACAGTGATTGGAAGGGTTGAAAAGGGAGAAGGAGTTTATTTAAGGAGAAATGGAAAGGTGGAAAAAATGCCGATTTTAGGATGGGAGCATCTGACAGGGGTTTAAAGTGATGTGAGATAATTATATACCTCATCGAGCTCCTTTTTTACCACTCTAACTCGAATTTTATGCTCTTCACGACTCAATATCTCTGTTAACTTCCATAC
>CAYNRW010000093.1:0-4878 GCA_964399725.1 uncultured Thermococci archaeon | reverse complement strand
TTTTAGTTAATCCAGTAACGCTCATCAAAAGTTTTGGGGAGTGTGAGAGTATGAAAAAGATTAGACAACCAATTATAGCCGTTCTTGGTCACGTAGATCACGGCAAGACAACGATGCTTGATAAAATACGCAATACTCGTGTAGCGGAGAAAGAAGCTGGCGGGATTACTCAACACATCGGCGCAACCGAGGTGCCTATCGAAGTAGTCAAACAGCTCGCTGGATCCCTTTTAAGTTTGTGGAAGGGCGAGATTAGACTCCCGGGCCTGCTTTTTATAGACACTCCGGGTCATGAGGCATTTACGAGCTTAAGAGCCAGAGGTGGTAGCTTAGCTGATTTGGCAATCCTTGTAGTTGATATAAATGAAGGTTTTCAACCTCAGACCATTGAAAGCATAGAGATTTTAAGGAAATATAGGACTCCTTTTGTGGTCGCTGCAAATAAAATTGACCGTATTAAAGGGTGGAAAATTGTTGAAAACGAGCCTTTCCTAGTAAACATTAAAAAACAGGATCAGAGAGCGGTTCAGGAACTTGAAACAAAGCTCTGGGAACTAATAGGAAAATTCTATGAAGTTGGCTTCCAAGCTAATAGATTCGACCGTGTTCAAGATTTTAGGAGAGAACTTGCCATAATTCCTGTTTCGGCCAAATATGGAATTGGTCTTCCAGAATTGCTAGTGCTTATAGCGGGTTTGGCTCAGAAATACCTGGAGGAAAAGCTGAAGATAGAGGTTGAAGGTCCTGCGAGAGGAACTATTTTGGAAGTTAGAGAGGAAATAGGCTTTGGGACAACAATAGATGTGATAATCTACGATGGAACCCTCAGAAAAGACGATATAATAGTTGTGGGGGGTAAGGACAAAGCAATAGTTACAAAAATAAGGGCCCTCCTCAAGCCAAAACCCCTCGATGAGATAAGAGATCCAAGATATCGCTTTGATCAGGTAGAGGAAGTCTCAGCTGCGGCTGGAATTAAAATAGCAGCTCCAAACTTGGAGGAAGCGCTTGCAGGTTCTCCCGTTATAGCGGCGAGAACTGAAAAGGAAATAGAGAAGGCAAAGAGAGAAATCCTCGAGCAGATAAAGAGCGTGATTATAAGCACAGACAAAGTTGGAGTTATCGTGAAGGCTGACACAATAGGGAGCCTTGAAGCATTAAGTAAGGAACTGCAGGAGAAGAACATTCCCATAAGGAAAGCAGACGTAGGAAATATCAGTAAAACAGACGTCATGGAAGCACTGAGCGTAAAGGAGGAAGAACCCCTTTATGGTGTTGTAATAGGCTTTAATGTTAAGGTTAATGAAGACGCGGAGGAAGTTGCAAAGGCCAAAAAGATCCCAATATTTGTCGAAAACGTTATCTACAAGATTATAGAGGACTATGAGGCATGGGTAAAAGCTGAGGAAGAAAAGAAGAAAAAAGAGCTCTTGGCTCAGACGAAGTTCCCCGGGATTATTAAGATCTTCCCGGATGAACGCTACATTTTCAGGAGGAGCCATCCAGCAATAGTTGGAATAGAGGTTCTTGAAGGCAGAATAAAACCGGGATATCCACTCATGAAGCAGAATGGAGACCGGGTTGGAGTTATAAAGTCAATAAAGTCAAAAGAAGAGTTTCTGCAGGAGGTAAAGAAAGGAGATCAGGTTGCTATAGCCATTGAGGGAGCAATAGTTGGAAGACACATACACCCTGGAGAGATACTCTACGTTGATATAAGCAGAGATGACGCAATAAGGCTTATAAAAGAGCTTAGAGACGTGCTGGACGAGAGTGACATAAGGGCATTGAAGGAAACTGCAAAAGTAAAGGCCCAAAAAGATCCATTCTGGGGAGCTCTGTGATTTTTAATTTTTGGTGGTTTCCATGGAGGTTTATCACCTCTATAGTGGCGGAAAAGACTCCTCGCTTGCAGCCTATATTCTGAGAAAGATAGGGTATGATGTAAAGCTTATTACTGTTAACTTTGGACTTCTTGACAGCTGGAAATACGCAAAGGAAACGGCTGAAATCCTCGGCTTCTCTCATGAGGTCATTTTTCTTGATAGGGAAATTCTTGAGAAAGCGGCCGATATATGT
Source organism: uncultured Thermococci archaeon (assembly GCA_964399725.1). Lineage (GTDB taxonomy): Archaea > Methanobacteriota_B > Thermococci > Thermococcales > Thermococcaceae > Thermococcus_A. Next base: position 2,799 of record CAYNRW010000093.1, on the reverse strand, counting down.
ATGAGAGACTATCATCCAAACAATGCCATTCAGTTTATCCACGAAAAGGCCCTAGAAGAAGTTGCAAAGCTTGAGCACGTGGAGAGAATAAGCGACGGAACAAGAAGAGACGATAGAGTACCTTTGCTGGATCAGAGAAAAACAAGAAGCCTTGAGGATAGGTTTAATGTCCAGTACATAAGACCGCTCTTGGGTTTGGGCTATAGAACAATAAGGGAACTCACGAAAAAGCTTTTCATAGTTGAGGTGAAAGAGAGCGAAAAGCTCGAAAAATCTGACTATGAGGTGGAACTTAGACACCTTTTAAGGGAGAGAGGTGTAGATCCGCTTACAATTTTCCCAAAAAGGCATCTGCAGTCGAGAGTGTTGGGATGGAAAAAAGAAAAGGCTCATTTATGAGCAAATATGGCTATCACTTTGTCTCCTTCAACTTTGTCTATTCTTACGAAACCAAAGCGCTCGAATTGGACAATATCGTCAACTTTTAAATCTGCGTTCATCTCAAGGAGCCCTTTCCTCACAATAAGCTCGTCTCCCTCTGGAACAAGGACTTCACATGGCTTTCCTTCAGGAACCCAGTGGATCATCCTCCACCTGTGCCCTCTGGCTTTCTCATATTCAACGCTATCGAACTCTGCTATGACCCTCTCCTCATTGGCCTCAACTATTTTGACGTTGAATAAATCCTTGAGCCTAACGTATTCGTTGCTCTTCAAGAGCTCAAGATCATCCTTTGAGACATAAATAGGCTTTCCAGGGGTGAACTTGAGCTTTCTAACTCCTCTCTCCGGATAGTCTGGGTGAAGGGGTATCTCCGCTGTAAACTCTTCCTCATAACCTCTAATCTCCATTGGAATTGGGTCTGCAACAAAAAAGTACCTGTTCGCTATTGGTTCAATTATCCTTCTGTTTATTGCCGCCAAGTTATCCCAGCTTATGGTTGTGTCGCTCTTTTTGAGGCCGACCTCAATTATTAGTTCTCTAATCGCCTCTGGTTGAATCCCTCTCCTTCTCAATGCCCTGATTGTCCCAAGTCTTGGATCGTCCCAGCCTAGGTATTTGCCCTCTTCAATTCCCCTTCTTGTCTTGGATTTGCTTAGAATTACTCCTTCAATGGAGAGCCTTCCGTGGTGGACTGTCTCTGGGTATTCCCATCCAAAGTATTCATAGATATACCTCTGCCTCGTCTCATTTTCTGCGTGCTCTTGCCCTCTGAAGATGTGAGTAACACCGAGTTCATGGTCATCTATAGCTGAGGCAAAGTTGTAAAGGGGCCATACTCGGTATTTGTTTCCCGTTCTTGGGTGCTCAGGATTGTCGATTATTCTAAGGGCTGGCCAATCCCTAACGGCGGGATTTGGATGGCTTAAGTCTGTTTTAATTCTAACAACTGCCTCTCCCTCTTTATAAGTGCCGTCAAGCATTTTTTTCCACTCTTTTAGCTGAACTTCTGGGGGAAGTTCTCTGTGTGGACAGGGTCTCCCCTCATCTCTGAGCTTTCTGAAGTGTTCTGGATCGCAGGTGCACACGTAAGCCTTTCCCATCTTGAGAAGTTTTTCCGCGTAGGAGTAGTAGATCTCCAGCCTGTCACTTGCATGGTGAATCTCATCTATCTGAAAGCCAAGCCATTTAAGATCTTCAATAATCCACTCATAGAATATGGGCTCCGGCCTCTTGACCTTTGGATCCGTGTCGTCAAACCTTAAAATGAACTTTCCATCGTAGAGCCTTGCATACTCATGGCTTAAAATAGCGGCCCTCGCGTTTCCAAGATGAAAAGCTCCATCGGGATTTGGGGCAAATCTCGTAACTACTTTGCCCTTTTCAGCTTTGGGCAGGAGTGGGAGACCTTTTTTCTCTTCCTTTTTCTCCTCTTTTTTCTCAAAGAATTCTGGATAGAGTTCCCTAAGCTTTGCCTCCTGTTCCTTTATGCTCATGGAGTTAACTTCCTGAACAACCTCATTGACAATAGGAATTATCTCCCTCGCCTTCGGCCTCAGTTCTGGATTCTCGCCAAGTATTTTTCCTATAACCGCCTTTGGATTTGCTTTTCCATCGTGCTGAATAGCATTGATGAGCGCGTATTTAAGTATGCTTTCCCTTATCTCCATTTTCTTCACCAGAGGGAGAAGGCAGGGATGAGTTATAAATCTTGTGCGTCATGGTTTTGTCCTAGAATAATTTTGTGCCTTGTTCTTTCCAAATGATATGGCATTTTTCTTTTATTTCGCAAACCTTTTAATTCTTTTCACTGTTATTCTTCTCGGTGTTGCCGATGAATAAGGTTGAGAGAACCCTGGTAATCATAAAGCCTGATGCTGTTGTTAGGGGTCTTATAGGTGAAATTATAAGCAGACTCGAAAAGAGAGGCCTTAAAATAATCGGAATGAAGATGATTCACATTGACAGGGAGTTAGCTGAGAAGCACTATGAGGAGCACAAGGGGAAACCTTTCTTTGAGCCCTTGATAGACTACATCACAAAAGCTCCAAGTGTCGTAATGGTCGTTGAGGGGAGGTATGCAATAAGCGTCGTTAGGAAGATGTGTGGTGCAACTGATCCCAAAGATGCCGAACCTGGGACTATAAGAGGTGACTATGGGCTGGATGTTGGGGATGCGATCTACAATGTAATTCACGCCTCTGACAGCGAGGAGACCGCAAAGAGGGAAATAGCACTCTACTTCAAAGAGGATGAACTCTTTGAGTACTGCAAGGCAGCTGAGTGGTTCTATCACTCCCATTGGGACAAGGAGAAGGGGGAGTATCTCGACTCCACAAACTGTTTGAAGCTTTGATT
>CAYNRW010000092.1:0-4882 GCA_964399725.1 uncultured Thermococci archaeon | reverse complement strand
AAAAGTAGAGGAGCAGGGAAGGTAAGTGTCAATGTTGAATAGATACGGCGATGGCAGGCACTCTGCGGCAACTTCGTTGCCTTGCCTCAGCCTACGGCTTCGGTCACTTAACAGGTGGATATACGCTGGGGCTTACGTCCCGCCCTTTGGGACATTGCTCCCTTTGGTCGCAATGTCGTATATTCACCAAACGTTAGGTGACATGCCTATACTAAGAGGTGATAAGATATGAAGTACTTTGCTTATGGATCAAATATGGATCCTGAACGGATGAGAAAAAGAGGAATTAATTTCTTAAAACGGGAGCATGCAATTTTAGAAGGATGGAGATTGACATTCAATAAAATTGCATCTCGAAATCCTAAAGAAGGTTTTGCAAATATAGTAAAAGATGAGAGAAGCGTTGTTGAAGGGATTCTTTATACGATTCAGGAATCAGATACAGAAAAGCTTGATAGGTATGAGGGGTATCCGAACCATTATGAAAGAATAAAGGTAAAGGTTAAATTGCATAAAGGAGAAGAAGTGGAAGCTGTAACCTATGTAGCTAAATTTGACAAAGTGAAGGAAGGATTGAAACCAAGTAAAGAGTATCTTAAACACCTTCTGAAAGGATGTGATTTATTATCAGAAGAATACTGTGAGAGGTTAAGAAAATGGGAAACTTTGGATTAAACATAAGAAGCACGTCGCCTAACAGCGGACATACGGCTTCGCTTCACTACGCCCAAATCCCTTCGGGACTTTATATGTCCGCAATACGTTAGTCGCAATTCGTTCATGGCGTAAAAAAATTTAGATGTGACAAAAAATGGAGGACTTGAACAATAAAAGAAAAATCCCCGGCATGCTTTACATACTTATCTCCTTTGTTCCTTGGATCGTTTACTGGGTATTGTGTGGTATGGGAGATGTGTTAGGAATTATTATTCCTCTGGTTATTGCTTTATTGCTTATAATCTCGCAAATTCGCAAAAAAGACTTCAATCCGATGGATGTTACCTCTCTTCTCTATTTCAGCATGGCTATGATTGCTACATTTATCTTCAACCTGAACGTATTTGTTGAGAGAAGTGGTTTTCTTGGATACTTTGCTTTGTCTCTAATGGCATTATTTTCTCTAATCACCAAACACCCCTTCACCCTTCAGGTTTCGAAAAGAGATTATCCTGAAATTTATTGGAAGGATAAATCATTTCTTGCTATTAACAACATAATTACCGCAGTTTGGGCAATAATCTTCATAGCAAACGCAACCATATTTTTACTCAAGATGCCTTTTACCGTAGCCCTTTCAAACACTTTGATCGCTCTTGGTATAGCATTCTCAATCATTTTCCCCTTGAAAGCTCCAGCTTACTTTGCTTCAAAGGAGTTCAAGAAATATGATTGGAGAGTTGAAATAACTCAAAAGCCAAAGGAAGAAAACGAATACGATGTTATCATCATTGGTTCTGGCATTGCAGGGCTAACTTGCGGTGCTTTAGTCTCAAAAAGGGGATACAAAGTTTTAGTTTTGGAACAACATTATCAGGTTGGGGGTTACTGTTCTTCATTCCAGAGGAAAGGCTTTGTCTTCAATACGGGAGTAGAAAATATAAGCGGATTATGGGAAAAAGGACCTATAACATATCTACTTAAAGAACTCGAGCTCAAAAAGGATAATCTTTTCGTAAAGAACAGAATGAGATACATTTTTAAGGGAAAGGAAATCAATGCCTATGAATTAGAAGAGTTTATAAAAGTCCTTTCAGAAATGTTCTCAGATGAGAAAGAGAACATTCGTGCCTTCTTCCATGAAGCTAAAAAAGCCTACGAGGAGTGCTACAAAGACGTTGAAACTTTTGGCATTCCCTTGCCAGCTGAACTAATCGTTAAAGTTTTTGGAGCTAAAAAGCTCCTTGATTATCCCAAGGAACATCCACGCTTCTATGACTGGATGAACAAAACTTACAAGCAAAAGCTTGATGAATATTTCACTAATGAGGATTTGAAGACTTTACTCTGTGCTCTGCTTGGTTATTTAGGAACAAAACCAGAAAAAACGCCAGCAAGCAGTGCGCTTACTGCTGTGGTTTCATACTACCTCTATGGCGGATATTTCCCAAAGGGAGGAGCACAGAGGTTTGCAAATGCTTTAAAGGATTTTATAGAATACAATGGTGGCAAAGTCTTGCTTAGGCATAGGGTGGATAAGATATTGGTAGAAAATGGGGAAGTTAAGGGGGTGAAAGTTGGGAATAAAGTTTTTAGAAGTCCAGTTGTTGTTGCCAACGCTAATGCAAAAACCACATTTTTAGAGCTTATTGGAGAGGAGCACTTGGATGCGAGATTCGTTGAGTACATAAAAAGCTTGAAAATGTCCCCCTCCTGCTTTATGGTATTCTTGGGAGTTGATATGGATTTATCAGGTTATCCAACGCTCATTGAGAACTTGGATGAAGGCTACAGCATTGTTATAAACTCGAATGCTGATCCAAGTTCGGCACCAAAAGGCAAGGCAAGCGTTATAATATTGACCTTCGCAAACTATTATGATTTTCCAGAAAGGGGAACAAAGGAGTATTTAGAAAAGAAGAGAGAGTTTGCGGAGATTTTAATCAAGAAAGCTGAGAAAATTATTCCAAATTTGAATCAGCATATAATCGTTCAGGATGCGGCAACACCTAAAACATTCGAGAGATACACATCTATGCCAGAAGGAGCGATCTATGCTTTCGATCAATCAATTGACACCAGAAGACCTTACTTCAAAACTCCAATAAAGGGCTTGTATCTGGCAAGTGCCTCAACTTTCCCGGGTGGAGGAATTGAAGCTGTTGTAATCTCAGGAATTATTTGCGCAAACGATATATGTAATTGGATGTTAGGACGCCATGAACGAACTCTCCGCTCCCTTCGGTCGCTCCGATCCCCTACAGGGTGCGACTAACAGGCGGGTATCTGGTTCGGGTTTTCAGCCCTCACCCAAATCGCCTTCGGCGACTTCAGATACCCGCCGGACGTTAGGCGAAATGGGGAGTTCGCCTTGAAAAGTTGAAAAGCCAAAATTATTTAAACAATTTAATCTTAAATAACAATCATGATGGCAAAAAAGATTATGGTTCAAGCAACTGGTTTTGGAACTGATGCCGGAAAAAGTTTTGTGGTTGCCTTACTTTGCAGACTTTTTAAAGAGGATGGATATAAAGTAGCACCTTTCAAAACCTTAAACTTAACTCCAGTAACTTATGTCAAAAATGGAAAAGAATTTGGATATGCCCAAGCATTGCAAGCTATAGCTGCTGGACAAGAGCCAGACTATAGAATGAACCCGTATACTCTAAAGCCTTTGGGCAATGGTAAGTTCGATATATTTCTAGAAGGTGAATGCATTAGAAGAAATTATGATCCAAGAAAAGAGTTTATAAAAGCAAGTCTAAAATCAATGTTAGGATTTAAAGAAGAATTTGAATACATAAAAGATGCTGCAAGAAGGTCTTTAAAAAGCTTATCAGAAGAGTACGATATTATCTGTATCGAAGGCTCAGGACCAGCAAAACTCTTTGGTTTTGGGCCTTTTAGTGAATTGCTTGAGATAGCTAATATGGAAACTGCTAGAATTGCTGATGCTCCTGTTGTTTTCGTCACTGACAATTTAGATTCAATTCCAGGAGCGCTATCTTATCTAGAAGAAAAGGAAAGAGAAAGAGTGAAAGGTGTGATACTAAACAAATTTAGAACCGATGAACTTTTGGGCATGGGAATAGAAGAAAAATATATAAAACTTGGAATAAGTAGGATCAAATCAGTTTACCAGAAAAGGATTGGAAAGGATATCTTAGGAGTTATTCCATATCTTCCAGAGTTGGCAGAACTTCCGGACTTAGATCCTCTTGTGCCCTCGCCAAAAGTCCCTTTTGATATTTGGGAAGAAGCAATAAAAGACATTTCAAAAAAAGTGGGAGAATACATTGATATGAGAAAAATTTACAAGATTATATATTAAGATCCATCGCCTAACAGCGGTTATCCCGAAATGCCCGCATCGTTTTGAAAAGATTTAAAACTTAGAACGAAATAAAATAATAGGTGGCAAAAATGAAAAAATCACTTGATGAGATAAAAGAAATTATCGAGAAACACAAGGAAGAGCTTAAAGAAAAGTATGGTGTTAAAGAAATAGGTATCTTCGGCTCTTTTGTAAGAGGAGAAGCGAAAGAGGACAGTGATGTTGACATACTGGTTGAATTCGAAAAACCTATCGGGTTTTTTAAATTTCTTGAACTGGAGGAATATCTGAGCAATTTGATAGGTAGAAAAGTAGACCTTGTATCTAAAAAAGCACTTAAGCCACACATTGGAAAATATATTCTTGAAGAGGTTGTAACAATATGAAAAGAACATACAAGGATTATATACTGGACATCTTTTCATCTATTCAGGAAATTGAAGAATTTGTTGAGGGTATGGATTTCGAAGACTTTATAAAGGATAGAAAAACTGTAAATGCTGTGATCAGAAGTCTGGAAGTAATGGGAGAAGCTGTAAAGAAAATTCCTTCAGAAATCAGGAAAAAATATCCAGAAATTCCGTGGAAATACATCGCTGCGATGAGAGATAAACTGATTCATGAATATCACGGCGTTGATTTAGAAATTGTATGGGAAGTCATAGAAAAGGAAATTCCACCTCTCAAACCTAAATTTGAAAAAATATTGGAAGAGTTGAAGGGATGAATTAAAAAGGCGTGATGACCACTGCAGTGCTTCACATCGCTTCTCTTGCAAGCCTTTAGAAAAGGTTTGCCATTCATATCATTCATATCTCACATACCCTCCTCTTTCGAGCATTTTCATGAAGAAATAAAGGCGTTCAAGCATCTTTTCCTCACCATATTTTT
>CAYNRW010000091.1:0-4913 GCA_964399725.1 uncultured Thermococci archaeon | reverse complement strand
CCGCTTTTAGTTTGCCCCATCTAAACGGATACTCGCCTCTAAGTTGCCTTGATAAGTAGCTTTCACTCATGCCCAGTTTTCTCGCAAAGGCCTTAATCGAACCAAATTTAGCCTGAATGTTCTTCTTCAACTCCCTCAGAAATTCGGCCCGTAAATGTAGATAAGCGGAATCTGGAAGGATTTCAAAAATGGGCACTTCTTCCTCTAAACTCGGCAACCTGCGTAGAACTCCAATGTAGTCCCCGGGTTTGAGCTTCTCCGCCTCAATCCAGGTAAGCTTTCCATCTTTTATTGTGAGAAACTTGTGTTCTCTCGTGGCTTCAATTTCAAAGCCAAGCTTTGTTTTGAGTCTAATTCCCTCAGAGTTGTACTTAATCTTATGGACGCCCCCAAATCCTACAAAACTACTTTTTGTGCTCTCGATCCCGATTATCTTCTCATTACCGATAAGTTCGTTTATTCTCCTAATCCCTTTAGAGGTAAGCATCTTCGCGCGCCCTGGAACGCATACAACGGCCTTCAGTTCCCCTCTCTTCAATTTCTCCTCAACTTCAAGCCTAACGTCCCTAGAAAGGCTCGAATGGTGGGCTTCAATTAATTCTGCATATTTTGGAAACCTCTTCTTGAGATGATAGGCAACCCTTTCAGCCCCGCTCCTTGTATTTGTAAATATTAACGTTGTTCTATGCTGCTCTATAAGATCGTCTAAGCGTTTGTATAAGGCCTCACTGAGTTCATTGGCTGGGGCATAGATTAAGTCTTCAACCACGCTCTCAACTTTGATTTCAGTCTGCTTCGCAAAGCTAATGTCCACGATTAAACCGGAACGCGGGGTGCCATCATCATTAAAACCGAAAACGAACTTCGCTACCTCTTCGAGGGGATGTATTGTCGCACTTAAGCCAATTCTCACGAAATCCCCAGCAAGATTTTGGAGCCGCTCTAAACTTAGGGTCAAATGGGTGCCTCTCTTGTTCTCAGCTAAAGCGTGAACCTCATCAATGATAACATATTTAACCGTTTTCAACCTCTGGCTGAATTTAGGAGCATTTAGAGCTATGGCCAAGCTTTCGGGAGTGGTTATCAAAATATGAGGCGGCTTTTTTATCATCTTCTGCTTTTCATAGCTTGATGTATCGCTTGTTCTCACCGCGACCCTTATTTCCGGCAATTCATATCCAAGCTCCTTGTACACTTCTCTTATCTCGCTCAAAGGTTCCTCAAGGTTCCTCCTTATGTCGTTGTTCAAAGCCCTTAGAGGAGAAACGTAGAGAATGTAGATTTGATCCTTAAGTTTACCTTCCTTTCCAAGAAGAACAAGCTCGTTTATAGCGGCGAGAAAAGCTGATAAAGTTTTTCCACTACCGGTTGGTGAAGAAATGAGAACGTTTTCTCCCTTGTGGATTTCAACAACCGCATATCTTTGGGGAGGAGTGAACCTTCCAAATCTGCGCTTAAACCACTCTCCAATAGGTTTATCGAGTATGGCATAGATTTCCTCATCACTGTATTCTCTGCTGGCAAACCTTATCATAGCCCTCCGTTCAACCTACATACCGGGATTTTAAAAACTTTGATACGATTATCGAACAAAATCATTACAAAGATAGAAAACTAAACTTCGGTAAGGATGGCTATGAAGAAGCTTAAAAAGGCCGTTGAAGAGTTCAACAGACTCCGTGGAAGCGAGCCCCAAGCAGAGATAATAGAAGCAAAGGACGATGAGGCAGTAATAGAATTTAAAGGCTCCTTCTGCAAGACTTACGGATTGTTTGATTATTTCGAGGACATCAAATGGAAGGCTATAGAGTTTGGGCTACAAGCGGAGTCACTAGAGATTTTAGAAAGCGAAGAAGACTTTGAAAAGGAAAGGTACGTGGTAAAATACAAAATTCACGCCAAAGAGACAATTGAATAGAGAAAAAGTATGAGAAAAACCAATCCTGAGAAGTAAGCTACTGAATGTGGCACGCCAAAGTGGAAGCTGTCATGTTTTGCCTTTACCTTTAAATATATTGCCGTTGGCAGTATTCCAGCATATAGTATCCCGCCAAAAGTGCCGGCAAGCCATAGGGCGTTTACAAAGCTTTTAAGGCCGAGGAAGTATACCAGCAGGGGTGGAAATACCGTTAACATCCATGCAGAAAGCTTACCTACTCCCAAGACATCTTTTATGTTGTCCATTTCTGCAAGGGCTATGCCTATATAACTCGTGCATATTGCCGCAAGGGGTAAAATAAGACCTAAAATTCTACCTAAATTCCCGTACAACCTTTCAAGTGCACTTGTTGCTAGTTCAGGCGTACTTGAGCCAAACGCTCCCACAAATGAAAGAACAAAGAATGCGTAAAAGACCATTGGAACGATGTAACCTATGAAGACCGCTTTCGCGGTGGTTTTTACATCTTTTAATCCCTTAAAGAGCTCAGGGATTATCATATGGCTTACATAGGCAAAAATTACCACTCCTAAGCCATTTAAAGCTGCAGAAGTGTTGAAATTGAACAAATTCTCTCTGTCAATTCTTCCTAAAACGAGAGCTATCGAGAGTGCAAGAGCAAAAAGGAGAACCAATGAAAGAGTCAATTCAGCCTCTCCAGAAACCTTAAGCCCCATAAAAACTATTACGCTCATTAAACCCCAAAAGATTAGGGCTGCAATTTCAGGCTTAATGTTTGTCAAGGAAGATATAATCTCAGCACTTCCAGCAATATATGCTATAAGGGCCCCATAAGCCAAAGCAGAGATGCTAAGAAACATTAAAACCCCACCCATCTTTCCCAAATGTTCCTCAGTAAGCTTTGAAAGGCTTTTCTCGGGGTTTTTGGAAGCGACTTCAAGGACAAACAAAGCCGTTAGAAGTGTCATCAAGCCGGCTATAATAACTACTAAAACTCCAAGAACCCCCGCCTTTCTCAGTGCGTACGGCAAACCCAAAACGCCCGCCCCGATTTGAGTTCCTATAAGCATCGCACTTGCTTCAGCCAGTGTTAGCCTCTTCATGTTCTCACCAATTGTGAAGAAGATTTCATAAATATAAAAGACTTGCTATACGTAAAGAAAAGGTCGTTAAAAGACAAGTAAAAGCACTTATGCATACCTGCATACATTAGAAAACATGAATCGCCGTTACTTTAAAGCTCAGGTAAACCTCTTTCCCCTCTTCAATTCCCATCTCTATGAGAGAAGAACGGGTGATAAATGCTCTAAGTTGAATTACACCAACATCAAGAGTTAGCCTCACCAATGAACCTAAATCCTCAACTGCCAAAACCCTGGCCTTGAATTCATTCCTTGCAGAGCTCTTTATTGGTTCATTGGATATCACAATCTCTTCTGGCCTGATGCCAATCCTTACTCTCCCTTTAACCTCAATGGGCAGCTCTATTGAAATTCCGTTTGTTCTTAAAACTCTTCCCTCCGCAATGCCTTCAATTATGTTCTCAAACCCGAGAAACTTGGCCACCTCCTCATTTTTGGGCTTGGAAAAAACCTCTCTAACATCCCCAGTTTGAATTAACGTTCCGTTAAGCATAACTCCTACCCTGTCCCCCAAGCTGACAGCCTCTTCAAAGGAATGCGTTACGTGCAAAGCCGTAAAGTTAAGCTCTTTTCTCCAGCGTTTCATTTCTTGAATGAGCTTAGCCCTCGTTTGAGGATCCAGATTCGCAAAGGGCTCGTCAAGGAGTATAACCCTTGGCTCCAATATTAAAGCCCTTGCAATAGCTACTCTCTGAGCCTCACCGCCGCTAAGTGTTTCTGGTTTTCTATGTAAGAGGTGCGAGATCTCAAGGATCTCTGCAATTTCCCTGATTCTCTTATCAATTTCGTTTTTTGGAATTTTCCTAAGCCTTAATCCATAGGCTATGTTGTCGTAAACCTTCATGTGGGGGAAGAGAGCATAGTTCTGTGGAATATAAGCTAAATCCCTCTTTTCTGGAGGAAGAAAAGTTATATCTTTTCCATTCATAAAGATCCTTCCGGAGTCCGGGACGAATATCCCGGCGATAAGCTCAAGGAGAAGCGTCTTCCCAGCACCGCTAGGGCCCAAAATTATGAAATATTCATTCTTTTTAACTTCAAAGCTGATATCCCTAAGTCTAAACTCTCTCCAATCCTTGCTAACTCTTTCAACCCTAAGCATTTCTCGACCTCCCCACAAACCACCTTAAAATAACAAAGATGCTAAGGCTTAGCAACACCAAGATAACTGAAATCGGCCTTGAAGCTCTCAAACCGTAGTTGTTGAAGTACTCCATAACCAGAATCTGCGCAGTTTTTGGATAATAAGCGATAATAAGGATTGCTCCCACTTCGCTTATCGCCCTCGCCCACGTCATTATGGCACCGCTTAAAATAGAAGGCATTGCAATTGGAATAGATACTGTAAAGAATGCTTTCAGCTTAGTTGCCCCTAAGGTTCTTGCTACATGCTCAAGCTTTTCATCTACAGCCAAAAATCCATCCCTAGCAGCATTGATTGTAAAAGGAGCAGAAACAAAGAGCATCGCCATGATTATTCCCAAATAGCTGTCGAGAATCCTGTTTGAAAATGTCACGAGAAGCATTATGCCAACTACGGAATGAGGAATAACAATAGGAACGTCGACAACAGCTTGAACAAAGCTTTTACCCCTAAAATCTTTCCTCGCAAGGACGTAGCCGAGGGGCACACCGAAGAAAAGAGATATTAACATTGTAGCTGTTGATGTTAGGAGGGAGTTTCTAAGTGCCTTTAGAACAACCTCATCATGAAGCGTTTTTATTAACATTTCCCAATCGAAGAGCTGCTTGCTTATGATAACAACTAGTGGCAGAAGGATATACAGCACAAGGAACGTTCCAATCAGAGCAAAGAACGCTGTTACATAATCGCGCTTCATATCCTCACCTCTGAAAAGGAAATTAAAAAG
>CAYNRW010000090.1:0-4954 GCA_964399725.1 uncultured Thermococci archaeon | reverse complement strand
AAAAACATTTAAAGTGAGGATTGCTTATTTTACATTGGTGAAACTTTATGCGCCTTAGCGAACATCCTATTTTAAATTTTGAAAAAGTTCGTGGAAAAGAAGTGACCATTTACTTCGAAGGAAAACCAATAAAAGCCTACGAGGGTGAAACAATTGCGATGGCTCTCCATGCCGCAGGAATAAGAACACTTCAGCGTTCAATAAATAAGCACAGACCAAGAGGGCTTTTCTGTGCAATTGGAAAATGTTCTTCTTGTCTCATGAAAGTCAACGGCATTCCAAACGTAAGGACATGTATAACACTTGTTGAAGATGGAATGCAAATAGAGAGGCAAGAAGAAAAGCCCGTTCTGCCCAAAACAATGAAACCACCCAAATGGAAGAAACCACAAAGAATTGAAGCGGATGTCGTTGTCATTGGAGGTGGGCCGGCCGGAATGATGGCAGCTATAAACGCAAGTGATGCCGGTGCTAAGGCAGTGCTCTTAGATGAGAATCCAATGCTTGGGGGACAATTGGTCAAGCAAACCCACAAGTTCTTTGGGAAGAGAGACCAGTTTGCTGGGGTTAGAGGGATAAAAATTGCCGAGATACTGCAGGAAGAGCTCAAGAAAAGAAACGTGGAAGTCTTTTTGGAAACTTCGGCAATAATGCTCCTTCAGGATGGAGAGGAGAAACTCGTGGTTGGGGTTAAAAAGAACAAAGAGCTGATTGAGTTCAAAGGGAAGAGCATTATCGTTGCAACGGGCGCAATGGAGAGGATGATACCATTTGAAGGGAATGACTTACCGGGTGTATATGGAGCTGGAGCAATTCAAACTCTAATGAATACCTATGGGGTAAAGCCAGGAGATAGGGTTCTAATCGTTGGTGCTGGTAATGTAGGACTAATTCTCGCTTATCAGCTCTATCAAGCTGGAGTAAAAGTGGAGGCGATAGTTGAAGCAATGCCAAAAATAGGAGGATACTTTGTTCACGCTGCTAAAGTTAGAAGGCTTGGCATCCCAATATTGACAAGACACACAATCCTAAAAGCGGAAGGAAAAGAAAAAGTTGAAAGAGCTGTTGTGGCTCAACTTGATGAAAACTGGAACGTTATTCCGGGAACAGAGAAGGTCTTTGAAGTTGACGTGATAGCTTTGGCCGTTGGACTAAGGCCAAGTATAGAGCTTCTTCATCAGGTAGGCTGCCAGATTAAATACGTTCCTGAGCTTGGTGGTCATGTAGTCATTAGAGACTCAAGAATGGAGACCACGATAAGGGGCATTTTCGTTGCTGGAGATTCAGCTGGGATTGAGGAAGCAACAACGGCAATGCTTGAGGGAAAGATAGCCGGAATTGCAGCTGCTCTAGCTGCAGGAGTTGCTTCTCCAGAATGGCTTAAAGAAATAGAGAAAGCCCAAAAAGACCTTGATGAATTCAGGAGTGGTCCATTTGGAAGAAAAGTCCTTGAAGGCCTTAAGAAGGTGGTGATAAAATGAGCGAAATTCCTAGATACTTGCAGGAAGGCTACTTGAGTGTAGAAGAGCTAAAGAAATACGTGGGCTTGCCAAGTGAGGAAAGACTTAGAGAGAGACCCGTGGCAGTTCCAGAATGTCCGCAGGAAATTCCATGTACTCCGTGCAAAGAAATATGCCCCACAAACGCTGTTCTCATGGAACATCCAAATGCAATTCCCAAAGTTGATTATGAAAAGTGCATTGGCTGTTCTCTATGTGTTCAAATCTGCCCTGGACTGGCGTTTTTCATGGTTCAATACATTGGAGACAAAGCAAGAGTAACAATGCCTCACGAAATTCTCCCACTCCCAAAAGTGGGCGAGGAAGTAATTTTGCTCAATAGGGTTGGGAAAGAAGTCGGAAAGGGCAAAGTAGTTACGGTAATTCCAAGGGACAAGAGCAAAGGAGATACTCCAATAATAACCGTGGAGATGCCAATTGAACTAGCTTGGGAGGTTAGGGCTGTGAAGGTGGTGAGAGGATGAGCGAGAAAAAGAAAATAATAATCTGCAGATGTAATGATGTAACGCTCGAAGAGATAGAGGCTCTAATTGATCAGGGTATAACGGATATAGAGATGATAAAACGTCTTCTAAGGATTGGAATGGGGCCATGTCAGGGAAGGACATGTCTTCCAATGGTGATAAGCATAATAGCAAGAAAAACCGGAAAGAGCCCGGATGAGATAAAGCTCCCTGCAACAAGAATTCCCATTAGGCCCGTTCCAGCAGGAGTTTTGGTGGGTGAGATGAATGAAGAGTAAAGCGGATGTAGTTGTTATAGGCGGGGGAAGTACTGGCACATCAATAGCTTACCACCTGGCAAAGCTTGGAGTGGATACTGTCCTTGTTGAGAAAGACTATCTTGGAAGCGGTTCGACTTTTAGATGTGCCACCGGAATTAGGCAACAGTTTACGGATGAGGCCAACATAAAATTTCAGAGATACAACATCGAAAGATGGAAAAAACTGAGTGAAGAGCTTGAATATGATGTGAATTTCAAACAAACAGGATACCTCTTCTTGGCCACAACTGAAGAAGAGGTTGAAACATTTAAAGAAAACATAAAACTTCACAATAAATTTGGCGTTCCAACAAGGCTTATAACACCAGAGGAAGCAAAAGAGATTGTGCCACCCTTAAATGCCGACGAATTCCTTGCCGGACAGTGGAACCCAACTGACGGAAAGGCAAATCCCTTCAAGACCGTTTTTGCCTTTGCAAGAAAAGCCAAAGAACTTGGGGCCGAGATTTATGAATACACAGAAGTAACTGACATTATAGTTGAGAACAAGGAAATAAAAGGAGTAAAAACAAACAGAGGTACTATAAAAGCTGACGTTGTTGTAAACGCTGCAAACGCATGGGCTCCAATAATCAATGAGATGGCTGGGCTGGATAGAGAATTCATTCCGATAAAACCTTACAAGCACCAGCTTGTCAAGACAGAGCCAATTAAGGAAGGGCAAATTGAGCCCCTTGTTTGTCCACCAGCATGGAATGATTCCTATGTAATTCAAGATGGCGAAGACGGGGGAGTTATTTGCGGAACGGGCTTGGAATATGGACCAACATATGACATAATTCCTACTTACGATTTCCTTAGGGAAGTCCTTAAATGGGCCACTCGTATAATCCCAGCACTTAAATACGCCCACATAGTAAGACAATGGGCAGGATTCTATGCAAAGACACCTGACAGCAACCCCGCTATTGGAAAGATTAACTACATAGAGGGCTTTTACATTGCTGCTGGATTCAGCGGACACGGCTTTATGATGGCGCCTGGAGTCGGAGAAGCCATGGCAGAGTTGATTGTCAAAGGAAAAAGCCATGTGCCGCTCGATTGGGAGTGGTATGATCCACACCGCTTCGAGAGAGGAGAGCTTAGGAGTACAGCTTTCCAGATAGGGTGACCTTTTCTTCTTCTTTCTGCTTATTCAAATGAAAAGCTTTTTAACCCCTAGTCTTTGAATGTGAGTGAAAGCAAAAATTTAAATAAGGCCTTACTAATCGGCCATTAGTTAGGCTTTTCACGTTCACAAATTAAGGAGGGGTTAAGAATGGCAAGGAACAAACCGTTGGCAAAGAAGCTCCGCTTGGCAAAGGCAGCCAAACAAAATAGGAGAGTGCCCGTTTGGGTTATCGTAAAAACTAACAGGAAGGTTTTAACTCACCCTAAGAGAAGATATTGGAGGAGAACCAAGCTTAAGGAGTGATGAGAGATGGCGGAAGAGAGAATTTACGTTGTCCCAATTAAGAAGATCAAAAAGATAGTTCCAAGATGGAAGAGAGCACCAAGGGCCGCTCGCTTTGTTAGGGAATTCATAGCGAGGCACACAAAGGCAGATGAGGTTATAATAGGCACAGATGTCAACGAGAAGATATGGGAAAGAGGAATTGAGAAGCCACCGAGCAAGCTTCGTGTCAAAGTGACTGTTGAAGAGAAGGAAGGCATCAAGGTAGCTGAAGTTCACCTTGCTTGATTCCTATTTTTCCAATGAGGGGAAAACCGAGGTGTAGAGATGCACATTGAAAGGTTGGACTTTGAAAATTCACCGTATCTTGGAGTCTTTGGGTTAGCCAGTGATAAGTTTGCTCTAGTTAGGGAAGGACTCCAAGAGAAAAAGCTTAATGTCCTCAGAGAAGTTCTGAAAGTTCCGACTATCGAAACAAGCATAATGAAGTCCAGAATAGTTGGAATTTTTGCCACTGCAAACTCAAATGCTGTGGTGGTTCCTTACTATATCTGGGACTCCGAGCTTGAGAAAATTAAAAGCTCCCTAGAAGAGAACGGATTGGATGTTAGAGTTGAACCAGTTTTAAGCAAACTCACTGCCT
Organism: uncultured Thermococci archaeon; assembly: GCA_964399725.1. Classification (GTDB taxonomy): domain Archaea; phylum Methanobacteriota_B; class Thermococci; order Thermococcales; family Thermococcaceae; genus Thermococcus_A. Next base: position 614 of record CAYNRW010000090.1, on the reverse strand, counting down.
TTGGGAACCTTATACTCGTGAACGATAGAGCAGCGCTGATCAGTGCAAAGTTTACAAGAGAAGAGGCAAAGCAATTCGAGGATATCTTTGATGTTGAAGTTGAGAGGGGGATAATAGCCAATTATCATGCTGTCGGAAGCGTAGGAGTTGTCACAAACAAAGGCGGCTTGGTTCATCCTGAGGCAACGGATGAAGAACTTGAGTGGCTTGAAAGCCTTTTCAAAGTTGATTTCTATGTTGGCACTGCCAACATGGGTGTGCCCTTTGTGGGCTCATGCATGATTGCAAACTCATCTGGTGTTGTCGTTGGACACTTAACAACAGGACCTGAAATTGTTAAAATTGAAGAGGCATTAGGATTTTTGGGGTGAGGGGAAATGGAGGTTAAGGTGTTCAGAGTTAGGGGGGTCTTTGAAAAGGAAGGGAAGAAGTTCAAATTCACCAAGGAATATAGAGCATTAAAGCCAGAGGATATAAAGGAGCTTGTCCTGTCAGAGATTGGAAGCAAGCACCGCGTTAAGAGATCAAAGATTTACATAGAGAGCATTGAAGAGATAAAACCAGAAGAAGCCGAGAACCCGATAGTCAGGCGACTCAGCTTGGAGCTTGCTTGA
>CAYNRW010000089.1:0-4984 GCA_964399725.1 uncultured Thermococci archaeon | reverse complement strand
ATAAAAAGCTCACTTCAAAATAATTCTTGCATCAACTATGACCGCACCGTCGCCCTCTGGATAAACAAAGACTGGGTTTAGATCCATCTCTTTAATGTAGTCCTTAAGCTCATCAACAAGCTCTGAGACTTTTAGCATCATATCTACAATTGCCTTCATGTCTGCTGGAGGCTCTCCTCTTGCTCCGGCAAGAATCGGGTAGCCTTTGATGCTCTTTATCATTGCCCAAGCATCTTTCTCTTCAATTGGTATTATCCTGAAGGTCACATCCTTGAGGATTTCAACGAAAATTCCACCGAGACCGAACATTATTGCATGGCCGAACTGCGGGTCTTCAGTAATACCAATGATTATTTCCCTTCCGGGCTTGAGCATTGGGGCTATTAGGACACCGAGAATTTCTGCATCTGGCCTATATTTCCTTGCATTCTCATGTATTTCCTCCCACTTCTGTTTGAGCTCTTCATCGTTCTTTATGTTGAGCATGACGACCTTTGCATCGCTTTTGTGGAGGATTTGAGGTGACATTAGTTTCATAACAACGGGGTATCCTATTTCGTTTGCATATTTTATGGCTTCTTCAAGGGTCTTTGCAAGCTTTTCCTCTGGAAGCGGCAAACCATAAGCTTTTAAAACCTGCTTTGCTTCGTATTCAACTAAGGCCTTCCTACCTTGAGCCAAAACCTCTTCAACAACTTTTAAAGCTTCCTCCTTCATAATCGTCCCCCCATAATAAGGAATGAATTACTCCTCTTTTAACTTTTCGAGGTATTTAGTGTATTGGACTAATCCAGCTAGGGCTCTAACTCCTCTCTCCGGTGTTGGATATACTGGAACTCCTTTTTCTTCAAGTATCTTTGCGTAGTGCTCTGTCTTTTTGCCTCCCATGGCTACTGCAACTATTGGCTTCTCGCTCTTTTTTGCGTAGTCTGCGAGGATCTCTATTATTTCTTCCTCATTTAAAAGCGGCACTTGGAAGAGAACAATTATTACTATTGCATCAACGTTTGGGTCATTTACAAAGGCTTCAATTGCATGCTTGTATCTTTGGGCATCTGTGTCTCCAACGACGTCAGTTGGGTTTCCTGCAACGGCATGTGGTGGGAAATGTTCTTTTAGGTATTTGATGGTCTCTTCACTGAGCTCAGCCATTTTAAGACCGAATTTGGCAACAGCATCACTTGCCATAACCCCCGCTCCACCGCCGTCTGTGATTATTCCAACTCTGTCTCCTTTTGGAAGTTTGCACTTTGCAAATGCCTTTGCAACATCAAACATGTGTTCAAAATCCTCTGCTCTTAAAATCCCTGTCTGCTTGAAAACCGCATCATAAATCACATCAGCCCCAGCCAAGCTTCCGGTATGAGAGGAAGCAGCCTTTGCACCATATTCTGTTCTTCCGCTCTTGAGAGCTATAACAGGCTTTACTTTCGTTATTCTCTTTGCAGCTTCGATGAATTTTCTGCCTTCTTTTACCCCTTCTATGTAGAGTGTAACGACCTTTATGGAGTCATCGTAAATGAAGTAATCCATTAGATCGGCATCGTCCACGTCTATTTTGTTGCCATAACTTACCATCTTTCCAATTCCTATCCCTGCCAAAGCTGCCCAATCGAGCATTGCTGCAGCGAAAGCACCACTTTGAGAAACGAAGGCTATTGAGCCGCTCTTCGGTCTGTCCATTTTTTCTTCGGGAAGGAAAACTGTATCAACACCTGTGTCAGGCACGTAAACTCCAACACAGTTAGGTCCTATGACTCTTATTCCATTTTCCTTTGCGATTTGGAGAATTTCTTCTTCCATTTTCTTTCCTTCTTCACCAAGCTCTCCAAAGCCGCCAGTAATAATAATCACTGCTTTTATTCCCTTTTCTGCAATCTCTCTCATTGTGTTTGGTACAAAAGGTGCTGGAATAGCTATTACTGCCAAATCCGTGTCATCTGGAAGCTCTTTGACGCTTTTATATACCCTATACCCTTCGATTTCATTAAGCTTTGGGTTTACGGGGTAAATGTTTCCTTTGAAAATTCCCTGTTCTTTGTTTCTTTTGAAGTTCTCAAAAATAACGTTTCCAACTTTTCCTTTTTTGTTTGTAGCCCCTATGATTGCGACAGCATTGGGTTCGAAGAAGGGTTTGAGTTCTTCGACAATTTTTGGGCTTTTCATGATATCACCTCTAAAATTTGTGAATAAACTTCCACTTGAACTTTATCTTCTTGTGTATAAAAGTTTTATGTAGATAAAATAAGCTCCTTAATGAATCAATAAAGGCATTACTGTCCAAAAATTGAAAGAATATCAAATACCGCTGCGGAGTTCCTTCAAAAATTTTAGGCTTTTAATAGCATCCTCAAAGGTTTTTACTTCCAGAGACGTCGGAACTCTGGGCGCTTTTTTCATTATTTCTTTCCAAGGAACTGTGCCCTCTCCTAAAGCCAGATGAGAGTCTTCTGTGCCATTGTTGTCACTTAGGTGTACATACTCGATTCTGTCCCTTAAAAGCTCGATAAACTCATCAAAATTCCCAGTTGTCGTGTTTAAGTGCCCTATATCAAATGCCACGCCTATGCTGGTGCCATCAATCAGCTCTGCTATCCTCTCAGGAGTTTGACCATCGAGAATCCAGAAGGAGGGCATATTCTCTAGGACAACTCTTATCCCTATTCTTTCCGCTACCCTATCTATTTCTTCGAGAGAGCGTCTTTGAGCTTTTTCATAGGCTTTTGGAAACTTTCCACTTAGTGGGGATTTGTGGGCTGGATGAATCACAACAAGGAGGGATCCCATCTCATAGGCTATCTCCAGAGTTTCAAAGAGCAAGCTAAGAGAAGCCCTTCTCATTTTTTCGTTTAACGAGCCAATGTTTATATCACTGAAAGGAGCGTGGATGGTGCTTTTTAATGCGTTGTTTTCCAAAAACTCTTTGTACGTTTTATAGTTATACCTATTCAGCTCGTGATAGCCTTCGTTGACAACCTCAACAAAATCAACGTTAAGACTCTTTATTTTATGAAGGGCAAGGCTTAGGCTCTTGTCAAATAGGCACTGCGTTGAGACCCCTATCACTTTTTTCACCGGGAAGAGGTAAAAGGGAAAGTATAAAAAGCTCACTCCCGGGATTTGGGTAGGAATGGAATAAGCCAGCTTAAAAAGGTGTCTATGCTCCTTGTTTGTATGTACAATGTTCCAGTACCATAGAACTCCGCAACAAGTCCTTCGCCACCAAAAATCGTGCTTTTTAACCCTCCAACTCTCCTTATCTTAAAATCGAGACCCTCTGTGAAGGCTACCAAATGACCGGTATCTATGATGAATTCCTCATTTCTGAGCTCTTTTTTGTATATTCCTCCAAAGCTTGAGAGGAATACTGTCCCTTCTCCGCTTAGTTTGAGCAGAAATAGGCCCTCTCTTGAGAAAAATGTTTTTGCACCGCCAAATTTGGTATCTATGTCTATACTTTCGGAACTCGCTAAAAACGCCCCGCTCTGAGCATAGAGAGTGCCTCTAAGCTCTAATGCTTCTATGTCCCCCATATATGGTGGTGCCAGGCCAATGGTGCCTTTACCTCCGTTAGCTCTGAAGGTGTTTATGAATATACTTTCCCCTCCAAGCATTGATCTCTTCAGGGCTTTAAAAATCCCTCCTGTCTTTGTTTCTATTTCTATGTTCGGACTCATGTGAACCATCGCACCTGGCTCTGCCTTGAGGGCTTCTCCATCTTCCAGTTCTACCTCAACCAAGCTAAAACTTGGTCTTTGAATAATTTCGTACCTCATTTATAACACCAAAAGAAATTAGTGGTTCAGATATATAGCCTTTTTTATTTTATGTCTTCTCCAGTTATCTGACCTTTGAAATAGGGACATAGGTCTTGTAGAGGGCAGTCATTGCATTTGGGGATTATGGGCTTGCAGATTCTTTTCCCATGATCAACCATTGCATGGTTCACATATATCCACAGATCCTTAGGTATCAGCTGTTTGAGGTATTCTTCCACTTTTTCCGGCGGAACTTTTGGAGGAGCTAGTCCGAGCCTTTTGCTAATTCTGTTTACATGAGTATCAACAGGGATTGTCTGTTTTCCAAACCCATATGCAAAAACGATGTTTGCGCACTTCCTTCCTATCCCGGGAAGTTTTGTGAGCTCTTCAATCTTATCCGGCACTTTACCTCCATACTTTTCAATGATTATCTGAGAAGCCTTTACTATCCACTTTCCCTTTGTCTTCCAGAGACCGACGCCGTTCTTCCTCAAAAACTCTTGCATCTCCTCAATTGGAGTGTTTGCGATGGTTTTGATGTCTTTATACTTCTTAAATAACTCTTCCCACACTCTGTATGTAACTTCATCTCTCATTCTCTGGGAGATTATACAGTGAATCAATGTTTTGTATGGGTCTCCAATGAGGATCTTTTCTCTAGGATAGGCATTTATAAGCCTTTTAACAATTTCTTGGGCGCGTTTTTTCTTTTCTTCCCAGCTTTCGGTAAAAGTAAACCCCTTATGGCTGGATGATTGTAAGTTTGTTCTCATCATGAACCACCAATACGATGTCTTTCGTAAGCCTAACTTCTTTAAGCTTCTCGAACTTCTGATTAAAAATCTTGTGTCCTTTGTGGTTTAAGATTAAAACTTCATCTTCAAAGACAACCACAATAATGTCTTCCCCGGTAATTACGTCTTTAATATCCTTTTCAAATTCAAGGCTTATGGAAAATATATCCTTCTCGCTTAACTCTATTACCGTCAAGTCAGTGATTCTGACAACTTTCGGCTCTGCATATATCACTTTAAATTTTAGGGGTTTTCCCAACAAATCTATTTCTAAAATGTCCCCTTCTCTGGCTTCTTTTCCTTTGAGCTTTGCCTTTATAACATCAATGAAATCGGGAGTTAAGGGTGCTTCAAACAGAGGTCTTAGTATGAGCTTCATGCCACTCACCTCACTAATTACACTCCCGGACTAATTAAGGATTTTGAAGA
>CAYNRW010000088.1:0-5011 GCA_964399725.1 uncultured Thermococci archaeon | reverse complement strand
TTCTGGGGCCGGGGCCGGGATTTGAACCCGGGCTAGGGGATCCACAGTCCCCTGTGCTAACCAGGCTACACCACCCCGGCCATGTCCACTTTAGCTATCTGGGATATCTTTATAAACTTTTCGCCAAAATATGCTCAAAAAGTGCTAAAAATAGATTAATAACCAATTAACCACCTTAAATGAAGTTTATTAGCGATAATTAGCTCTAGAGGTGGGTTAAAGATGAAAGCAAAGAGGGAAGCTCTGAAAACACTCTTCACTGCAATAAACGAGAACAAGGTTGATGAGGATATAGTTGATCTGCTGCTCCTTGTTAATTCCATAAAAGGGGTTTACACAACGAGCTCATGCTCTGGAAGGATAGGGATAATTGAAGAACCCAAAATAGGAGCTAAACCCCTATCAAGGTGGCTTGTCAAGAAACACACTCCAATAACATTTGAAGAGGCAAAAAATAGCTTGAAAGCTGCTCAGGAGGGAATAATCTTCCTCAAAGCCCAGCCACCGATTTTTCACGTAGTTGGGGAAAATGCGGAAATAGGAAAAAAGATTCACGAAATTGGCCTTTCTTCTGGCTTTAAGTATACCACATTCAAAGCCTTCAACAAAGAACGAGTACTGGTGGAGATAAATGGCACCGAGTACTTAACCGTTCCTCTTGGCAGAGATGGGGAGATATTAATAAGCGATGAATACCTCGAGTTTTCAATTAACTTAGCAAATGAGATGCTTAAGCGGAGTAAGTCAAGACTCCCTAGACTTGAGCAGAACTTCAAAAAACTGAAAAAGGAGCTTGGAGAAGACGAGCTCTTTTACGAGCTCAATCCTCCCAGGGCTCAGTGTATTTAAGTGCCCATCCGAATTCTTCTTTTAGGATGTCTATTGCTGCATATGGTGGAATAACGGACTTTTCTGTAATTATCACGTCGATATATTCTGGTGGGGTAACATCAAAGGCAGGGTTTTTGACGATGATGTTTTTGGGCCATGTGTCGAGCTCCTCTTTCGGAACGACTTCATATGGGTCTCTCTCCTCTATTTCAACTAGTTGCCCCAAGAGCGTCTCCGGGTGGAATTTGTAAGTTTCTGCGGCTATCATAACCCATACTCTATGCTCTTTTGCCGTTAAAGCTACTAGAGCGGTTCCTACTTTGTTGATAACAGCGCCATTGGCCGTTATTGAATCTGCCCCCATAACTACTTTATCGGTCATTTTCATGTAATGCCTAGCGGCTCCATCGACAACGTAGATGACCGGAATACCTGCTTCTGCAAGCTCTTTTGCCGTGATTTTTCCTTGATACCTTGGTCTTGTCTCAGTCACAATGACCTTTATATCCTTTCCATCTTCCCACGCTTTTTTCATGACCCCTAGGGCAGCTTTCGAATGGCAGTGGGTCATTATGATGTCCCCATCTTCAATCCTCTTTGCACCGAATTCGGCTATTCTCTTCACAGCGTTTTCTGAATTGTGTATGAACTCCTTTGCTGAGTTAATCACTATGAACTTGAGCTCCTCTAACTCCGCACCACTGTTATATGCCACCTTTGCCCGGTATGTAACGTATCTTAAGGCATTTGGAAGGGAAACGGCAGTGGGTCTTGTATGGTATAAAATCCTTGCCGCTTCTTTAATCTCCTTCCAGAGTTCATCTGCACTTTTTGCTTTGCTGTTTTCAGCTTGGAGCTGTAGTGCATAAGCGGCTGATCTTGCTATTTTTCCTGCCCCCCTTATTTCCATTGTCTTTATCTTCTCTGCTATTTCTAAAACCTCTTTTATCACGGGCATTTTAATCCCTCCATTGTTCTCTTAATTCTTCGGACAAGTTTATATAGCTCACTCCTAGAATTTTCAATTTATGTTCGTTGATGTTTTTACATGTTCTTTGGTGTACATAAATATTTTATGCTTTGTGCCTTTACAAACATAAAGGGCATTTCCGACCAACGCCGAAAGCTTTATATCTAATTGCCACAAAACTATCAATGCATAAAATAGGATATGTGTTCACTTTAGTACATCAAATAAAACTACTCGGAGGAAGATCAAGATGGAGCTTGAGAAGAGGCTTAGGGAAAAATTAGAGGCACCAACTTTGGATTATGAAAAATACTTCTCAGAAAAGGCGCTTGGAATGAAAGCTTCAGAAATTAGAGAACTCTTAAAGCTTGTTGAATCTTCGGATGTAATTTCACTTGCGGGCGGTCTCCCAGCACCTGAGACCTTCCCAGTGGAGATAATTGAGGAAATTGCCAAAGAGGTTCTTGAAAAGCACGCAGCTCAGGCACTCCAATATGGAACTACGAAAGGTTTTACTCCCTTAAGGTTGGCTATTGCCGAGTGGATGAGGAAGAAGTACGACATTCCTATCTCCAAGGTAGACATTATGATCACGAGCGGATCACAGCAGGCTCTAGATTTGATTGGTAGGGTTTTCATAAATCCTGGGGACATTATTGTAGTTGAGGCCCCCACTTACCTTGCTGCTCTTCAAGCTTTCAAGTACTACGAGCCTGAATTTGTTCAGATACCTCTTGACGATGAAGGAATGAACATTGACCTCCTTGAGGAGAAGCTGCAGGAGATGGAAAAAGAAGGAAAGAAAGTGAAGATACTCTATACAATACCCACCTTCCAGAACCCAGCAGGTGTAACAATGAATGAGAAGAGGAGAAAGAGGCTTCTTGAACTTGCAAGTGAATACGACTTCGTAATCGTTGAGGATAACCCCTATGGGGAACTCCGCTACTCTGGAGAGCCCATAAAACCCATTAAGGCATGGGATGAGGAGGGAAGAGTACTCTACTTGGGAACGTTCTCTAAGATTTTAGCTCCAGGTTTCAGGATTGGGTGGATAGCTGGAGAACCACACTTCATAAGAAAATTGGAGATAGCAAAGCAGAGCGTTGATCTCTGTACCAACACCTTCAGTCAGGTTATAGCATGGAAATACGTTGAAGGGGGTTATTTGGACAAGCATATACCAAAGATAGTTGAATTTTACAAACCAAGAAGGGAAGCAATGTTAAAAGCTTTGGAGGAGTTCATGCCAGAAGGAGTTAGATGGACAAAGCCAGAGGGTGGAATGTTCGTTTGGGCGACTCTTCCTGATGGAATTGATACAAAGCTCATGCTTGAGAAGGCTGTTGCAAAGGGCGTTGCATATGTTCCAGGAGAGGCTTTCTTCGCCCACAGGGATGTTAAGAACACAATGAGACTTAACTTTACCTATGTATCGGAAGAGAAGATTAGGGAAGGCATAAAGAGGCTTGCCGAGACAATAGAGGAGGAAATGAAAAAATAGCAAAGGTTATTAATGAAAAATTCCAACTACCTCTGCCCGGGGAGCACCGCCGAAGGCGGAGTCGATGAACTCGGGTGGGTTATTACCCCCTTTCTATAGGCAATTGCCGAAAAACTTATAACAACTTAATGTGAGGAATTAATTATGTTGGAAAAAGAAAAGGAAGCTCTGGCAAAAAGAATTGCCGGGGAAATAACCCTCTCTTCCGACCCAGGGAAGACCATGAGAAAGTGGAGAGAGATATTCGGCATAAGCCAGACCGAACTGGCTGAATTTCTTGGAGTCTCTTCTTCGGTGATCAGCGATTATGAAGGCGGTAGAAGAAAAAGCCCTGGTGCTTCTACAATTAGGAAATTCGTTGAGGCACTCCTTGAAATAGACGAGAAAAGAGGAGGAAACGTCATAAGGGCTTTTAGCAGAACCATAGGAAGTGATCTTCCCACAAATGCTATTCTTGATATAAGAGAATTCGCCTTTCCCGTTACAGTTGCCGATATAGTTACTGCGGTAAAAGGAGAAATTGCTGCAAATGAAGATCTTCTCGGAAGAAAAATCTATGGGTACACGGTTATAGACAGCATACAGGCCATCTTAGAGATGAGTAGCGACGAATTTTTGAAACTCTACGGATGGACTACGGAAAGAGCATTAGTCTTCACCAAAGTAACCACTGGAAGAAGTCCAATGATTGCTATAAGGGTTCAAGGGCTGAAGCCAGCGGTAGTTGTCTTGCATGGGGTTAAGAGGCTTGATGAGCTCGCTGTAAAAATAGCGGAAAGGGAAAGAGTTCCTTTGGTGATATCAAAAGCCAAAGATGAAAATGAACTGATTTTGAACCTCAGGGCATTGGTAGAGAAAGCTGAAAAACTCTAAAGGTTTTCTCTCCTCCAAACACCTTCTTTGGCCAATTTCTCTAGTCTGGATTTCATATAAGTCAATACCTCGCTGAGTATCTTTCCATTGTCATATTCTGCCACTATTTTTTCGAGTTCTTCTCTGGGAAGTTCTTTCATTTCCTTGGCTAGTTCAATCATCTTTGGATATGCCCTTACTATGTTGTCAACTATAGTTATGTCAGCCATTCTTGCGCTCCTTGAAAGGGGGTTCAGATCAACTGTTATAACAAACTTGCCCATTTTTACGAGTGCTTCTGTTCTGTCCCCATCTTCGAGGGGCACAACAACTACATCTGCTTTCCATATGCCATTTTCATCAACTTTACCTCTCTCACTCTCCAAATTTGGAATTCTTTTGGTTGGATTTATACCGAGAAGCTCTATCTCGGGATCGTATTTGCGGAATTCCTCTGCTATTGCTTTGACTCTCTCTTCCGTCCGATAGAAGAGGTTTATCTCGAGTTTCGCGTTGAGAACCTTTGCAAGCTCTATTGTTTCTTTTGGAACTAAAGCAGCAACGTTCCCATTTATTGAAACGACGGGGTGTTTAGCTAAGAGAAGTTTTGCAACTGCAGCTCTCATTGCCTCTTCAGCTGGTTTAATAGTATTTTCTCCGATAAGGTAATCAAAAGCTTCTCCTCTTCCATGGGCTATCAGTCCCGCTGTTGCCAAAATTCCCTTTTCAAGAGCTTCTTCAAGCTTGTGTCTGTAGTAAAGGCTCCAATATCTGGGATGAGATTTCGGTACGAAAAATTTTGCCATTTTGATCACCAAAAAAGTGTAAGGAAGAAAGATTAAAAGTCTTTTCTC
>CAYNRW010000087.1:0-5082 GCA_964399725.1 uncultured Thermococci archaeon | reverse complement strand
GATTCCAAGCTTTCATTTTTAAAGAGAAAAACAAAAAAGCTCGTGCACTCTTTTTTTCTGCGGACATTACCGTAGAGGATAACCTTCTCATTCTCCCCAGGGAAGAGAAAATTAACCCTAGTTCCCACCACCTGTGAAGTTGTATAATCTATCCAGATTTACAGCCAGAATTGCCCCCAAAATCTTAACAATCAAGCCCCTCAGACTAACACTCCTGCTCGGCATCAACAAAAACTCAGAAAACTTCGAAAACAAAGTCTCAATCCTCCTGCGGAAATCAGACAAGTACTTGTAAAACTTCCTCTCCTCCAGATTACTAATCTGATTCTCCCGCTTCACCGGAACATAAACAACTCCAAACTGTCGGAACTCCTCCTGAAGTTCTCTACTCACGTAACCTTTATCCAAAAACAGGAAACAGCCAGAAAACTTCTCAACAATCCCCCAGAACTTCTCTCTGACAACACTCACATCATGCTTGTTCGCCGGATCAACAGACAGTAAAGCCAGAAGATTCCCGTCAGAATAACACGTCAGCTTGTAACCATAGTAGAACTTTTTTAGAAGGGATAAAACCAACCGCGGGTTTTCCAGTTATGATTTCTGAGGAGCTCTTCTTCTCCTTCCTGTTTTTTCTTGCCAGCTCTTTTGTTGGGACGGGTTTTGAATCCATTATCCTGACATACTCCTTAGCGTGGTTTTTGAACAATTCTTCCTGCGCCAAGAGCAGGAGTTTTTCATGCCGGTTTAAGTGTTCTGTTAGTTTGTTGTACCTAATTTTGGGGAAGAGCTTCATTTCTTCAATTAGAACTCTGTAAGCGTGTTTGTAAACTCCGTTAAAGTGTAAGTGTGCTAGTATTGCGAAGGTTATCAGGTCGTAGAGGCTGATTACTTCCCTGCAGGTGTTTTTCGGGTAATGTTTTCTGATTATTGGGTAAATCTCAGATTTTATGAGCAAGATTTCTTCCTGAAAGTTCATAACAACCACCAATCAATCAAAAAATTTAAGTACTCATAATTCTAACGATCTGATGGGAACTAGGGTATTATTTTTAAAGCTTCAATAGTCTGAGGAAGTTTTTCCTCATGAGTATTTTCTAGAAAAATGTAGATTTTATCGGGCTTGTATCCATTCATAACTACAGCATAGTAAGTGTTTACTAGGGCCCAAGTGGATCTTCCAAGCATTGTTATGTATGCTCTCATTACACTCACTCTAGTCTATTAGTATGAGGCCATACAAAACACTTTCGGAAAAGTTCAAATTTATTATGCTCGAGAGCTCTATACCAATTGCATCAATTGAGAATCTGACTTTTGTAGGTATTTTGCATTTTCCTGCCCTTCGTTATTGTTCACGACTATGACGGTAGCGCTTTTTGGAATGTCCTCCAGAAGAGTCCTCTTATCCACTTGACTGCAAGAGTCCTAGAGGTAATGAACTATTGAAGGAAACCGAACTAGGGAGGTTTAAGAGAGACCCGATGGAAAGATTTTGGGGATTTAAATAACTTTTCCAGGCTCCCCCTCACCTCTTCCGCTCCACCAGCCAAATAGACTTTACCCGCACTTAGTACCACCACGTAATCTGCCAGTTCCATAAATGATTCCCAGATATGAGATATTACTATGAAGCTCGTTCCACCCCCCTTTTTTTCAGCGAGGATTGAGATAATCTGTCCAACACTTTCGAAATCTATGTTGCCTAGGGGTTCATCAAGAAACACTACCTTGGGTTCTCCGATAAAAGCTTGGGCAATGCTCAGACGCTTGAGCATTCCTGAAGAATATCTATCTATTCTCCGGTTTAGAAAGGCCCCCATATTGAACATTTCGGAGACTTTGGCTATTTCCTCTTCGGCATCCACACCTTTAGCCTCGGCCAGAAAAGATAACCATTCCCTACCGCTCACAAATTTTGGGAGTGCAGGAGGGTCAAAAGAAACCCCCACATTTTTTCGTACATTTGCCTCCTTCCATGGATTCCTCCCCAAGAGCCTTATTTCTCCCCCAGTCGGTCTGTAAAGACCAAGGGTGAGCTTCATAAATGTTGATTTCCCTCCCCCATTGGGGCCCAGGATTAAGGTCAGACCTTCGGGGATTTTAATATTTACATCGTCCAGAGCTACGATTGGGCCAAACCTTTTCTGAAGGTGTTTGGCTTCAACTATCATGCCCATTCCTCCAAATTAGGAAAGCCAGCGAAAGGGCAATTAAAGAGCCCAAGATGAAGTGGGCGTTCCAGTTTCCAGCAGGGAAGCCGACTTCTATGGGTTTTACAATTATTGAACAGTGCACTTCGGTGGAGTTTAAAGAAAATTCATAGTGGCCAGGGTGTGGGAAGATCAGGGGGACTAAATCGCTCCCATAAACAGTTCCGGTATAAATGGTGCCATTTTCTTCTATGTCTCTAACAAATATCTGGGTTTTATTTGAGCATGAGAGGGATACCTTAACCGAGGCTGCAGAAGGGGAGTAAACAATTCCATATTTCATATTCCCGCCTATGCTGATTGGATGATATGAGAGGTCATTGGTGGAGAACCTCACCTGAAATAGTAGGGAGATGAAAATTGCGACCAGAATAGACAAAAGAAAGAACTTCAAAAGCCTCATCTAACATCCCTCCGTTCTCCCATAAGGATATAAGCGATGAAAAATATGACAGAGAGAAAAGCTGGGGTTTTGAGGGCATTTAGATCGGTGCCGATTGTTGGCACCAGCCATCCAATGTTCGCCAGAACAGGAAAATATAAAGCCAAAAATGAGGCTAAGATTGCTACGTATGTGTTTGGGGAGGAAATGGTAATGAAAGAGGATATTGAGACAATATAGCACATAACGACGGCATAAAAGGGAATTAAGGATGGGATACCAGCAGTTAGAGCCTCTAAAGCTCCTTCAAGAGTTCCAGAGAAGTGGAGGATAAACACGAGAATATGGATCGCCAGGGAATACATAACAAGCAGAAGAAAATTCGAAAAGAATTTGGCTGTCAAAATAGCTCTTCTGGAATAAGGAAGAGCATAGATGCTCAATGCTACTCCCAAGTCCCTTTCCGTTCTCGCGGATATTCCCACGATAAATGAGGCCATAAGTGAAGCGAGAACATAAAAGGGTGTATTCAACCGGGCCATATCCACAAAAAGCTCCGGTAAGGGGAAGAGGGGATAAGTGGAGAGGACTTGGCCCACCTGCTTAAGAAGGAATACTTTGTGTGCGGCTGAAACAAGAACGCTAAAAAAGAGAAGAATGGAGAGTTTTGTAGGTTCCTGAAGTTCATACCTAATGAACACCCTCATGCCTGCTACCTCCAAATTCTCACTGCTCTAGAAATGATCAACAAGAGCACGGAAAAGAGAAAGATGATAAAAGAGAGCTTCGGCATTTCTACTCCCATCAAAGGCTTTGCTAAGACCAAGTCCGCATTTGTCTCCTCCAGGATCATTCCAAATCCCTCCATCTCTCCCCCACTTATCTTAGAACCCTCATTAAAAAGAACGACCGACGAAAATCCAAAAGCTTTCCAGAGTGGTGATACCGGCATGAATCCTGTCACCAAAATTCCGCTCGCTATGTCGTAGTAAAGGACGTCCATTCCCTTCCAGTCATGAGACGATACCATATTCGTCTGAATATGGAGTATGGGGGGGTTAAATGTCTTGAAGGGTATGTGAATTATGGTATCGTTGAGAATTATGCTCTTTTCTACTTTCACTCCCTGGCCCGAAAGGTCAAACAGAAGTTCCCCTTCACGAGGAATTTTGCCAGGAGAGATAAAAAGAAGGTTTTTCCCCAAAGGAGTCCTATTATAGAGCAAGACGTTATCTCTCAGGTTAATCTCGAAGACAATGCTTCTCTCAATTTTCGGAACGGCTTTTCGGATGAACTCTACGCCTTTATCCTGCCTAACCCAAAGGGCATAGGTATAGTTCGAAAATTCGAGGGAAACTGTTTCGTTACAAACCCTCGCTACCCCTTCCCCCCATGTGTTATCCTCCACGGGATATATCCTGCAGGAGCCCACAATTGTCGAGGGCTTTTCCCCTTCGTAAAGGAAAATTAGCTTGTTTAATCTTTCAATAGCTTCCTCATAGGTGAGCTCATTATAACGCTCTTCAGTTAGGTTTTTTGCTTTAAAAATTGCTTCAACTGTGGCAAGGTCATTTTCAACTTTTAATATTCTCCAGAATAGCTCACCGTAAGACCCCCTATAAATAGATGAGTTTTGGGTGATAACCACATCTCCCTTGGCAGCATACTTAAAATAAACGCCCTCTCTGAGCCAATAGAGCTGGGCAGAGGCTAGAGGGGATAAAAGTAGCAAAAGGAAAAACAGAAAGAGTATAGTATACCTCATCATGTTCTCATCCTTCTATCCAATTAATCTCCGTGTGTAAGTGCCCACATCCTGTATATGCATCAGCTCCAATATGATAATATGCCTCCGAAGGCACTTGAGTCGTATAGAGTAGGGGGCATGTGCCATATCCATTCGCATAAGCACGCACATTGTAAAGCCATGGTGGATTAGTTTGACTGGCTTTTCCACAAAGGCTCAAGCCGGCATGTCCAACAGTATACCCTCCAACGCTGTCAACCACACTATCATAATCGCAAACTGTTGGATCACTTGCACTTTCAATCTCAAAACTTTTCTCTATGTTCTGATCTGCTCCCCAAGTCATACCCGTTGCTACCACGCTAAACATTACCAAAAGAGACAATACAAACACAACTTTTCGGTGCACTTTGCCCCCCCCAAAGTTTTCAAAAAATTCTTAGTATTCACTCAATATATAAGTCTTACGGGGTCTGTCCGCCGTGAGGGTTGACTTGAACGGGAGGATGTTCACTCATGTTCCTCCTTAAAAACTCACGAGGGGCAGACCCCGTGATGATAGACGCCCTAGTTCCCATCATGTCTTTGATTGTGCATTGTGTTTAGTTGAATGTTCACACATGAGCAACCACTTAGTATCCCTATAAGCATCTAAACCAATTTTAATCTTGATGGGAACTAGGGTAAAATTAAAAAAGGAATCCTCTTATGTTCCAGCAGTGCAACACTCAGAAGATATA
>CAYNRW010000086.1:0-5117 GCA_964399725.1 uncultured Thermococci archaeon | reverse complement strand
CCACACGGCTAAAAACAGTACAAAAACTCGCTTCATCACAGTTGATGAGAAAGTGATAAAAATCAAGGGGGAGCTGAGCTACAATTTGCTGAATGATTTTAAGAAGGTAATGCCACAGTTATCTCGGCAATATCCAGATATATAAACCGAAAAGTATTTAACCACATGGCCAAAGTTTGCTATTGACAAAACTTTCGGAGGGTGTCAAAAATGGCAGAGGAACATGTTGTCTTCATAGGAAAGAAGCCTGTTATGAACTATGTATTGGCCGTAATAACCCAGTTCAACGAGGGTGCAAAGGAAGTTAGCATCAGAGCAAGAGGTAGGGCTATCAGCAGAGCTGTTGACGTTGCAGAGATCGTCAGAAACAGATTCCTTCCAGAGGTTAGTGTTAGGGAGATAAAGATCGGCACAGAGGAGCTTCCAACAGCTGATGGAAGAACAGCCAACACTTCAACAATTGAGATCATCCTCGAGAAGCCATGAATTTAGCTTTTCTTTCCTTTTCATAAATTTACCTAAATTTTTACTTCAATTCCTATTGAAGTGAAAACAAAGGTTTTAATATTCTCACAGTCAAATATTCTTGGTGTGGTAGGTGGAATTTGAAACAATCGATGTGAGAGATGAGAAGGCTAAAGAGCTGGCCCAGATTCTCGCAAATGAAACATCTCTTTTGATATTGGGACTCCTGCAAGAAAAGACACTCTCAATGTCAGAAATAGCAAGGGAACTCGGAATTCCAATGTCAACTGTTTCTTACCACTTGGATAAAATGATGAGGGTAGGTCTTGTGGAGGTTGCAGGGAAAAAGTACGGCAAAAGACTGCAAGAGGTAAAGCTCTACAGAGCATCATCAAAACCCATTCTTTTGCTTCCCAGGGGAATGCCAATCAAAAAACGTTTTCTAAGAGTTTTTGAGAAAATACAAATAATAAGTCTAGGAATCTCGGGTTTGCTGGCCTCAGCAGTGTACGCTCTCTCCAATAAACTGCTCACGAAAGAGATCTTAAGGGAAGAGAACATAACCTATACCGTTGAAAAGTCTATTCCTCGCGCCAAGGCCCTCAATGAAACTGTTATGCAGCCATCAACTAAAACTTCCCTAGTGCCATACATTTTAGCGATTTTAATATTCGTGGTGGGATATCTTCTAATTTCTCGATACCTGATGGAAAAGAAAATTTAATCCCAAAACATTTTTAAGTTTCCTATCGTAGTTCAATATGAATCAGGAGGGAATAACAATGGTGCCAAAAATTACTGTAGAGCAAATAGTTAAAAGAAAGGCAGTTGTTGTTAGACCAACCGAAACTGTTGAGAGAGTTGCTAAAATCCTTGCAAGAAACAAAGTAAGCAGTGCAGTTGTTATGAACAAGGATGAGATAATAGGTATTCTCACGGATAGAGACATTCTTAACAAGGTAGTTGCCAAGGGAAAAGACCCTAAAGAGGTAAAAATTAGTGAGATAATGACAAAAGATCCCATAACGATAGAATATGACTACGACATTCAGGATGCCATCGAGCTCATGATGGAAAAGGGAGTAAGGAGACTCCTCGTAACAAAGCTTGGAATGCCAATGGGTTTCGTCACAGCGGCAGATCTGCTTGCAGCGGTAAATACATACAACCAGGAAGAGGAAGCTGAAAAAGAAGAGGGAGAAGTTTACGGAATATGCGAGGTTTGTGGGCAGTATGCCCAGCTTCACAGAGTTGTCCATGAAGGCTATGAAAGATGGGTATGCGAGAGCTGCAAGGACATGCTTGAGGGTTGAATATTCCTTGCGATTATTTTTTAAATCTGGTTTAGCCTAGTTTATACTCCCAAAGGTTTAAAACTCTTCTGGGGGAATACAAATCTAGAGGTGAGAGAATATGGAAAAGAAAACCGGGACAACCACCGTTGGAATTAAATTGAAAGATGGAATAGTGCTGGCTGCAGACACTCAAGCTTCTCTTGATCACATGGTGGAAACACTCAACATAAAGAAAATTTTGCCCATAACTGACAAGATAGCAATAACAACTGCAGGAAGCGTTGGAGATTTGCAGGCTTTGGCACGAATGCTCGAAGCCGAGGCTAGGTATTATCAATTTACATGGGGAAAACCAATGACAGCGAAGGCAATGGCAAACCTTCTCAGCAACATACTTAACGAGAGCAAATGGTTCCCCTACATGGTACAGATAATAATTGGTGGTTATGTTAAAGAACCAACGCTCGCAAGCCTTGATCCACTGGGTGGCTTAATTTTCGATAACTACACCGCAACAGGTTCTGGAAGTCCATTTGCAATAGCGATACTTGAGAATGGATACAAGGAAGATATGACAATTGAAGAGGCCAGAGAATTGGCTATAAGGGCAGTCAAGACAGCTGGTAAAAGAGATGTGTACACCGGAGAAAGAAAAATCCAGGTGGTCACAATAACCAAAGAAGGCATGAAGGAAGAATTCGTTGAGTTTAAGGAGTGATTTTTACACTTTCTGGTGATTAAATGAAGAACAAATCTCTTTTTGCCCTTTTTGTCGTAGGCATCTTTTTTGTTGCATTTCTATACCATAACTATTCCTACCTAAGTGAAGATGCTCAGCAAGTAATCCAAATTGCGTCCAACATCTCGAAAGATGTAGAGGAAATAAGGGGACTTAGCTTTAAGGATAATCCAAAGATAATCACGCTTACTAAGGAAGAGGTCCTTAAAAAATGGGGCCCAGGCAGAGAAGATTATCAAGAAATCAAAAAGTGGGAGCTAATATATAAGATGACATTTCTTGTTTCACTTGACTACAACCTTACAAAAACAAAAAGAAAAGAAACCGCTTCATGGATAGCAGTTACCTTAGGAAATAAGGTCTATATAATCTCAGAAAATTTCTTTAAAACCGGGGATACAGCCAAGAGGGTTTTGGCTCACGAGTTTACCCATGTGATACAAAAACAGTATTTTGACCCAAAATACCCAGAAACACTTGATGGGAATCTCGCTATCAAAGCTCTAATTGAGGGAGATGCAGATCTAACAGCCGATCTTTATTGCAAGAAGCATAACATCAAAATAGAGAAAATAACATCGCTAAATCTCAAAGATCCTCCCATGAACTTCGGGTACTTTCCTTATGTTTTTGGGGATAAATTCGTCGAGTATCTTTACGAGAAGGGAGGATGGGAACTTATTAACGATGCTTACTCTGATCCTCCTCAAACAACCCAGCAGATAATGCACCCAGAGCTTTATTTAGCCAGAGTTCTTCCCCAAGAGGTAGAGATAAAATTAAACGGGGATTACAAGATAATTCACGAAGATAGGCTTGGAGAGTTCTATTTCTATCTCCTTCTTTTAGTAAACGGCGTAAATCAAGAGGAAGCCTTAAAAATCTCCATGGCATGGCAGGGGGATAAACTAGTCCTTGCAGAAAACTCCACGCACTACGTAATGATATGGAAGAGCCTGTGGGGCGATGATAGAGCCCTTCAAGAGGTTCAAAACCTTTTCATTAAAAAGGCAGAGGAGTCAAACAAATTGAAAGCTCAAGTAATCGTTAATGGAAATGAGCTTATACTTAAAACAGTGCTTCCAAAACAATAAGTGGCCTCTTATGTCTAGCTTTGTACTACTATTATCGAAACTTCTTTTTGATCATCGAGAATAGAATGAAGATTTTTGGACGAAATATTTCATCAGGCAACAAAAATAGTTATAAATGCCAAAAATCAAACACTATTTGCCCAAACCAAAATATTTTGAGGTGATAGAAATGGCTGAAAAGAAAAGAAAGAGGGTTGTAATTCTTGGTGCAGCAGGGAGGGACTTCCACAACTTCAACACCTTCTTCAGAGACAACCCCGAATACGAAGTGGTGGCATTTACTGCAACTCAGATTCCAGACATTGAAGGAAGACTATATCCTCCCGAGCTTGCTGGTGAGCTTTATCCAAACGGAATACCAATATGGAGTGAAGACGACCTTGAGAAAATAATCAAAGAGCATAACATTGACATTGTTGTTTTCGCTTATTCAGATGTTTCCCACGAGCACGTTATGCACCTTGCCTCGAGGGCACATGCTGCTGGTGCTGACTTCTGGCTCCTTGGACCGAAGAGTACAATGATAAAGAGCACCAAGCCGGTGGTGGCCGTTACAGCCGTTAGAACAGGATGTGGAAAGAGCCAAACATCAAGAAAAGTTGCCCAACTCCTCCAAGAGATGGGCTACAAGGTAGTTGCCATTAGACATCCAATGCCCTATGGAGACTTGAGAAAGCAGGTTATCCAGAGGTTTGCATCCTTTGAAGACCTTGACAAGCACGAGTGTACGATAGAGGAGAGAGAAGAGTACGAACCCTACATCGAGAGGGGTATGGTAGTTTACGCTGGTGTTGACTACGAGAAGATACTAAGAGAGGCCGAGAAAGAAGCCGACATAATCCTCTGGGATGGAGGAAACAACGACTTCCCATTCTACGTTCCAGACCTTTGGATAGTTGTGACCGATCCCCACAGACCAGGCCACGAGCTCAAGTATCATCCAGGTGAGACCAACTTCAGAGCGGCGGATGTTATAGTTATAAACAAGATTGATACAGCGAACAGAGACGACACCCAGAAGATCCGCGAGAGCATCGAGAAGGTCAACCCGAACGCCATCGTCATCGAAGCGGCCTCACCGATATTCGTTGACAAGCCAGAACTCATTAAAGGGAAGCGTGTCTTAGTTGTTGAAGACGGTCCAACCCTCACACACGGAGGCATGAGGTACGGAGCTGGATACGTTGCAGCTAAGAAGTTCGGAGCTAAGGAGATCATTGACCCAAGACCATACGCCGTAGGCTCAATTATCGAGACCTACAAGAAGTACCCACACCTTGATGTTATCCTCCCAGCAATGGGCTATGGTAAGAAGCAGATAAAGGAGCTTGAGGAGACAATCAACAGGGCAGATGCTGATGTTGTAATAATGGGAACTCCAGTTGATCTCAGAAGATTCATGAAGCTCAACAAGCCAGCCGTCAGGGTTAAATATGAGCTTGAGGAGATAGGATATCCAAAACTCAAGGACGTTCTTAAGGAATTCGTAGAAAAGCACGTTAAGAAGGAGTGAACTCTTTTCTT
>CAYNRW010000085.1:0-5133 GCA_964399725.1 uncultured Thermococci archaeon | reverse complement strand
GAGTAATCGTGGAAACCGGAAGTCCAAAGGAGCTGAAGGAGAAATATGAGGCAGAAAATCTTGAGGAGGTCTTTATGTCCATAGTGGGGAAGGAAGGAGGTTTTCAATATGGGTGACTTCTGGATACTTGTAATGAAGGAACTTAAAGACCTTCTGAGGGATAAAGGGCTTATATTTGGTATAATAATAGTCCCCCTAGTCATTTATCCTGCTTTGGGGCAGATGATGCAAGTAGGGTTTGAGCAGGCTCAGGAAGAAACTAAGGTTGTCCTGGTAAACCTTGACGAGGGTCAATACGGGAATCTGCTCATTAAGGCTCTTGAGACTGCTCCCAATGTAACTCTCACAAAGATAGAGGCTTTGAGTATTGATGAAGCCATTAGGAAAGCTCAGGAGAAGAACTATAACATGATTGTAATAATCCCTGAGAACTTCTCAAAAGCCATAGAGAACAACCAAAAAGCTCAAGTTGAAGTGTATGGCATAATCAAGGGTATAAGTGGAGGTATGAGGGAAGCTGTAAGTGAAGGAAGAATAAACGCTGTCTTAACGGTTCTTAACGAGTATCTTGCAAAGCTGAAAATAGGGCAGAGCATAGAAGGTGATCCAGAGGCTATTTTAAGGCCGATAGATGCAAAAAGCTTCACTGTAATTAAAGGGCGCATTGTTGCTGTTCCGCCTTCCTTGGTAGCTAACATCATAGCATCTCAATCTTTTTCCATGCCAATCGTAATATTCATAATGATAATATTGGTTGCCCAGATGTCAGCAGGGAGCATGGCAATGGAAAAGGAGAACAAGACCCTTGAAACTCTCCTTACTCTGCCCGTGAAAAGAATAACGATTGTTGCTGGAAAAATGGTTGGAACTGCAGTAATAGGTATAATAGCGGCAATAGCGTATATGATTGGTATGAGGAACTATCTCGGTAGCATGATGTCTTCATCCGGCAGGATTGGGATTTCCCTCGAAGACATAGGGCTAAAGGTTACTCCACAGGGGGCGGCGCTTTTTGTCCTTATAATGTTCCTGGCAATGATATTTGCCTTAAGCTTCGCAATGCTACTTGCAGTTTTTGCGGAGGACACAAAGAGCGCAAACACAGTAGTAAGTGCAGGAATAATGCCTTTGGCCTTTCCTACGTTTATACTTATGTTTGCGGATATAGAAACTCTACCTCTGGCAATCAAATATATTCTGCTTGCAATACCCTTCAGCCATCCAATATTGGCTTCTAGAGCAATGCTCATGGGAGAATATTCCACAATGTATGTCAGCGTGCTTTATTTAGGGGCAATATCAGCACTAACGCTTTTTGTAACCGCAAGGTTTTTCACAACAGAAAAAATTCTCACAGCAAAGCTGAGATTTAGAAGAAGATAGCTTTTTCTTTTTAAACTAATCCTGAGAACTGGAAGAGCTTGAAAATTCCAAGGGACAAAGCTATAGTGACGGTTGGTGTAGCAATCCACCCAAATGCTATCTCCCATATAACCTTCCTCTCTACTCCCCTTCCTGCTGCAAGACCCACTCCAACAACTCCACCCACTATAGCTTGACTTGAACTAACTGGGAGTCCGAACATGTTCGCTAAGCTAACCGCTATGGCAGATCCAAATTGGGCGGAAAAAGCCGATATGGGCCCAAGAGAGGTGATCTTTTTTCCAACAGTGTACATAACAGCATAGCTGAAAGTTAAGGAGCCCAAAGCTAAGCTTAAAGCCCCAAACATTCCAGCAGTTTTTGGATTAAAGAAACCCGCTCCAACGAGAAGGCCTGTGGCATTTGCAACCTCATTTGCTCCAAAGTTAAATGCCATATAAGATCCTCCAAGAACAGCAAGCCATTTGTAAAGAAACTCAATTCTGCCCAGACTTTTGATGCTGTTTATTATTTTTCCATAAAACTTGAAGAGTATCAGGGCAAAGAGTGCTGCCAAGATAGGGGAGAATACCCATGCTCCGGCTATTTTAATTAAAGTCTCCCATTTTATCGGTGCGTTTATTGCTATTCCTACTCCAACAACTCCACCTACTATAGCCTGGGTAGTAGATACCGGGAGTCCTTTTATGGTGGCTATCGTCACCCAAATGCCAGCTGCTAGGAGGGCTATTATGGCAATTTTAAGGGTTAGATACTCTGGTGGAACAATGCCTTTGCCTATCGTTTTCATAACCTTGTAGCCCTTTAAATAAGCTCCAAGCATGACAAATATGGCTATTGTTAAAGTTGCCTGATGGAAGCTCAACAGTCCAGCACCTACTGCAGTCCCCATTGCGTTTGCACTATCGTTGGCTCCTATGTTCCATGCTATGTAGAATGTAATTGCAATTGCCGCTATTACTATTGCCTCCATTGCTTTCACCATCTATATAGTCTATATAGTGGAGGAGGAGCTTAAAAAAATAACTCTTATGCCCTCTGATTTTTATTTTACAAACGTAAAGGTAAATTTAGTGTCTGCTGGTGTATCATCTTATCCATTGAACATACTATTTGTTCACTTTTACTCAAAGGCAGATGCCGAAAGAGGTTTCTTGCCATACCGAAAACTAAATAAATGCACTAGGAGAAATAATATCGACAAAACTTGGGAGGAAGAGACGATGATAGAGATTCGTTTTCACGGTAGAGGTGGACAAGGTGCAGTTACGGCCGCAAACATTCTAGCTGAAGCAGCTTTCTTAGAGGGCAAGTATGTCCAAGCATTCCCGTTCTTTGGTGTTGAAAGAAGAGGAGCTCCAGTTACAGCTTTCACAAGAATTGACGAGAAGCCAATTAGAATCAAGACCCAGATTTACGAGCCAGATGTTGTGGTTGTCCTTGATCCCTCTCTCTTGGACACGGTTGACGTTACAGCCGGTCTAAAAGAGGGAGGAATGGTAATTGTAAACACCGAAAAGACCAAGGAGGAAGTCCTTGAGAAGCTCAAAAAGAAGCCAGCCAAACTGGCACTTGTTGACGCTACAACAATAGCCTTGGAGATCCTCGGTTTGCCGATTACAAATACCTCGATTCTTGGTGCCGTTGCAAAAGCAACGGGACTAGTTAAGGTAGAAAGCGTGGAAGAGGCCATTAAGGATACCTTCTCAGGCGAACTTGGTGAAAAGAACGCCAAAGCTGCAAGAGAGGCCTTTGAGAAGACTGTTATTCACGAGCTTTGATTTTTCCTTCCTTTAAAATCCATTTAGGGGTGAAACATCTTGAATACTTTATTCGGGGAGAAGAAGGCGAAAGCTGAGAAAATGGTATTTAAGTCCGTTAATGAGTATCCAGAAGCTCCAATAACACTAGGGACAACATTATCAAACTTCACAGGTGACTGGAGAACTTTCATGCCAGTTGTTGATGAGAGCAAGTGTGTAAGGTGTTACATCTGCTGGAAATTCTGCCCAGAGCCGGCAATATACATCAAAGAAGACGGATATGTAGCGGTAGATTACGATTATTGTAAGGGTTGTGGAATCTGCGCGAACGAGTGTCCAACGAAGGCAATAAGCATGGTAAGAGAAGAGAAGTGAGGTGGTAAAATGCCAAAGAAAGTTGTGAGTGGTAATTATGCGGCTGCTTACGCTGCTAAACATGCTAGAGTTGAGGTTGTAGCTGCTTATCCCATCACTCCTCAAACTTCAATTATTGAGAAAATTGCTGAGTTCATAGCCAATGGAGAAGTTGAAAACCTTCAATATGTTCCAGTGGAGAGTGAGCACTCTGCAATGGCGGCTTGTATAGGTGCCTCAGCTACTGGTGCGAGAGCTTTTACTGCTACTTCAGCCCAAGGTCTTGCTTTAATGCACGAGATGCTTCACTGGGCTGCTGGAGCAAGACTTCCAATAGTTATGGTTGATGTTAACAGAGCAATGGCTCCCCCATGGAGTGTTTGGGATGATCAAACTGACTCCTTAGCCCAGAGGGACACCGGCTGGATGCAGTTCTATGCCGAGAATAACCAAGAGGTTTATGATGGGGTATTAATGGCGTTCAAGATTGCGGAGCACGAAAAGGTTAATCTTCCAGTCATGGTAGTTGAGAGCGCATTTATTTTGAGCCACACTTACGATGTAGTTGACATGCCAGAGCAGGAAGAGATAGATGAGTTCCTCCCACCAAGAAAGCCCTTATATACACTTACTGACTTCGAAAACCCATTCTCCGTTGGTGCCTTGGGAACTCCAGCTGACTATTACGAGTTTAGGTACAAGATAGCTGAGGCAATGGAAGAAGCAAAAAAAGTCATCAAAGAGGTTGGAAGGGAGTATGGCGAGAGATTTGGAAGAGACTACAGCCAAATGATAGAGTTATACAGGACTGATGATGCTGAGATAGTGTTCATGGGGATGGGTTCCCTCATGGGAACTGTGAAAGAGGCAGTTGACATGCTCAGAAGTGAGGGATATAAAGTAGGTGCCGCAAAGGTTAGATGGTTCAGACCGTTCCCGAAGGAAGAGCTCTATGAATTGGCAAAGAATGTTGAGGGGATAGCGGTTCTCGATAGAAACTTCTCATTTGGGCAGGAGGGAATCCTCTTCAACGAGGCTAAGGGTGCTCTGTACAACACTGATGCGAAGCCAATAATGAAGAACTACATCGTTGGACTTGGTGGAAGAGACCTAACTGTGAACGACATAAAAGCAATAACCAAGAACATGAAAGAGATAATCGAAAAAGGCAAGCTCGATAGAGAAATTGAATGGTACCACTTGAAGAGGTGACAAAAATGGAGCTTCCCGCTGATGTTAAGAAAAGATTGACTCTGCCATTTGAAGAGCACTTTTATGCTGGACATACTGCCTGTCAGGGTTGCGGTGCAGCCTTGGGATTAAGATATGTCCTTAAGGCATATGGAGGAAAGGCAATATTCGCAATTCCCGCATGTTGTTCTACAATCATAGCCGGTCCGTGGCCGTACAGTGCTTTAAATGCTCCCCTCTTCCACACGGCATTTGAGACAACGGGTGCAGTAATTAGCGGTATTGAGGCTGCTTTGAAGGCAAAAGGATATAAGGTAAAGGGTGAAGATGGAATAATGGTCGTTGGATGGGCAGGTGATGGAGGTACCGCGGACATAGGTCTGCAAGCCCTAAGTGGTTTCCTTGAAAGAGGTCATGACGCCCTCTACATCATGTATGATAA
>CAYNRW010000084.1:0-5140 GCA_964399725.1 uncultured Thermococci archaeon | reverse complement strand
GATATACCCTCTCATTTAAGGAAGCTGTTAACAATATTCATCTCGAAACGGAAAAAGGAGTTGTAAAAATTGGAGGTATGTTCGCGGTTATTGAGGATTATGAAAGCACTGAAATAAAGTTTGTTATGAGGTGATTTGTATGGCTGGTGTTAGGCTTGAGGGTGTTTGGAAGGAGTTTGGGGATGTTGTTGCGGTTAAGGATATGAATTTGGAAGTCGAGGATGGAGAATTCATGATTTTGCTTGGGCCTAGTGGTTGTGGAAAAACGACTACTCTAAGAATGATCTCAGGCCTGGAAGAACCAACAAAGGGCCGGATTTATATTGGTGATAAGCTCGTTGCCGATCCGGGAAAAGGTGTCTTCATCCCGCCGAAGGACAGAGACATAGCAATGGTCTTCCAGAGTTATGCTCTATATCCGCATATGACTGTTTATGATAATATTGCCTTCCCATTGAAGCTCAGAAAAGTGCCGAAGCAAGAAATCGACCAGAGGGTTAGGGAGGTTGCGGAGTTACTTGGTTTGACGGAGTTGCTCAAGAGGAAACCCAGAGAGCTCTCTGGTGGGCAGAGGCAACGTGTCGCCCTCGGCAGGGCAATCATCAGGAAGCCTCAAGTCTTCCTTATGGATGAGCCGTTGAGTAATTTAGATGCCAAACTTAGGGTTAAGATGCGTGCCGAGCTTAAGAAGCTTCAGAGACAGCTTGGGGTTACTACGATTTATGTGACGCATGATCAGGTTGAGGCTATGACGATGGGTGATAGGATTGCTGTAATTAATGCTGGTGTGCTTCAGCAGGTTGGTTCGCCAGATGAGGTCTATGATAAGCCTGCGAACATGTTTGTTGCTGGTTTTATTGGTTCGCCACCAATGAATTTTTTGGATGCGACTATAACGGAGGATGGTTTTGTGGATTTTGGAGAGTTTAGGCTTAAGCTTTTGCAGGATCAGTTTGAGGTGTTGAGGGAAGAGAACTTGATTGGAAGGGAGGTTGTTTTTGGTATTAGGCCGGAGGACATTTACGATGCTATGTTTGCTCGGGTGAGGGTCCCGGGGGAGAATATGACTCGCGCTGTGGTTGAGATTGTTGAGAATCTTGGCAGTGAGAGGATTGTGCATTTGAGGGTTGGTGGTGTTACTTTTGTTGGAGCTTTTAAGGCTGAGTCGAAGGTTAAGGAGGGGCAAGAAATTGAAGTTGTTTTTGACATGAAGAAAATCCACATCTTCGACAAAAACACCGAAAAAGCAATATTCTAGCTCTTTTCTCTTCCTTAAATTTTAAAAGTAATTCATACGTAACGAAGGTCAAGGTGATGTAATGTGCTAGCTCTTATAACTTTTACAGATCCTAGAAAAACTGCTCTCTCAATAGAGAGGGAAAAAGCCCTTTTGGAAAAGCATAAAAGACTTCTACAGGAACTGGAATCCTCTAAATTAAAAGTTTTTGACATCAATGGGGCCCTTGGAAAATATGAAGCCCTTGAAAAAGGGGGAAACTTCGGGGTGGATGATAAGGAGGAAGTTATCAAAGCCTCCAGATTGATTGGATCCAGAGACATAAGTGGGATTATTCTTGGCCTATGGCACTGGACGGAGAGTAATCTTGTAACGTTATTGGCAAAAGAAACCAATAAACCGCTACTTCTTTACGCCGATGATGATCCTGCATGGGCAGGCAGTACATGTATAACTTCTGTTGGCGCTTCTCTTTGGGAAAGCTCTGTAAACTATCATGCCTTGCATCATGTGAGGCTTAAGGGAGACCTTGAGAAAGTAAAAGCGTGGGCAAGGGCTGCAGAGGCAGTGTCAAAGCTTTCCAAAAAATCCCTGCTCCTATGGGGGGCTCCCTATACGCTTGGAATGGAGCATTTGATGGATGATCTTCCGAGACTAAAGAGGTTTATAGGAGATCTCCTGATACTCGATCAGTATGCCATAATAAAGAAAGCAGATTTCATGATTAGTGATGAAAAAGAGCGTATCCGCGTTGAAGAATTCTTTGACTGGTTGAAAGAGAAGACTAAAATTAATTATGACAATAGCATGCTCACTCCGGAAGTTTTAAGGAGGCAGATTGCCATATACCTTGCTGCAAAGGATATCTGGAAGAAATATGAAAAAGAAACAGCGGCCGTTTCAATTAAATGCCAGCCGGAGCTTAGTGAAATCTATGGGGTAACGGCATGTCTGATTCCAGCTCTCTTTCCATTTAACGCCGATGCAAAAGGAGAAAAGCCCATTGTGCCAGCGACTTGTGAAGGAGACGTAAAGGGAACGATAAGCTCCGCCTTACTCTTTTATTTAAGCGGAAAACCTCCACTTTTTGGTGACATAAAATACGTTGACGATGAACTTATACTGATAGCAAATTGTGGTGCTTCCTCCCTTTACTATGCAAAACTTAGTGAAAATCCGGAGGAAAACCTCAAAGAAACAACCATCCAAGGACAATGTCAAGGAAAGAGCGGAGGGGCGTTAACATATAGAACCCCACAAACTGAGCTCACTATTGCAAGGCTTATAAGAAGAGGAGGAGAGTATTATCTCATATATTTCCTTGCAGAGGGAGTTGAGATCACTGAAGATATTGAATTCAAGCTAAAATGGGGCAAACAATGGCCTCACACAGCAATAAAGAATCCTCTTGATAAGGAGAGGTTCCTTAATATAATGGGAGCAAACCATCTCTCAGCAGTTCCTGGCGATTTCACAGAGGAGGTTAAATTCGTAGCAAGAATGTGGGGAGTTAAGGCAATAAATCTAAGAAAAAAAGAAGAAGTTGATGAATTTCTGGATTCTCTTTAATTTCAACTCTTTGGAGGTAGGGAGATGGCAGTTATCCTCTCTTATAACGGAGCTTTTGCAGTTACAAGACAGAATGGAGACATGAAGGATAATTACGATGGGTTTTATATCTTTGACACACGCTTTCTGAAAGGGGTGAAGCTTAAGTTAGATAAGGACTGCATTCTCATAGGAAGCTCTCAAGATGGTCCAAGAAGGGCGTATTCTCATTTTTCCATAGGTGATGATGTAGTTCTGCTGAGAAAGCGAGAAATAAAAAACAACTGGGCATACCGAGAAGAGCTTCAATTCTACAACACCTCAAGGAGAAAAATGAACCTTAGAGTGGAGTACATCTTTAAAGTTCCTATTGAGGATATTTTTGAAGTTAGAAAGTTCGGAGGGCAAAGGATTAGACGTAGGATCAAAAGCTCCATTGGAGAGGGAGGCGAGTATTCCTATACCGGAAAAGATAAGATCAAGAGAAATTTGAGAATCAAAACAAACATGAGAATTGAGAAGGGGTTGGCATTTGCTGAGATCACTTTGGAACCCCTTGAGAAAGAGGTTCTTTATCTTGAATTCATTCCTCAGATTTCGAAAGAGGGACTTAAGATATTTTTGACAGAAAGACCTCTTGTACTCCCAAACGTTGTCTCAACAAACTTAACATGGCTTGATAGGGTTTTTGAGAGGGCAATTGAAGATCTAACTGCTTTAACAGCATATACCAACTATGGAATGGTTTCATTCGCTGGCATTCCTTATTATGCATGTCCTTTTGGAAGAGATAGCATCATCACCTCTTGGTTCTTGCTTCCATATTATCCTCAGTACGCTGAGGGCACACTAAAGTTCTTTGCTAAGATTCAGGGAAGACAATTCAACCCAATTAACGAAGAAGAACCTGGCAAGATCCCCCACGAATTTAGATTTGGTGAGTTGTCTCATTCAAGAAAGATGCCCTTTGCCCCTTACTACGGGACTGTGGATGCAACTCCCCTTTACGTTATTTTAGCCGCGGAGTACCTTCGATGGACGGGTGATAGGAGATTAATAGAAGAGCTCAAGCCCAATCTAACTGCTGCTGTAGAATGGATTTTGAGAAGGCTCAGGGAAGGAGGGGGATACATAAGGTATGAAGGGGGTCTCTTGGCCAATCAAGGGTGGAAGGACTCAAAGGAAGGTATTCCAACCGAAGAGGGCACTCCCACAAAGCCTCCCGTTGCCCTAGTGGAAGTACAGGGATATGCTTATAAGGCCCTTGTGGATGCCGCTTCACTTAACTTAACTTCACTGAATCCAAAAATGCTTGAAAAAGAGGCAAAGGCCTTAAAGAGACGTTTTAATAAGGATTTCTGGTGTAATGGCTTTTATGCGCTTGCCTTGGATGGGGATAACGTTCCTTCTAAGGTAGTTTCTTCCAACATGGGACATCTTTTATTTACAGGGATAGCTGAACATCAAAAAGAAATAGCAGAGAGATTGTTTGAGGAGGATATGTTCTCTGGATGGGGAATTAGAACACTTAGCTCAAATGAAAAAGCCTACAACCCCTTTAGCTATCACAATGGCAGCATATGGCCTCATGACAATGCAGTGATAGCCCTTGGACTTGCATCAATTGGAGAAAGAGAAAAGGCAAAAGCACTTTCAGAGGCGATATTCAAAGCTGCAAAGTTTCTTCCAAATTCTCAGCTTCCTGAACTCTACAGTGGTCTTGAAAGTGAATATCCACTCTTATGCCCCAGGGCAAATGCCCCGCAGGCTTGGAGTGCCGCAAGTGTATTTGCATTTCTCACGACTTTACTAGGTCTTAAAGCTGAAAAAGAATTAGCCCTTTCTCCACTATTGCCTGAAAATCTTAAATTTTCTGTGTTGATTAGGTTTAAAGGAAAGCCATACTTAGTTGAATCTCAAAACGGGGAGATTGTTAGGTTTAAGGAGCAAAATATTTGAGAAGATGATTGAAATATAGGGTATTAAGAACAAACTGAGTCAGGTACTCGCTGTTAGGCGAAGCTCGCAAACGCTGATAATTTTTGCAACCCAACAAGCTACCGCTTTGGTAAAACATAAAAAATTGTCTGTTCCACACACTTAACATCCAATCCTTTTAATACCACTTGATAGTGCCCTGGCTTAAGAAGGCTACCATCATTCAATCTCTGATCCCAAGTCCACGTTAGCGTTTCATTTGGATGAATTAACACGGCAGTTTGCTCTACCTTAGGCTTGTAGATAAGAGCATTCGATATATTATACATATCAGGATAGATTTTCGGGAATTTGGCGTATATACTCTCTTCTGGACTGCAGTGTAATCTGCTTTCAATTTCCGCATCAATCATCGGC
>CAYNRW010000083.1:0-5282 GCA_964399725.1 uncultured Thermococci archaeon | reverse complement strand
GCATGAACAACAACATAAGCCCCAAGATCATTTGCCTTCTTTATATCTTCAAAACTTCCGTCCAAATCTGTGACGATAATATCAGGTATAATTCCATATTCCAGCAGAGCTGAAGTCGCACCATCGGAGACTATTAAAGTTCCGCTAAATTTTCTTTTGCTAAGGCCTTCCTCCAAGCTTGGTCCAGCCCCGAAAACATGAACTCTCTCTCCAATTCTCTCTTTAATATCCTCGGTCAAAATGTAGTTTTCATTCTCTAACAAGAGTCTCCTCAATAAAAGCGTAGCTTCTCTGTCTTTCTCCATATCATACCCCATTTTACCGAGAATTTGGAGGTAAAATGGTTCCCATTGCCGCCAGTTCATGTTGTTATCTACAACATTTGACTTTATAGAGGTTTTGTTGTGAGAAATGCAGAACAAAGGAACCGGAACTTATAGAAATAAGCAAAGAACACTTTGTCGCCTGTTATCACCATCTCATCTGAGCTACGTATTTTTCCTCAGGTTTCTCAACTTCTTATCGATTTTTACCATTTCTCTCCACTGCCTTCCGGGCCAATAGATTTGACCACACTGAGTGCAGATGTAGAATTCATCGTAATCCTCATAAACACCTTTCGGCACTTTTCCCTTGATTTCCTCTTTTTTGGCTCTTCTTATCAGCCCGTTGCACTTTGGGCATCTCGCATTTTCTGGGAATAGTTCATCGAACTCGAAGCCCAGTTCCATAAGTTGCTTTACCTGCTCTTCGAACTTATTGGATTTTATCAAAATGGAGTTTTCAAACCTTTTTGCAAGGTCTTCGTCCCTCGTTAGGATGATTCTACCTTCTTCCCTAGCCACCCTCAGAATTTCCTCATCATTCTCTATCCCATAGAGCGTATCGTAACCATATAACCTGAGCCATCTTGCCAGCCTTCCGAGCATCATATCGGCAATAAACTTTGGGCTTTTCCCTTTCATCAACGCTAGTTTGGAGTGAGACAATAAATTTCTTTTGGAAGAAACCTTATAATCTCTTCATCATTTCTAAATCTGGTGGCTCAAATGATAGTATATTTCATTGGCACCGGGGGCAGTGAGGGAATTCCCGCTCATCTATGCACATGCCAAACATGTGACGAGGCCAGAAAGCTCGGCTTTGCCCAAAGAAAACCCTCAACCCTAGCTATAATTACTAAAAACAAAAAAGCAGTCCTTATAGACGTTGGAACTGACATTAGAGATTTACTGCATGTTCCATTGGAGGCAATTCTCTTAACTCACTGGCATCACGATCATATCTACGGTCTGTATAAGCTCCGGTGGATTGCGAAGAAAACAACCCTATACGCCCCAAAAGGAGATGCCGACTGGCTTATGGTTAACGACCCCAAGAACATCGATGTAAAGTTTATCAAAGCCGGCGATGTTTTGGAAATCGATTCCCTTAGAATCACAGCCTTAAAGCTTAACCACTAGGTAGAAACCCTTGGCTACCTGATAGAGGAGGACGACAAGAGCGTTGCAGTCCTTTACGATACCAGGGGACTTCCCGATGAAACGTTTGAATTACTAGAAAAGAAGAACCTTCGGTTGGCTATAGTGGATGCCACATACTCACCGGGCATAGAGGATCCGTACCACAACAACGTCGATGAAGGTGCAGAAATAGGCCTTGAACTGGCAGAGAGAACACTCTTGAGCCACATATCTCACAAAAATCTTCCGTTTCTAATGCTCGATGAGTATGTAAGGAAGAAATATGGAGGAAAAGTCCTTGTTGCCTATGATGGGATGCTCTTTTATGTGTGAGGTGAGAATAGGAAGACGAATTTAAAGAATGGAATTAATGTTGGGTGCTGTTCCGAGAACAGCTCCGTCAATAAAAAGAGCAAAATATTAATATGGCTTTCGCAATATTGAATTTGGGGAGAAACATGAGGATTTTGAAAAACATCGAAATAAAAAATTACCGGGGCTTAAAGCATATTCATTTCCCTACAAATTCAATAAACATAATTATTGGTCCAAACAATACTGGCAAATCATCAATATTAGAGGCAATAGCTCTTTTGTTAACTTCTGACGATAATTTCCAAGACATTTTTATCAAAAAGGATCTGATTCCAGAAGCTACTGAGGATTTAATTGAATACCTAATAGAATACAAAGAGTATTATCCTGAGTATCTTGTTAGATTAAACACAAAAAAATCAGAAATTCACGGGACAATTGGTAGGACTAAATACTCCCTATTGATCAAATATTACGAAGAAGGTATTCCTTCTGATGATGCAGGAAGGGACATCCTAAATTTCATTGAAAAGAGACTCAACAAGCTTAAATCAACTAAGTCACTTTTACATTGGTTTGCACCTCCTCGTATAACAAAGATGTTGAAGGATATCAATTCCTTAGAGGAGCAAATAGAAGTTTGGCTTGAAGACATCAAGCCCAAGGTTGTCTCAATTCTTCTTGAACAGCCTAAGTTATTATTTGAAGTATACAAAAACGGTGAATTGCATTCTAGGTATGCCTATTTCCCCGAAATATACCTTGATGAGAATAAAAAAGAAGTGGAACCCATACTATGGTCGTTCTGGGATGTTGTTAGATTAGTGTCGCGTAGGGGCAAGCCAATTAAGAGAAAGGTTATATTTGAAACTTCAAAAACTGTCTCTCCAAGACACGTATTGAGCATTTATGACTCACTAGTTAGATATGGCAGTGTAGAAGAAATCAAAAAATTTTTGCTGAAAAGAGTACAATATCTTAAAGGAATTGATCGTACTAAAGATGATTTATATGTGACTCTCGAATACAATGACAAACCCCTACCTCTATCTTCTATGGGTGAGGGGTTTATAACCTTACTCTGTCTTAGCTTTCTTGCTGGTCTCGCTCAAAAAGGAGTTATTCTTTGGGAAGAGCCAGAAATATCGCTCCATCCAAAATTCCTTGAAATTCTTGGTGAGGAAATAGTCTCGTACTCCGACACAACCCAGTTTTTTATATCCACCCACAGTCTTGATTTGCTCACAAGCATCTTGGAAAAGGCTGAGGAGCAGGATAAACTTTCCAGAGTAAACGTGATTCGTCTCCATTACAGGGACGATATAAAGAGTGTTCACGCAGAAGTACTAAGTGGTGCCGAGGCCAAGGAAGAAATTGATGAGATTGGGACTGACTTGAGGTACACGTAGAGGGGTGGCACTACTGTGAAGGTATTTGTCCTTGAAGGGCATAATGACATAATCTTTATGGAGACAATTTTGCGTGAATATTTTTCCCTCGAGGAGTTTCCAAAAACTCACGACAGGGAATTCCAAAGAAGTATCAACATTCTCCGACGGAGATTGTTAAATCAGAAAGAATATCATTGGATAAAAACCAATTTTGGCTTTATGGTCTATGGGGACAATGGCAGGCGGACAATTATCAATAAAGTTCTTCCTCGACTGGTATCCGATATTATAGGGAAAATTGCCGATCCTGTTGAACTGTTTGTTGTCCTTGATGAGGATGAAAAACCTCTCCAAAAGACAATCAAAGTCATTTACCAAAAACTACAGGAAAAACAAATCCCATATACTGATGTTTCTCTTCTGCCCGAAGATAAGATTGTGGTCAAATCCTCTATTGACAGCAGGTATCAAATGGTTATTAAGATTTATTTAATTCCAGAAAGCCTAGAGAAACAGTTAGTCAAGTGCGCACTTTCAGAAATTAAATTGCCTTCAAGGAAGAAAACAGATCTTCTAAGCATGGACCCGCACGACGCACTTAGGGAGATAGCGGACATATTAGACATGCCCCGAGATGATATTATTAGAGACATAGTGGTTCGCCACGGGTTCTGCGAATACGAGTGGTTTCTTGAGTTTATCACAGAGATTAACCAGTTCCTAGATTTCAATGAGAGTATGTGAAAGCAATCTCTTTCATCTCATGATTCTTTATGAACTCGTACTCCTCCTCAAGCCAAGCTGTTTTAAGTATCTTTACCTCCTCACGGGCGTGCCTCCTAAGTTTTGCTTTCTCCCTCACGCTCTCAAATTGGTTCTCCTTACTCCTGTGCTCCATATCCTTCCAGAGCTTTCTGAACCTGTAGAAGTACTCTGAAAGTTCAAATTCGTCTTCATAAACGACGATATAGTTCTTAAGGAAAAAATATAAATGAATAGTTCTCATTGCCTACAATGGGATGCTCTTTTACGTTTGAGGTGATCAAATGATACTAAATCTTGCAAAAAGAAGGAAAACCGTGAGGAAATTCAAGAAAGAAAATTTCCCTATAGAAAGGCTCTTAAGAGCTATAGAAACTGCTAAAGAAGCCCCCTCTGGGATGAATGCCCAGCCATGGCGTTTTCTCATCATTGAGAGTAGCAAGATGAAGAAAAAGATCCGAGAGGTTTGTGAAGAAGGAGAGAGAAAGTTCTACGAGAAAACGAAAGGGAAACTAGGAGAATGGCTACAAGAGAAGGGTTTTACATGGGAAAAGCCCTTTTTGAATGAAGCTCCTTATCTGGTTCTTGTGTTTGCTGACGTTAGGGCGCCCTTTGCAGTTCAATCCACTTGGCTCGCGATTGGATACCTTTTGCTCGCTCTTGAGGAGGAGGGCCTTGGCACGGTAACTTACACTCCCCCCAACCCCAAAGAAATTGAAGAGCTGGTAAATGCTCCCAAGCATTACAAGCTACAAGCAATACTTCCAGTGGGTTATTCCAACGATGAAAAGCCAAAATATGAAAGAAAAGCTCTCGAAGATATCATCAACTTTGAAAAATTTGAAAAGGGTGAGAACTAACTTACTTGCTCCACTCCCAGATCTTCGAGCTTCCCTAAGAATTCTCCGTTGGTTTGTAGGACTTCTTCTAGTTACGATGAATTTTTTGTTTTAGGTACTCTTCAAGCTCCTTCAGCACTTTCATTTGCTCCTCAGTTTCGACGGCAGAGGGTTTAAGGGAACGCACCTTTGCGAGGGCTTCCTTTAAAGAGAGCCTGTAGGCATACATTAGATATGCAGTTGCCACAGTCCCGCTTCTACCGCTTCCGCCGAGGCAATGAATCAAAACTTTTTTGCCTCCTCTGGCTCTCTTATCGATCCACTTAACGATTTCAAGCAGCTCTTCCAGAGACGGTGCCGTAAAGTCCTCAATGGGAGCATAAAGAACTTCGATGCCTCTTTCGATAAGCTTCTCTAAGTCATAATACAGCTCGTACTCATAGGTAAGAACAACCACAGCATCAAATTCCTTGGCAAGCTTAGGGATGTCCTCCGGATATGGCATCGACGAA
>CAYNRW010000082.1:0-5309 GCA_964399725.1 uncultured Thermococci archaeon | reverse complement strand
AGAGTCCGTGGGCGTTAAGCCCGCCAGGGTTCAAATCCCTGCCCCGGCGCCAACATCCTTATAAACCTCTTCTTCTCATCTCTCTTGGTGAATAAAGCAATGGAGAATTATCTCAAGCTTATCCCCAAGAGAAATGAGAGAATTGAACTAAAGAAGATCAAAGGTAAATACTACCTTTTAATTCCTATGACATCCAAGCTGGATTTTCTCGCAAGAAAACTTCATGGGGATTACAGACGAATAGAACTCGATGAGATAGGGGTTTTTGTATGGGAACTTTGTGACGGCACAAGAACAATAGAACAGATAGGGAAAAAAGTAAAGGAGAAATTTGGAGAAAGGGCTGAGCCATTATATGAAAGGCTCATAACCTTTATCCTCGAACTACACAAGAGAAATCTCGTCCTTTTAGGTGGATGGGATGAACAAAGAGACTGAAGGAACCCTTTTAGCCCTTCTTGGTATGTTTCTCTATGGGATGGAGCCAGTGATAATCAAAGCAAACCCTGCAAATCCAATGAGCTTTGCGGCATTTTCTGCCCTTATAGCATCTTTAATACTCTGGCCAATAGTTTTACTTACCTCAAGCTGGAGAGACGCAAAAGAAAATCCACAATATCTCCCAAAGGCTTTTTTAGTAGGCGTGTTTGGAACTGCACTGGCTTACATAGCCTATTCGTACGGGGCTCGATTGAGCACCGCAATAAATGCCTCCCTTATAACAAGAGCAGAAGTCCTTTTCTCATTTCTTCTCGCATACATTTTCCTGAAGGAGAAGATAACTAAAGAACAGCTCTTCTGGTCATTTTCAATCCTTGGTGGCTTATTTTTGGTGATAACGCAGGGAAAAGTAATAATCCCAAGAAAAGGGGATTTACTTCTCTTACTAGTCCCTCTATTCTGGCAGAGCGGACATGTGATAGCAAAAAAACTTCCATACAATCCATTTCTTATAGCAGCTTTTAGAAACACCTCTGGAGCCCTCTTGCTTTTTTTGCTTGCACTCCCATCTGGAGTTGAATTTCCAAAGATTGCTATGGCCGAAGGCGTGATACTCTCATTTGGCCAAGTGATATGGTATCTAGCAATAAAGCAAATAAATCTTTCAAAGGCAACAGCCATAATAACACCTGCACCAGCCATTGCCATAGGGATTGCGATTCTTCTGGGAGAAAGATTTACCATTTATCATCTTGCAGGTTTCCTTCTCATAACCCTCGGAACCTTTATGGTTAGCAGAATTAAAAGTGAATTAAAAGAGTCTGCTTAATAATTCCTCTACCTTTTCTGGAACCCTAAGGCGCACATAAGAATCATCCAAAGGCCTGAAGACTGAACCCCTCACAGTCAATATTTTCTTTTGAAGGAAATAGTGATAAATATCCCCAGAGCCCCATAAAAGCATTATTGGAGTCTGCATGTGAGTTGCAGCTATTTGGAATTCTTTTTTAAGGGCGTTGATAATCTTCTTTTTTATGAGAGCTATCTTTTTTCTGCTTTCATTTAGAAATTTTTTGTCGTTAAGTGCTTCAACCGCCAAGATCTCCCCAATCCTGCTTATCGGAAATGGCAAATCCACCTTTCTATAAAGCTCCCCGAGATTTCGGTTTTTTATAATGGCATAACCTACTCTCACAGATGCTAACCCAAAGCCTTTCGAAAAAGAGCGTATAACTATCAGATTGTCATAATCAAGGTTTATTGCTGACTCTTCTTTTCCAATAAAGTCTCCATAGGCTTCATCTACCAGAACCAGAATTCCTTTTCTCTCGGCATCTTGAACGATTTCTTCAACTTCTTTGAGCTTTAGCGCCTGCCCGGTGGGATTGTGAGGGTTATCAAGATAAAAAAGGGAATAATCCGAATTAAGGGCATTTACGACCTCACCAACATCGATTTTAAATCTGTTTTCTTTCTTTAAGGGAACCGCTTTATAAAAACCTCCCATGGCAAGTACATCACTTATATATCTCGTATACTGGGGAGAAATTCCAAGCACCTTGGAGCCTTGAGTTATAACAAACTTGTTCACCTTTTCAAAGCACCCAATGGTTCCAGCGCCGAAGAAAATGCTCTCTTCATCTATATCCCAGTAACCAGCGAGGGCATTTCTGAGATGAGTATACCTAACATCCGGATATGCAGAAAGGTCAATATCTAGGTCTTTCAGCTTTTCTTTCACCTTTTCAGAGGTTCCAAATGGATTTGTACCGAGGGAGCAGTCAAGGAATCCTACTCCAGCTTCAATTTTGTCTGCATAACCCCCAGGCACTTCGAGGGTGAAAAGGTCTTCACGAACTTTAAATCTCTCCTTCATCAAATGTCTCCCCCAATAGACGCTCTATAACTTTTCTTCTCTTTTTTTCAAACTCATCCTTATCAAGGAACTCCCAGTAGTATTCACCACTTGGGAATTTGCCCTCCTTGACTTCATCCCTATAGTTCTCAAGTGCCAACTGAATTATACCTCTCAAATCTGCGTATTTCTTTACAAAGGGGGGTACATGCTCATAGATCCCAAGAAGGTCGTGCCACACCAAAACCTGTCCATCCACATAAGGACCAGAACCAATCCCTATTGTTGGTATTTTGACTTCTTCAGTTACTAACTTGGCAACATCTGCCAGAACAAATTCCAAAACAACTGCAAAAGCCCCTGCCTTTTCCAATGCTTTTGCGTCCCTAAGTATTTCCTCAATCTCTTCCTCAGTCTCCCCTGTTATGTGATATCCCCCTAGGCGGAGGTATCTTTGAGGAGTCAAACCGGTATGCCCCATGACAGGTATTCCCGCTCTAACGAGCTTTTTCACAAGCCTCCTGTGATCGTAACCTCCTTCAATCTTCACCGCATCCGCTCCCGCCTGAATCAACCGGGCGGCATTTCTCATACCCTCTTCTATACTGACTTCATAACTCATAAATGGCATATCAGCCAAAACCAGCCCTCGTTTAACGGCCTTTGCAACTGCCCTTGTGTGGTACACCATCTGCTCCATGGTCACGTTTAGAGTGTTTTGTTCTCCATAAACCACCATTCCCAGAGAATCTCCAACAAAGATAATGTCAATCTTAGCTTTATCCGCTAGAAGAGCTGATGGGTAATCGTATGCAGTGACCATTGTAATTTTTTCTTTTCCCTTCATTTTCACAATCTTCTTTGGTGTTATCTCTCTCATGGCACCTCCCTAAAGCCTAATAAACTTGGGAAAATATTAACCTATCGGGTGAGAGAATGAAAAGGTGGGAGCACTATGAGCACACCGCAGATATTGGGATAAGAGGGTACGGGGATACTCTCGAAGAAGCTTTTGAAGCCGTTGCAATCGCTCTTTTTGATGTTATGGTTGACGTAAGAAAAGTGGAAAAGAAAGAAGTGAGAGAAATTGAAGTTAAGGGAGAAGATCTATATTCTTTGCTTTACAACTTCCTTGAAGAACTTCTAATTCTTCACGACACAGAAGGCCTTGTATTTGGGGACTTTGAGGTCAAGATAGAGAAAACTGAGCAAGGATACAGATTGAAGGCAAAGGCCTATGGAGAGAAGTTAAGCGAAAAGCACGAGCCAAAAGAGGAAGTCAAAGCCATAACTTACCACGAAATGAAGATAAAACAGCTCACCAGTGGAGAATGGATGGCACAGCTTGTTCCAGATATCTGAGGTGGTTGGATGGAAGAAATTGCCAAGATAAACAGAGCATTCTACGAGAGGTACCAAAAACTGGACGATGAAGAAGAATTCTGGAGGCTCATGACGGCACCTTTAAGGCAGAGTGTAAGGATTAATACTCTAAAAGCCCCTCTAGAATATGTTAAGGCAAGATTAGAAGAGAGGTACGAACTTGAACCCATCCCCTGGGTAAAGGAAGGCTTCTTTATTAATACAAGGGAATTTGGGGAGATGATAGAATACGCTCTCGGGTTGGTCTTTCCCCAAGAGGCATCCTCAATGATACCACCCGTGGTTCTAGAACCCAAACCGGAAGAACTTGTCCTCGACATGGCAGCTGCTCCGGGAGCTAAAACGACCCAAATAGCACAATATATGGAGAATGGAGGATGTATAATAGCGAATGATTTAAAAAAATGGCGTGCTAATGTTTTAATAGCAAACCTAAACCGATTTGGAGTGCTTAACACGAGGGTTACCGTTAAAGATGGCACGTACTTTTCACGTTTTGAAAATACCTTTGACAAAATACTTCTCGATGCGCCTTGCTCAAGTGTAGGAATGATAAGAAAAAGCTTCAAATTCCTGAGGGATTGGAGCATAAAGAAAGTTATAAGGTATTCCAGCATTCAGAAAAGGTTGATAATCGCTGCTTACAAAGCCCTAAAGCCTGGTGGGACTTTGGTGTATTCCACATGCACCATAGACCCCCTCGAAAATGAAGAAGTCGTTGACTATCTTTTATCCAAAACCGATGCCAAACTGGAGAAAATCAAGCTACCCCTAAAGTCAACATCACCTGTTTTGGAGTTTGAAGGAAGGAAGTATTCTGAGGAGGTGGGAAAGTGTCTTCGCATTCATCCACAGGACAACAATACGGAAGCGTTCTTTGTGGCGAAGATAAGGAAGCCATGAGCAAAAAAGTTAAAGAAATGTTAGTGGAACAGTACGGTTATGCTCCAGATTTAATTTTTGAGATAAGAAGGAGCAAGAGGATCTACGCCTATAAGCCATGTGAATTTAATCCAAAGACTCACACAGATAGAGGGGTTTATTTTGGAAAAATTGAAAGCGATGGAATAAGATTGACGATAGAAGGAAGCTTTTTGGTTGGTCCAAAAGCTACGAAGAACGTTGTTGAAGTTGGTGAAGAAGAGGCAAAACTCTGGCTGAGCGGGAAAGACTTGAAAACCTCAACTGAAATGAGAGGATGGGTAATACTAAAATGGGGGCTGTACTATCTTGGTTGCGGAAAAGCAAAAGAGGGTATGATCAAAAACTATGTGCCAAAAGAAAGAAGAATAAACCTCAAATAACGCAATCTTTTAAAGTTTTGAGAGATACCTAAGTTATGGGGTGAGAGGATGGAAATCCCGTTAAAAAGAATAGACAAGATTAGGTGGGAGATCCCGAAGTTCGATAAGAGAATGAGAGTTCCGGGAAGAGTTTATGCAGATGATGCATTAATCCAAAAAATGAGACAAGATAGAACTTTAGAGCAGGCAGCGAACGTGGCGATGCTGCCAGGAATTTACAAGTGTTCTATTGTCATGCCTGATGGTCATCAAGGCTATGGCTTCCCAATTGGTGGTGTGGCGGCTTTTGACGTGAAAGAGGGTGTTATAAGCCCCGGAGGCGTCGG
>CAYNRW010000081.1:0-5310 GCA_964399725.1 uncultured Thermococci archaeon | reverse complement strand
AGAGAAAAGAAGGTCACTCCTCGACAACATACACCGGCACTTTTCCATGCGGAATACCGTATTTCTTGCCATACCATTCACTGAGGACGTAGTGAGCCACAACTAAGAGCACAAAGCCTATTGGAAGTAGCACTACCCAGCTCCTAATGCCTATGGCGAAGAGAATATAGAGCACGATCCCAGCGCTGGCTGCTGTTACTGCATAGGGGATTTGGGTGGTAACGTGATCGATGTGGTCACTTCCTGAGAACATTGAGCTCATAATCGTGGTATCACTTATTGGTGAACAGTGGTCACCAAAGATACCTCCGGCAAATACGGCACCAATTGAAGCGTAAACTG
This sequence comes from uncultured Thermococci archaeon, assembly GCA_964399725.1. GTDB lineage: Archaea > Methanobacteriota_B > Thermococci > Thermococcales > Thermococcaceae > Thermococcus_A. The sequence goes on along the minus strand of CAYNRW010000081.1, from coordinate 4,968 downwards.
CCGGCCCAAGACCACCGCTAACGTGGTATGAGAGAGGTATTGCAATTGGCATCATTATGCTGAATGTTCCCCATGAAGTTCCGGTTGTGAAGGATATGAACATCGAAACCAAGAAGATTATGAGTGGAACTATTCCTGCCGTAACTCCCGCACTTTTTGCAAGCTCGACAACATAAGGAGCCGTTCCTACGGCATCGGTTGCACTTTTGATGCTCCATGCCAATAGAAGTATAGTGTTTGCTATGATCATCTGCTTCATTCCTTGGACTATTGCTGTTTCAGCCTCTTCCACTGTCATCACTTTAAACCCAAGCACTAGGAAGAATGCAACGACGACCATTGCAAATGAACCCCAAAGGAGGGCCAGAGCTGGATCTGAGTTACTAAGAACGCCCATCAGACCATCTGTGGCATACACCTCCCCTCCGCCACCGGTGTACCACATTCCATATAGGGTAACGAAGACCAATGTTAAAATGGGCCAGATGAACAGGTGGACATTTCCGGTTTCCTTTGGCATTCCAAGGTCAATTTCAGTGGTCATTAATGGCTTTGCACCATCGCGAAGGACTTTTCCACTTGTTCTTGCCCTATATTCAGCATGCAACATTGCCCCATAGTGCCTGTGAGTGTATGCAACGAGAAAGACCAAGAGTATCGCAAAGATCGAATAGAACCTGTACGGAACACTTGAAAGCCAGGCTGCATAGGGTCCAAGGGCTACGTTGAGGTCTTTGAACGAGTCTCCAATCAGTCCAACCTCGTATCCGATCCATGTAGAAACCAATGCCAATCCGGCCACTGGTGCCGCTGTTGAATCATCTATATAGGCAAGCATTTCCCTTGAGACCCTTGTTCTGTCTGTGATGGGCCTCATGGTGTTACCAACGATAATTGTGTTGGTATAATCATCAAAGAACACGAGCACACCAAGAACCCATCCCATTAAAGATGCTGCCCTGCTGCTTTTTACCGTCTTTGTTAAAGCCCTTGCAACAGCAAAAGCTCCTCCTGACTTGTAGATAAGCCCAACGCCTGCACCAATTAAGAAGTCAAAAATTAATATTTTTGCATTCCAGTCGTCTATGGCGTTTCCTACGATCCAGTCTAATGTTTGAGTAGTTCCTGTTATTGGGTTCCATCCAGATACCATTACTCCACCAATCCAAACACCTGAGAACAATGCCAATATAACCCTTTTTGTCCATATAGCCAATATGATGGCCACAAGTGGGGGGAGTAAAGACAACACCCCAAAGTCCGACACAGCTTACACCTCCATACATATTTTCGTGGGCCAAAATTTTTCGAACCCCTTATAAGTTTTTCGTAGATATTTTTGTATTTTTGGCGATTATCGAATTTTTTGTATATTTCACTATAATTTGCCGAAATGGCTTTTGGGATAAAATGTTGTAGGTTTTTGTTCTTCATTGCATGTCAATGGCATGCTGTGCTTAACGTTATACAATAACGCTCTCTTACCATAAAAACGTTTTCCTAACATTTTTTGACGATTTTTGAAAATCCCCACGAAAGTTATTAGATCAAAAAAGTCAACAGCGAAAAAGAATTCGAAGTGAAATTACAAAGTTAAGACAAGTTCTCTAACGTCTCTTTTAGCTTTTTAAAGTCTTTTTCAAGCTCTTCCCTAAGCTGGGGTTTATAAAGAGCAACCGCCGGGTGGTACATTGGCATAATGACAATCTTCCCAAAGAGGGTTCTGGCCTCGAATATTTTCCCATGAATCTTACTTATGGGCTCGGGCTCAAAGCCAAACTTTTTAAGAATGTAGGCCATTGAATGCCTTCCCAAGGGGACTATAATCTTCGGGCGGATTGTATCTATTTGCTTATCCAAGTAGGGAGAACAAGCATTAATTTCCTCTTCTGTTGGATCCCTGTTATTGGGAGGACGACACTTTATAACGTTAGTAATGTACACTTCTTCGCGTTTAAGCCTAATGCTCGCCAAAAGCTCGTCTAATACTTTTCCAGCCCTACCAACAAAGGGTAAACCTTTTTGGTCTTCCCAATAGCCTGGGGCTTCCCCAACAAACATTATTTTAGCCTCATAACTTCCCGAGCCGGGGACTGCGTTCGTTCTTAGCTCTCCCAAGGGGCACTTTCTACAGGCTTTTATTTTCTCTTCGAGCCTTTTCATAACTTCATTTTTTCCCATACTTAACACCCAGTCTCTCCTGAGAGAGATAAGCTGTTAAGAGCTCTTTCCAAGCTGTGTAATATCCCTTTTCATAGTCATCTCTGAATTCATGCTGGAGTATGCTTTCAAAATGCTCAAGGAGTTTCTGAGCCTTCTCATTGTTTGGGTTTCTTATAAGCTGGACTATTAGGGAATCGGTATCGTTGTCCTTCAATGCAGATAAAAAGCCGTTTATGGCCTTGCTGTATCCCCTACCCCACTCATCATCTCCGACTATCTTTTCGAGTTTATCCAGATGAGCTTTCGCCTTGGTGTAGTCCCCTCTCATTAGCGCTCTAAGGAACATTTCCATTCTCATCTCCCTTGCTGGCATTCTTCACCACCATCTTATTTGGGATCCTTGATGTTTTTAACACTTTTCAAAGAATCGCGCATGTGAGGAGATATCCATAAAATAGTTAGGAGCAGAGACAACGTGGGAATTAAATTGACTGGTACACCTATGAAAGTAAATCTTCATATTTACGCAAAAGTTTTTATACCTCATACTTGTAAAAAACTTGTAGAGGTGATTAAAATGGAAGAGATAACAGAGGGAGTACCAAGTGGAGAGAGAGAATTTGATGAGCTGACTAAGAGGGTTCGCGATCTAATTGAGTACCCTGAAATAAGCGAGGAGGAATTTCATGAGCTCCTCGCAAAAGCCAGCAAAGGTTACGGTGGAACACTTCCTCATAGAACATGGTCTCTTTGTCCCGAGAGTAGAAAGGTTGTCCCTGCTGTGGTGTGGGAGAAGGATGGAAAGGTTTGGATAACAAAGAAGTGTCCAGAGGGCATGATAACTGATGTTTATTATGAAGATGCGGAGATGTATAAGCATTTCGAGAAGTGGAGATATGATTTTAAGATAAAGAGCTACAACGTTGAAAATACCGGTGTAAACTGTCCTTTTGATTGTGGTCTTTGCCCAAGACACCGCTCCCATACCAATCTTTTGAACATAGTTTTGACCAACAGATGTGATTTAAGTTGCTGGTATTGCTTTCCGCCAAATGAGGAAGCTGTGTTCAAGTTTGGGAACTTGGTAAAGCTAGCCACCTTCGAGGAAATCGCCCGCGCCTTCCAGTTTGAGCACAAAGTAGAGATCGATGGGTTCAAGGGTGAATACTCAGTGCCCCAGAATCTCTACGTCCTCACGTTCAGCGATGGCAAAGCTGAATGGACAAAAGTAACAAAGTTCTTGAGGAGAAAGCATGAGGGCAAGCTTAAAGTTATTAAGACGAGAACTGGGAGGGCGATAAGAACTACACCCGAACATAAGTTTTTCGTATATGAAAATGGGGGGATAGTAAAGAAGGGGGCAGAGGAACTCAGCCCAGGTGATGAGCTGATACTCCTCTGGAACTTTCAGGCCGATGAGGGCCTAACTGAAATCAATCTCCTTGAAGCGTTCAAGGAACTGCCCCAAGAGGAGAAAGAGAAGATATACGTTAGGGGAATCAAAAACCTTGACCTATCCCCACTAAAGGAGAAGTACGGTGAGAAAGTTTATCACTGGACTCATCAAGATTCAATGCCTTTGACGGCATTCTATGAACTCAGTAAAGTTGAGGGCGAGTTCAGGCTTGGTAGGGATGCAACCGAGCACGAACTACCATCTAAGCTGAAGATAACGCCTTCATTTGCTAAGCTCATTGGGTACTTCATTTCGGATGGTAACTATTCCAATAAGGATCTAAGAATAACCGTTAGTCACAAGGATGTTGAGGAGGAAATAGTAAGGATAGTAGAGGAACTTAACCTGCCCTATAGTTTCCTTGAATGGGAAGGTAAGACAAAGCAGATTGTGATAGGTAGTAGGCTAATGAGACTTGTCTTTAAATACGCCCTAAAGATACCCGAGGGCGCTCCAAATAAGAGACTCCCTAGAGGCTTCTTGAGTTTCCCGTTTGAGGCGAAGGTTTCCCTGTTAAGTGGTCTCTTTAATGGAGATGGCTACGTGGTTAAAGGTGAGCGCCACTTAAGTATAGGGTACGCAAGCGTTTCGAAGGGGCTAATAAGGGACATTCTGTATTTGTTGGCATCCCTTGGCATCTTTGCCAGGGTTCATAAGGTTCCTAAGGAGAAAATGAAGGGAGCAAATCATGACCTATACAAGCTTTACATAGCCGGGACTGACATCGTAAAGCTGGTGGAACTCCTTGACCTAAGGGAAGGGCACAGAGAAAAACTGGGAGAACTTGGCAACAGAAAGCCGGCTAGGATTAAGAAGGTTACGGATTTCTACATCGACACGGTTGAAGAAATATCTGAGGAGGAGTACTCTGGATATGTCTATGACATTGAAGTTGAGAACGAGAGCCATTCCTTTGTTGTGGCTGACGGTATACTCGTGAGCAACTGCTTCTTTTATGCCAAAGAGGGACAGCCAATCTACGAGCCAACTCTCGAACAGATACGCATGATGCTCCGCAATGCGAAGAAGGAAGAACCCATAGGTGCCAATGCCGTGCAGTTTACTGGGGGAGAACCCACGCTGAGAGATGACCTCATAGAGATCATAAAGATTGCAAAGGAAGAGGGATACGATCATGTTCAGCTCAACACTGACGGCATAAGGCTTGCCTTCGAGCCAGAGCTTGTGAAGAAGATTAGAGAAGCCGGCGTCAATACCCTTTACCTAAGCTACGATGGGATGACGCCCAAGACCAACTGGAAGAACCACTGGGAAATTCCTTTAATCTTTGAAAATGTAAGAAAAGCAGGCGGACCTGGAATTGTTCTAGTGCCCACAACCATAAGGAA
>CAYNRW010000080.1:0-5482 GCA_964399725.1 uncultured Thermococci archaeon | reverse complement strand
AAATCCACCATCAGGTTGCAGATTCCACCCAAGATGCCCATATGCAAAGGACATTTGTAAGAAAGAAGAGCCACCATTAGTGAAAGTGGAGCAAGATCACTACGTGGCCTGCTGGCTGTACTCTAAAGCATAGAGTGTTTGCCTAAAGCCGCTATCTCGCTTTAAAAGCTCTGTATAAACGGGGTCTTTTTTCCCTTTTTTGTTGTATATTTCATCCCCTTTAAGCTCTATTGTATAATATCTCCATTCTACCGGTCGTAATTTCATGTCCCTAAGCTCAGTCGGCTTTTTAACTCCTAAAACTTCCTGAAGAAGGGACAGTGCTAATAATGCCTCTCGACTTTCTTTTGCAAGCACTTCATCCTTCTCTTTCTGCCTCTGGAATCCGGTAGGGATTCCAAGAATCCTAAGCACATTCCACTTTCGCATATGACTGAGCCTCTCATCGAGCGTTCTCCCTGAAACCTCATATATTTTTTCAAAGGTTGTCGTAAGGAACTCCCCAATAGTTTCCTCATTAATCAGCGTTGGAAGCGGGTTTTCTGCATCTTTTGGGAGATTGCCGTCAAATTTTCTTATAAGGACACTGACATGTTCTACCTTCTCAACTTTTCTGGAAAAGTAGGCATCTATCATAAAACGCCTTCCCCTTACCTCGAAGACAAGATATGGCACTTCAATCCTCATGGGAGTTAGTAGTTCAAAAAGCTATATAAACGCTTTTCTTTTATTTGAAGTGATAAGCATGAAGGTAGAGGAACTTAAATCACTGGGAGTCGATGAAAGGATCATAAAACTAATAAAAGAAAGGGGCATAGAGGAGCTTTATCCCCCTCAAGAAGAAGCATTGAGAACTAAAGTACTCAACGGGGGAAACTTGGTTCTCGCTATTCCAACGGCCTCCGGGAAGACCCTTGTTGCGGAAATAGTAATGATAAACAAAATCCTTCGGGAGGGGGGAAAGGCAGTATACCTCGTTCCCTTAAAAGCACTTGCTGAGGAGAAATATAAAGAATTCAAATTCTGGGAAAAGGTTGGAATTAGAATAGGGGTAACAACTGGAGATTACGACAGTGCAGAAGAATGGCTCGGGAAGTATGATATTATCATAGCAACATCAGAAAAATTTGACTCCCTGCTTCGCCACAAATCCCCATGGATAAGCGATGTTAATCTTATAGTTGCGGATGAGATTCACCTTCTCGGCTCATATGATAGAGGGGCTACATTGGAAATGATTCTTTCTCATCTGATGAACAAAGCTCAAATTTTAGGATTAAGCGCAACCATTGGAAATGCCGAAGAACTTGCAGAATGGTTAGGCGCAGAGTTAATAGTAAGTGAATGGCGTCCCGTAAGCTTGAAGAGAGGGATCTTCTACCATGGGCAGCTTTTCTGGGAAGATGGAGGAATTGAGAAATTCCCGAGTCAATGGGATTCTCTGGTCATTGATGCTTTAAAAAAAGATAAGCAAGCATTGGTTTTTGTCAACACTAGGAAAGGTGCTGAAAGAGAGGCCCTCTTACTAGGCGGAAAAGTTCAAAGATTTTTGAGCAAGCCCGAAGAGAGGAGGTTAAACCAAATAGCAGAGGAACTTGAGAGCACTCCAACCAACGATAAACTTAAAGAGGCCTTAAGAAAGGGAGTTGCGTTTCACCATGCAGGTTTAGGCAGAGAAGAGCGCTCCATTGTGGAAGATGCCTTTAGAGAGGGACTCATAAAGGTAATTACTGCCACCCCAACCCTTTGCATGCATCCGCATACATATGTGATAACCAAGAATGGTGTGAAGAAGGTTTCAGAACTGAAGGATGGGGATGAGGTTCTAACTCATACTGGAGCTTTTAGGAGGGTAATTCAGCCGCTAAAACGATATCACAAAGGTAAGCTTCTCGTGATAAAAGCCTACGGGACTGTTCCTGTAAAGGTCACTCCAGAGCACATGGTTTGGGTGGTTAAGCAAATAAAACACGAAAAACAAGTTATATTTGAAGGGCCGGAGTGGCTAACAGTCCAGGAATTGAAAGAGAATCTTGAATCCGAAACAGACCCGAAGGTTTCCTATATGCTTCTTCAGCCAGTTCCGGAAGCTTATATTAATCTTGACAAAATCTCGCTGGAGGATTATAGGGACAATACGGAAAAATCTCCCAAATACCTTCCATTGAACTTTGAAACTGCTCGGTTAATAGGTTTATGGATAGCAAAAGGTTCCACATCAAAGAACGGAGTGGTAACATTCACAATAGAGAGGCAGATGAATGAGATAACAGGCTTTCTGCTAAAAACAATACCAAGCTACTTCCCACATGCGAAGATAGCGGTTGAGGATCACGAAGGGAACGGCAGAACAATAAACTTTTGCAGCAAGCACTTTGCCAAATGGCTAAGGGAAAACATAGGAGATGAAGCACACCAAAGAAGAATCCCTGAGGTTTTGCTGTTCAATGAAAGTAGAGATGTTAGATTAGGCCTATTAAGAGGGCTTATTGAAGGGAAAGAGAACAAGAAGGGAACAAACTATCTAAGAACAGCTTCTCCTAGCATAGCTTATCAAATTCAACTATTAGTCGCTTCTTTGGGTTATGTATCTTTTATTGATGTTGCACCTAGAAGAAATGGGACTGGCAAAACCGAAATCCCTATTTATACCATCACGATTGCTGATAGTAGCTCCTCTCTCCTTGAGGAACTTGGATTTAAAGCTCCGCCTAAAGATAATGAGACGTATAGCGTAAATCAGATATGGAACAGATACCTCCTCCTAAAAATTCGTTCAATAGAAGAAGAGGAATATTCTGGGGAGGTTTACAATCTTGAAGTTGAAGAGGAAGAGAGCTATAGCGTTGGCTTTGTAGTTCACAACTCCGCTGGTGTGAACTTGCCAGCATACCGTGTCATAATCCGGGATACTAAGCGCTATTCTAACTTCGGATGGAGTGACATCCCAGTTTTGGAGATACAACAAATGATGGGCAGAGCTGGAAGACCTAAATACGATAAAGAAGGTCAAGCGATAATAATAGCAAAAACTGAAAAACCAGAAGATTTAATGAAGAAGTACATCTTCGGCAAGCCAGAAAAACTCTTTTCAATGCTCTCTAATGAAGCGTCGTTTAGAAGCCAGGTTCTTGCCCTGATAACCAACTTTGGGGTTAAAAACTTCAAAGAGCTCGTAGGATTTCTGGAAAAGACGTTCTACTATCACCAGAGGAAGAACCTTGAAGCCCTTGAAGGAAAGGCCAAGGATATAGTTTACTTCCTGCTTGAAAATGAGTTCATTGACATTGATCTAAACGAGCAGTTTATCCCTCTTCCATTTGGGATAAGAACCTCTCAGCTGTATCTTGACCCATTAACGGCCAAAAAGTTCAAAGATGCTTTTGAAAAGCTCGAAGAAAATCCAAATGCACTGGGAATTTTCCAGCTCTTAGCCTCAACTCCAGACATGGCATCTCTAAGGATAAGACGGAAAGAACAGGAGGATATCCTTGACTATGCCTACGAAATGGAGGGCTATCTTTACCAAAGCATTCCCTACTGGGAGGATTACAAATTTGAAAAGTTTCTTGGGGAGGTAAAAACGGCAAAAATGCTCCTAGATTGGATCAACGAGGTGCCAGATGTAAGGATCCTAGAAACCTACGACATAGACACGGGCGATCTCTATAGAATACTGGAACTAGCGGATTGGCTCATGTATTCCCTAATTGAACTATACAAGCTTTCCAGTCCCAAGAGGGAAGTTCTCGATTTCCTAAATCGGCTCCGCTTGAGAGTTAAATATGGTGTAAGAGAGGAGCTACTTGAACTTACAAGCCTCCCTATGATAGGGAGGAAGAGAGCAAGAGCCCTTTACAATGCAGGCTTTAAGAGTGTAGAGGACATCATAAAAGCAAAGCCCAGTGAACTTCTGAAGGTAGAGGGGATTGGAGCTGGAATTCTGGAAAAGATATACCAGCACTTTGGTGTAGAACTTCCAAAGGTTAGAGAAAAGAAAAAAGCAAGAAGAGGAACGTTAGATGAGTTTCTCAAATGAGCAACCTTTTTAAATCAAGTGGGTTTAGATGGGTGTGGGCAATGATAATCTGTGTAGTGGGAATGCCTGGTTCTGGAAAGGGTCAAATAGTGAAGATTTTTGGAAAGTATGGGGTGCCTCATGTTTCTATGGGAGATATTGTGAGGGAAGAGGCAGATAAAAGAGGAGTCCCAAGAACTCCAGAAGGAATGAACAGCGTAAGTATTCAGTTAAGACAGGAGCTTGGAGATAATGCAGTGGCAAAGCTGACAATCCCAAAAGTAAAAGAACTTTTAAAGAAGCACAAAGCTGTAATAATAGATGGAGTGAGGTCTTTAGATGAGATTCGGACATTCAAGGACGCATTTCCAGAGGAAAAGATAATCATAATAGCCGTACACTCCTCCCCGAGAAAAAGGTTTGAACGATTGAGCAAAAGGGGAAGAAGCGACGATCCAAAAACATGGAGTGAGTTTGAGGCCAGAGATTGGAAAGAACTAAAGTTCGGGATCGGGAGTGTCATTGCCCTGGCAGACTACCTAATAGTTAACGAAAACCACATATCAGAATACAAGAAGGAAATAGAGAGGCTTGCAGAGAAACTCGGGTTAAAAGGCAACAAAGCTACTTCCTAAGCCATGCATCCAGTCCAGTCTGTTTTGAGCTTTGGTATTTTAACTCTTCTTTTCTGTACCCAAAGGCTTCAAGTATCCTAAGCACTGCTGGCAAAACTTGGTTTTCTATGTAGTAGTTAGGATCGTACTTGTGTTTTCTTGGATCATACTCCGTAAGCAAAATTACCCTGTCACTTATCTTTCCGCCTCCCTTGAGAACGATATAGCTTATTATCGTGCCCGGTTTCACTTTTATTCCCTTCGCGGCGAGCCTCTTTGCTATTGCCACATGAGGTCCAATGGCTTTGTAGTCCTTTAAATCTCTGGTAATCTGCTCGTGGATAACGAGCTTTTCAAGTGGAACCCTGTATTTCGCTATCTTCTCCACAACGTCCCTAACTATTTCTGCAGCTTTTTCAACACTTCCTTCTTTAAGTATAGCTTCCAAGACTTTTGCCTGAGTTTCTTTGGCTATCTCACTCCAATCCCTCCTTACCACTTCTAGACCCCTTGTCGTTATCCTGCCTTCTTCATCTATAACCGCATAACGCTTCTTCGTGACGAAGAATCCTCTCAAGTAAAAGCCCTCATACTCAAGCTCGAGCAGACCGGGTAGTTTAGAGTTTATGTAGTTTAAGAATTCCTTGGCTTTCTTTTTGATTGTTTCAGGTTTTTCTCCCGGTATTGTGGCATAAAACCCATCGGTATCCGCATAGAGCACCTTAAAGCCGAATTTCTCCTCTATTTCTCTTATAGTCATTTCTATGTAGTGCCTTCCCCACGCGGTAACGCTTTCAGCACATTCTTTTGAGTACCACCTTGCCTTGGGATACCCCATATAACCGTAATA
>CAYNRW010000079.1:0-5483 GCA_964399725.1 uncultured Thermococci archaeon | reverse complement strand
GGCTTGAAAAAAGAAAAGTCAATCTTTCCAGAACTTCCTCGTTCTTATATACCTCTTTTCAGCCTCAAGTAGTGCCACAAGAAGGGCTTCTCCCTGGTATTGACTTAAAAGCCTAGCAGCGGTATCTGCACCGACACCATAGCTCGCCAGCGCCAGAAGGGCATCAAAACCATAAGCCTTGATTAGATCACTTGCCTTTATCAGCCTTCTATAGGCACTTTCCTCTTCTTTTTCAAGACTCTCTCCTCTCTTAAGCTTCTTCAATGCGGAAATAAACAGCTCAGCGTCTATCGGATGTGCAACAGCAATCATCTTGGAGGAACATTTAGGACATTGAAGGTAACTCAGACGGTTCTTTAAGCGTGAAACTCTAGTAGTGCTCTTCCATCCGCAGTTGGTGCAGACTAAATAAACTTCCGTGTTGAGAAGCCTCTCTTTAAACAGCATTAATATCTCATCTCTCTCAAGCTCTCCACCAACTAAAAACTCACCGCCGACACTCAGGTTAAGGACACCGAGAGGCGAAGGCTCTTTTCTTAGGACTCCCTTTATTCGGATTTTTCCATCCTTAATTGCCTTTAAAACTTCTTCAGCTCTTTTCACGTCGAGTTTGTCGTGAAAAAGTTCGTTTATAGTTTCTTTCTCAATTACCGTGCCTTCAAAAAGCTTCTCTACTTTTCTTATCCTTGCCTCTCTCCTCAAAGCTCCTATTCTTTTTGCCACGTTAAGCATCCTCCATCTATAAGCATGGCTCTCCCTCATTGCCCTAGAGAGAACAAAGGGCAATGCCCTGGCATCTTGGAGGAGATACCCTTTAACCTCACTAGGGTTGAGCTGGAAGGGAGACCTAACCACTATTGCATGAGCCTGAGCTCTCATAGAGAAAACTTTTCCATATTTTGCAGCCAAAAACGCCAGAAGGAACCTCCCAATTGCCTCATTCGTTTTGTTCCCAAAATCGGCATGGAGAATTAAAGCCCTTGGCAGGGATTCGATTCCAAGGTCTCTGTCGGTGCCCAAAGGTTCCTGTTTTTTTAAGGTTGAAACAGCCAACTCGAGTTCCCTGTCGTCGAAATCAACTTTAGATATGAGGCCTTTAGCAGAGTTAAAATCAAAAAGAAGCTCCCTTTTGAGTCTTCCAGCGTCTTGAGCCACTTCAAAGGGAACTGGGACCATTTCTCCTTCCCAACTCGGCACGGCACTTTCTAAACTCTTGCTCTCCCTCACCTTGAGTAGTCTTGATTCTTCATCAATTCCCAGCAAAATCCAGCTTCTTCCGTGCATTATAAATTCCACACCCTCCTCAAGATCCATTACGAAGCTCTCATCTAAACGCCCAATTACCTTTCCACTCTTTATGTCAAAAACCCTGTAACTGATTTCGTCTGGAATTGTGGAGAGATTTTCATAATAATACTGATAAGCCCCTCTCCTGAGATAAAGGAGGTCACTTTCTTCATCATAGCCAATTAAACGTGCTTCACTAAGCATGTTTAAAACCTCGCCGTATTCCTCCCACTTTAGCTTTCTGTAAGGATAAGCTCTTCTGGCGATCTCAAAAGGGACTTCTTTTGGTAGCCTCCTGTGTTCTATTAAGAGGCCAACAATAAAATGTCCAAGAACATCTAGAGCGTTTTCATATGGCTTTACAGCTTCAAGCTTACCTTCAAGAGTTCTTTGAGCTATTACCAAGCTTTCAAGGTAATCTTCTATGTTTGTAGCAATTATATATCCTTTACTAACTTCTCCAGTCCTATGTCTTGCTCGGCCTACCCTCTGAATGAGCCTGTTAACCTGCCTTGGGCTCATATATTGCACAACAACGTCTATCTCTCCAATATCAATCCCCAACTCCATGGAAGATGTGCACACAAGGGCTTTTATCTTGCCCTCTTTTAAGGCCCTCTCGGCACTTATCCTTGCTTCCCGTGAAAGACTGCCGTGGTGAACTTCCACAGGCTTACCCCACGCTTTTAAACGATGGGCAAGAATTTCAGCAAACTGTCTCGTATTTGTGAATATTAGGGCTCTTTTGTGCTTTTCTATTATCTCCCAGAGAACCCTTAATCTGGTGGCAACGTCAAGGGAAAGGTTTAGATTTCTCGCGAGTTCACGGTTCTTTTCATCAGGCTGTGGGAAGAGAACTTTGATTTTATAACTTTTTTCAATAGGCGGTTTCACAACCACATCGGCCTTAAGCCAAGCCTTGATTTCCTCTTCATTTCCAACGGTTGCAGAGAGTCCAATTCGCTGAAAATCGGTAAATTCGGCAAGTCTCTCAAGGGCAAGGCTAAGCTGTGCCCCCCTCTTGTTGTCAACAAGTTCCACTATCTCATCCACTACCACGAACCTGACGTTTTTGAGGGCTTTTCGAAAAGATCTCATCGTGAGAATTACCCCAAGAGTCTCAGGGGTTATGATAAGCATGTGGGGAGGTTTTTTTACTTGTTGGGCTTTTCTGTAAGATGAAGTGTCCCCATGTCTGACCTCCACATTAACTCCAAGCCTTTCTCCCCACCATAGCAACCTGTCCAACAAGTCTCTGTTAAGGGCCTTTAAAGGAGCAATATAGATGGCGGAGATTGGATCTAACTTTTCTTCCAAAATTGCGTTAAAAACAGGAAGCACAGCGGCTTCAGTTTTTCCGCTTCCAGTGGGAGCTACGATTAAAACGCTCTTTCCGGCGCTAACCTCTTCAAAAGCCCTAATCTGAAGCTCATTAAGACCCTCAAACTTTTCCTCTATAGCTCTCTTTAAAAGGGGATGCATGATAAAAAGAGCGAAAGAAGGTTTAAAAATCACTCGGCATAGTAGGCTTTCTTATAAAGCTCCTTTATCTCCTCAACACTGGGCTCTACGGGGTTAAAGTTAACCAAAGGATCTGCATGGGCTTTCTTTGCCATCTCATCGAGCCTTGCCATGAAGACTTCCTCATCAACGAGCTCACTGAGCTTGGGCACACCAAGCATTTCGTTAAACTCCTTGATAACTTCAACAAGCTCCTCAGGGGTGTTGAACCCTATTTCCCTTGCTATCTCCTTGTATTTCCTTCTTGCATAGTCGCTTTTCATGTTGAACTCAACCACATATGGAAGGAAAATGGCATTGAGCAGCCCATGAGGAGCAATCCAAGCCGCTTTGTGACTTAAACTATGACATATTCCGAGACGGGCATTCAAGAAGGCTATTCCCGCCATTGTTGCCGCGTAATGAATTTGCTCTCTTGCAGTTTCGTCCCCATTAACCGATAAAGGAAGCCACTTAAAGACTGTTTTCACAGCTTTTATTGCCATTGCATCACTAAACGGAGTGGATGCATTTGTTGTATAAGCCTCAATCCCATGAACTAAAACATCAAGACCGCTGTTCCTTGCAACCTCTCTTGGCATTGTTCTAGGCAGCCTTGGATCCAAAATAGCGTATTCGGGAGCAATTTCATATGACACAAGGTTGTATTTTACCCCATCTTTCTTAAGAACGCTTGCCGCAGAAACCTCGCTTCCAGCACCGCTTGTTGAAGGTATCGCCACTAAGGGAGTCTTAAGCTTGGGAATTACTTTGAGAGGCTTTGTAAATCTGTCAAGAAACGCGATTTCCTCAAAGCTTAGCTCTGGATCGTCATAAAACACTTTTATTGCCTTTGTGATGTCTATTACGCTTCCTCCCCCAAGGGCTATGAGCAAATCTGGAGAAAATTCTTTAACTCTCGGCATCAGTTCTTCAACGTCCTCATAACTTGGTTCTGCCGGTAAGCCCGTTATGGCATCAACTTCCGCCCCGGCTTCCTCTGCATAGTCCATAACCTCGTTTAAAAATCCATGAATACGCATTGATTTACTTGATAGCACCAAGACCTTCTCATAATTTCTAGCAATGCTCTGGACATACTTAAGGCTCCCTTCTCCACTTGCTATTCTAGTTTTTAAGCTGAAAAACCTCATTTCCACCACCAAAAATAAATTGATTGAGAATATTTAAACCCTAAGCTCATTCAAAGAGCTTCTTCAAGTTCTTCTCAAAAGGAGGATAAACGACTCCTCTGTCTGTAATTATTGCCGTCAGGTATTTATGGGGTGTTACATCGAAGGCGGGATTGTAGACGTCCACATCGGGTGCTATTCTGCATCCGCCACAGGTTAAGACTTCTTCTTTGGGTCTTTCCTCAATTGGAATTTCTTTGCCGCTCTTGAGGTTCATATCAATTGTTGAAAGAGGGGCTATGGTGAAGAAAGGTATCTTATGCTCTTTTGCAAGCACAGCTAATGAATAAGTGCCTATCTTGTTTGCAAAATCTCCATTAGCAACTATCCTGTCAGCCCCTACTATTATTGCATCCACTTTTCCCTGCTGCATCACAAAGCCCGCCATGTTATCGCTTATCAGCTTTAAGGGGATTCCGTCATAGTGGTACTCCCAAGCAGAAAGCCTAGCCCCTTGAAGAACCGGTCTGGTCTCATCAACCCATAAAAGCTTGAGCTTACCCTCTTTGTGCATTACCCTCAATGCCGCTCCTACTGTGCCTAGGTGAACCGTAGCCAAGCTTCCAGCATTGCAGTGAGTTAAAACGTTCCCCTCCGGGAGAATTTCTGCTGCATAGTGACCCATCCTGAGGTTTGCCTCAACGTCTTCATCCGCTATTTTATGGGCCTCTTCAGTAATCAATCTTTTTATTTCACCAAGGCTTTCCTCCCTGTGCTCCTCCACGAGGTTTTTAATTCTATTGAGCGCCCAGAATAGATTTACCGCCGTTGGGCGGGTGTTTTTAAGAATCTCATACGCTTTATAGAACTCATCAAAGAATTCTTCCTTGTTTTTTGCTTTGCTTTTCTCTGCAAGTAAAGCCAACCCATATGCAGCAGTCGCTCCTATTGCTGGAGCCCCACGAACTTGAAGGGTTTTTATGGCTCTAGCAACTTCCTCAACGGTGTTTAACGCTATCACTTTAAACTCTCTCGGAAGCAGAAGCTGATCGATTATATGAACTTTCCCATCTCTGAATTCCACGCTTCTAGGAAGTCTCGTCAATTCCTCAGGTTTATACTTTATTTTCATTCCAACCACCACCATCCTTTCTTCACTGAATGATTTAAAGTTTGCTTTTACTCAACAAGTTTTTACTCCTAATATTGTTTTATTGCCTAAACTAAAAGATTAAGTGTAGAATTTTCATAAAGGAGTCTTATAGCCCTATTTAAACATTCGTAAACACTTAAAAACGGTATTTAACGATGAGGTACTTAAACTCCTTTAAAATGGATTATTTTTAAACAAACAAAAACTAAACAAAACGATTTCATGAAAAAAGCTTAAATAGAAGTTTTTCCTTAATAATAAGTGAGGTGATATAGCATGGTAGCGAAAAAAGTATTTATTGGGCTGTTTGGAATTCTCCTTTTGCTAGGCATAGTACCCCCCACTACCGCAACTGAAGAAAGTGACCTTACTCTTGTAATACTCGTAAGTGATAATGAAGCTGACCTAAC
>CAYNRW010000078.1:0-5550 GCA_964399725.1 uncultured Thermococci archaeon | reverse complement strand
ATCCTCCTCATTCTTGGCACCTCTAAACTAGCTTTTATTAATTACCTAATTGGGTATTACTCACTCAAAACAAATAAAGGTTGCGGAAGAAGAGCTAGTGTTTTATAAACCGATCCTCTTTGCTGATGTCATCCCTCATTATCAAAACCACTCTACTTGGAGGATATTCGTCTTCTATGTGATATCCAGGGAGATATTTGACGAGCTCCTCAGCAAAGGCCTTTATGTCCTCATGGCTCGGCATGTTATTAATTGTCAACCTGTTTCTTGAAAAGCCCACAAACATGTAAGCCTTAGCCTCAACGAACATGGGCATTGCCTTCATTATAAGCTTCGCATAGCCTTCAGGATTGTGCATGTTTTCGCCCTTAACAAGCGTAAGCCTTATGACCGTCCTCGCTGGCAACTCCCTCATGAGCTCGAGGGTTCTGTTTATTCTTTCCCACCCATCCGGAATCATGGGCACGTTTACTCTCTGATAGGTCTCTTCATCTGGAGCCGTTAAAGAAACGTAGAGCTGTGTAGGGAGCTTATTCTCTGCTATCATCTTCTCCAAAGTTTCTACTTCCGTACCGTTGGTAACTATAAACGTCGTGAATCCTCTCTTGTGGAACTCCTCGACAAGGTCACCTATCATTGGGTAAAGCATGGGCTCCCCGGAGAGACTTATTGCCGCGTGCTTGGGATACATAGCCTCTTCAAGCTTTTTAACGTTTATCTGGTCTTTGATTCCCCAATAGCCACTTAAAAGTTTTCTCTGAGCCTCTATGCTTTTCTCAACTATAAAACTTGGATCATCCCATGGCTTTGGAAGTTCAACTCCCAGAAATCCCTCCATTGGACGCCAACAGAAGATGCAGTTATGAGTACACCATGCAGTTGCCGGAGTCATCTGCAGACAGCGATGGGATTGGATTCCATAAAATTTCTGCTTGTAGCAAAAGCGATCGTGCTTTATACTTTCCTTTAACCAATGACAAAGTTTAACTGAGCTGTGATGACCTATGAGAGCGTAATGCTGCTTCCTAAAAAGATTTGCAATCTCCTCAGGCATGTTTGGTTTTACATCCATTAGTCTCACCTAATTCTGCTTCAAAAGAAGGTTTTAAAAATTTTTGCAATGCTTGCATATTTCACTGTCGAAAAATATTTCGGCGAAAGACTTAAATACTACCATGTCTACCAAACTCCCATGCACGAACTAAAACCAGTGATCACAATCAAAACACGTGAGAGGACTTTTGAAAGGGAGTTCTTTGAAGAAGATGATAAAGTGGAATCAAGACCCAAAGTTAGGTTTATCCAAGAGGTTCCGAGGATCAGGCTCGCTTAGCACTGATCACAACGATCTCTTCAAAGAAATATCTTTCCTTAGCCGTTACCTCTGCGCTGAACCCCTTAGATTCGAGCTTTTTTATAGTTTCTTCTATGCCGGTTATTGAGGATTGCACTATCTGGACAACCCCGTCTTTCTTGAGGTAATTGGGAAAGTCCTCAAGGAATCTATCTAAAACTTCTCTTCCATTCTCTCCCCCAACCAAAGCAAGATCTATCGGCTTCTCTGGCTTGCCCGGGAGATATGGGGCATTAAAGGTTATTATGTCAAACTTTCCTTCAACGTTCTGGAAGAGATCGCTGAGCAAGAAATCCACGTTTGTTATTCCGTTTAACTTTGCATTTTCCTTTGCAAGCTCAACAGCAATGGGGTTAACATCTACACCAAGAACAAATCTTGCTTTTCTAGCCATTAAGAGAGCAATTATCCCCGTTCCAGTTCCCATATCAAGCGCAATGTCCCCTTCCTTAATCTTCAAATTCCTAGCTAACAAAAAAGTGTCCTCAGCGGGTTCATAAACCTGGGGGTGAAGCTTGATTTTAAGGCCGCGATAAATCATAAAAACACCGAAAAAGAAAAGAGTTCACTTCTTCCACTCGGTATAGCCACACCTACCGCAAGTCCATCTGTCCTTGTGGTTCGCCATGAAAACTCCAGGACCACATCTTGGGCAGAACCTGTTCTTTCTGACGATCTTTCCATCCTTGACTTCGTAAAGTTTCCATTTTTGTGAGGGTTTCTTGGCCATTTACATCACTCCCCTTCGCCTTCTCCTATTATCCCATCTCTCCTTAAGATGTATTCCGGTTCAATGTAGAGCATTCTCTCCTTGCTCTCATAAGCCTTGGCATAACCCTTACTAACCCTGCTTCCAAAGTAGCTCCTTATGTACTGAATAACCGTCGTCTCGGGGTTTAGGTCAAGCATTGCAACGAGCTTTCCTTTAACGTCCCTCCTTGAAGGAGTTGGCTCACCTTCGTGGATAACCTCAAAGTATATTTCCTTTCTTCCGAGGAGCTTGTTTTCTTTAGTCTCGATAACCCTAATCTCCATTGTAAACCACCTCCATCTTTCTAAGCAGTTGAGCACATCTGCGCTTACATTCGGGTGTGACCTTTATAAGCACTATCCCCTCATCCGGCTGTCCATAAACTACCAAAGCCCCTTCAGGAGCATAGAGGACGGCCGGGATGGCGGCTAAATCCTCCTCACCATTTACCTTTATGTAAACTCTTCTTCCCCTTTTGGCAAGTTCAAAGGACTTTTTGATAGCATTTAATAAAGCTTTCGTTATTGTCCCAGCCGGATTCTTTGTGGTCAAGACGACAGCTCCAAGTTCTATGTCCGGCTCGTATTCCTTTCTCTTGGTTTTGTGATCGTAGATTGCAATGGAAGGCCTTATACCAAGCCTGAGGACGTTTTCAGTAACGACATCCCCAACTGTAATCAAACAGGGTGCATTTTCAAGCTCTTTGCGAGAGATTAAATAGGGCCGCGGCATTTCTCCCTTGACTAACCTACCTATGGGATTTTTAAGCTCCTTTCTGAGGGTTTCTGTGAGTTTAAAGTAAAAGTTCCGAGACATTCTACCTGACCCTTATGGCGTATTTCCCCGGAACCTTTACTCCAAGTTTCTGGGCTATTTTGGAATTTTCGGGATCAAGGATTATAACAAGGTCAAACCACTCATCGCTTAAGTCCCTACTCCCACAAACAGGGCATCGGTCTTCGTTAGTTATGTAATGGCAGTGTCTGCAGGCTTTTTCAGTCATTCTCACTCACCACTCTGGGCTTTTCTTTTTTCTTTTTGTATCCAGTCGAACTTACCCAATCCGGGCTGTCTCATGGTAAGACCTATCTTGTTCTCTCTGATTATTTTGCTCTTTTCACTGACGGCTATTATTCTCGCTCTTACAGCCTCACCAAGCTTTAAGATATAACCCTTTTCTTTTCCAACGAATTGTGCATTTTTCTCGTCAAAGACAACGTAATCATCCATAAGCTGGGAGATGTGAACCAGACCATCCATGGGGCCGATTCTTATGAAAGCACCATAGGGAACTACGTCGATAACCTCTCCCTCGACAACCTCATGCATCTCGGGCTTCCAAACGAGGACATCAAAGACTGCCTCATGATAAGTGGCTCCGTCTCCATGAATTATTACTCCTTCACTAATCTCATGAACATCAAGAATTGCCAAAACAACGCCTTCATCTTTATCATAAATTCCCTCATAAGCCTCTCTCAGAACTATCTTAGCGGCCTCTTTTGGATCCATTGTAAACATTCTCGGAGGGATTCTCACAATGTCTTTGACTCGAATAAGCTTGTACATCCTCTTACCTCCAAAATTTTAAAAAAGGAGAGTCACTTCTTGAACTTCTCCTTGTAAAGTTCTACTGCCCTAAGTATCTCCTGCTTTGCCCTCTCTGCATTTTCCCATCCTTCAACAATGATTTCCTTTCCTTGAAGTTCCTTGTACCTCTGGAAGAAGTGTGCAATCTCATCAAGGAAGGCTTTTGGAACGTCGCTTATGTCCTTCCAGTCGTTGAAGTAGGGATCCTCTACCGGAACAGCTAATACTTTGTAGTCTTTATCGCCGCTGTCTATCATCTTGAAGAGACCTATTGGCCTTGCTTCAATGAGCACTCCCGGATAAGTCGGCTCTCTCATGATGACCATGATGTCGAAGGGATCGTCATCGTCATACCATGTTTGTGGGATGATTCCATAGTCAACGGGGTAGTAAAACGGGCTGTAAAGGACTCTATCGAGCTTTATAAGGCCACTCTTTTTGTCCAGCTCATACTTGTTTCTGCTTCCCTTTGGAATCTCTATTAGGGCGTAAACGACTTCCGGCACTTCCGGTCCGGGCTCTAAATCATGGAATGGATTCATCTCAATCACCTCTTTGGTTTTCAGAAGATTTAGTTATAAACCTAACCCAAAAGTTGGTTTCTGCTTTTAGCTTTTAAGGTTGGTTTTTAAAGTTGTCGCTCAATTTGTTGAAAGGTTCCTTTGTGAGAGTCTCTACTTTAAGTGTTTTGACAGTTCTTTGTTTTATTATCCTACTACTCGTCACATAGTTAATCTCAAATTGATATCCCATCAGTAGTAATCAACCTTTTAGAGGAAAACTTTTTATGATAGTTCTTGAATTATAATTATTGGTGGTAACCAATGTGGAGGAAAGCTCTTGGTATGGGTCTGGTGTTAATGGCTTTGGGTGTTGTGATTGGAGAAGCGGTGGAAGAAGGAAAATTTGATATCGCATATGGGATTTATAAATGGCACAAAACAGGAGATTGGCAACAAGCTATAGGCGGAGTAAAAGTGGGTACCGCAACATTAGGAAGTGCCGCAGTAGCTGCAAGATTTGCTTTAAAGTTTGGTTTAAAAACCGCCGCGAAAGCAATCCCCTATGTTGGTCTTGCAGTATGGGCGTGAGGGGGGTTATATGAGGGAGTATCTTAAAAAGGGCATCGGCTTGCTTATGGTTGGGTTCATACTTGCTCTTGGGACGCTTCCAGGAATAGTCTTTTTCGATCTCCTCCCCATTAAATCAGCAACAGACTTCCTTGGAGCAGTGTTAGTCTTTACAATAATATACGCAGAACTTGGATTTGCTGTAGAATTCCTCTTGCCAATGGCAAAGGAGGTTCAAAATTGAGGAAAAAGATCAACAGACTTATTTTCCTTTCGTTTCTACTATTTTTTATTGGGTTTCTTCTCGGAATTTCACTCCCAACCCGTTACAAAATTCTTGGAAATGTCAATATTACTCCATTGTTAGAAAGAGAGTTTGGTAAAGAAAAACTGAGTTTTTCCTATATCTTCGAGAACAATCTCAAGGCATCTCTCCTCCTTTCTTTTGGCGGCGCCCTAACCTTTAGTGGTCTAACTTTCTTAAACCTCATTTTTAATGGCATGAATTTAGGAGCACTATTCTACGAAGCATTGGCTTCAAACGATGTTGGGACATTCTTTCTCCTCATTTTCCCCCATGGCATTTTTGAAATTCCGGCTTTAATCATCGCTGGAGCCGCTGGCTTTAAGATTCCTTACGAATTGTTAAGATTTGCCTTGGGTAAAAAGGAAGAAATACTCACTGAAGAAGACGCCAAAGAATTCTTCAAGCTAGTTGGAATCTCGATAGTCTTAATATTCATTGCAGCAGTAATTGAAGCAGAAGTAACGTTAAAATTATCCAT
>CAYNRW010000077.1:0-5613 GCA_964399725.1 uncultured Thermococci archaeon | reverse complement strand
CACTTTGGTGAATCTCTATGAAGAATAAAGTATTGTCTCTAGCGTTGTTGGCCATTTTTGTTTTTAGTGTGGTGGCAAGTGGATGTATAGGGGGGGAGAAAACCACAACCCAAACAGGAGCTCAATATGCAGAGCAAATAGTAATAGGAGTAACAGATAAAGTCACAGACTTAGACCCTGCAAATGCATATGATTTCTACACGTGGGAGGTCCTTAACAACATAATGGAGGGGCTTGTTAAGTACAAGCCCGGAACTCTTGAGATAGAACCCGCTCTTGCTGAAAGCTGGGAAGTAAATGAAGATTCAACAGTTTGGACATTTCATCTTAGAAAAGACCTAAAATTTGCAGATGGGACACCTCTAAAAGCTCAAGACGTAGTAAGGAGTATTGAGAGAGTAATGACAATACAGGGAGATCCTTCATGGCTTGTCACTGACTTTGTTGAAAAGGTTGAGGCAAAAGATGATTATACAGTCGTATTTTACCTAAAACAGCCAACTTCTTACTTCTTGGCACTTCTAACGACACCTCCGTACTTCCCAGTTCATCCAAGCTATTCTCCAAACGAAATCCAGAGTGACCAAACTGCAGGTGGGGCTGGACCATACAAAATAGTTAAGTGGGTGAGAGATGAAGAACTTGTTCTCGAAGCTAATCCAAACTACTACGGAGAACCTCCCAAGACTAAGAGAATAATAATCAAGTTCTATAGAGATGCTTCAACCATGAGACTGGCACTACAAAACGGTGAAATAGACATTGCATGGAGAACCCTAAGGCCAACGGACATTGAGAGCCTGAAGAGCGAGGGTAAATATTCGGTTATTGAGGTACCCGGAGGATTCATAAGATATGTATGCCTCAACACAAAGTCTGAGCCAACAAATAACGTGAAAGTAAGACAAGCCCTCGCAGCAGCAATCGATAGACAAGAAATTTCAAACAAAGTTTTCAAAGGTACTGTTGAGCCGCTATACAGCCTAATTCCAAATGGAATGTGGTCTCATGTTGATGTCTTCAAGGAGAAATACAGTGACGGCAACATTGACCTCGCTAAGAAGTTGCTCAAAGAGGCGGGTTATGATGAAAATAATCCGTTAATGATACAGCTCTGGTACACTCCAACTCACTACGGTGATACTGAGGCAGACCTTGCCCAAGTGCTTAAGGAACAGTGGGAGAGGACTGGAGTAATAAAAGTAGAGATTAAGAGTGCCGAGTGGGGAACATACGTCGATTATGCAAGAAAAGGACAAATGCAAGCATATCTACTTGGATGGTATCCAGACTACCTGGATCCGGACGATTACACAACCCCATTCTTAAAGAGCACCGCAAACAGCTGGGCTGGAACGGGATATGCAAACCCAACTGTTGATGAGTTGTTGACAAAAGCTCAGTCACTCACAGACCAAAATGAGAGAACAAAGCTCTACGAACAAGTGCAAAAGATACTCGCCGAAGATGTTCCTTATATCCCGTTGATACAAGGAAAGCTCTTTGTTGTAACCAGTCCAAACATCAAAGGTGTGACAATAGGGCCAGATATGATATTCAAGTACTCCACGATCTATAAGGAGAAGAGCTGACTTTCTTTATTCTCCTCTTTTTTGTATTTTTGAATACTGCAATAAATCAAGGTGGTGGTCAAATGACTCGTGGAATTGGTCAATACATAGTGATAAGAGGTCTCATGATAATCCCGACGATTTTGATCCTGTATACAATTGTTTTTATATTCCTCAGAATTTTGCCTGGAAATCCTGTTTTGGCTGTTGTTGGAACCAAAAACATTTCTCCTGAACAGCTTCAGCATTTGATGGAGATGGCAGGGCTTGATAAGCCCCTGTATGTCCAATATTTTGATTACCTTTGGAAGATGCTCCATGGAGATTTTGGAGTCACTTTAGCGTTTCCTATGGGAAAGCCAGTTGTTGAATATTTAAAATTGAGATTTCCTGCCACTTTAGAATTAACAATTTTTGGATTCACTGTAAGCGTTCTTATTGGACTTTTAACTGGAACTGTAGCTGCAACAAAGAAGGGTACGAAAATTGATACGGGAATGAGGCTCTACAGTATAATAGCTTACACCCTCTTCATTCCATGGTTTGGAATGATGCTTCAGTATGTCTTTGGTATACACTTTCATGTACTCCCAACTTCTGGAAGAATAGACCCTGGAATAGAATTGCAAAGAATAACCGGGCTCTATGTATTGGACAGCATATTAACAGGAAATTGGGAAGCATTTACCAGCGCAATAAGACATCTCATACTTCCAGCAACGACATTAGGCATAGTGCTTAGCGGAGCATACACCAGGCTTGTTAGAAACAATATGGTTGATGTCCTCAGCCAAGACTTTATTCGCTCCTATCACGCTAGGGGAGTTAGAGATTGGAAGGTTACATGGTATGCTTTGAAAAATGCATTTATTCCTGTTGTGACTCTAATGGGGCTTCAATTCGCAATTTTACTTGGCGGTGCAGTTCTAACTGAAACTACCTTCAACTGGCCAGGCATGGGAACCTTCATAGTAGATAGGATTGATTACAGAGATTATAATGCTATTCAAGGTGCAGTAGTGTTCTTCGCCTTCTTTGTGGGGCTTATTAGCCTGATAGTGGACATTATATATGCACTCTTAGATCCGAGGGTTAAATACTGAGGTGAGTTAAATGGAACTAATAACAAAAATCACAGGATTCATCTTTGATAAAAAACCTGGAAGAGGTCTTTTGTTATTTGGACTCGCAATAGTGCTGATAGTTATTTTAATGGCAATTTTTGCGCCTTTTATAGCCCCGTATGATCCTACCAAGACCACGGAAGATAGTTTCGCACCACCGAGCAAGGAACATCCGATGGGAACGAACAGATTAGGTCAAGATGTGTTCTCAAGAATAGTCTGGGGATCACGGGTAGTTCTCTATGTGGTCTTCATAGCCACTATGCTTTCTATGAGCATAGGCGTCCCCCTAGGTCTCATCTCTGGGTATCATGGGGGGAAAATAGACAGAGCACTGAGTGTAGTAATGGATAGTATCTACGCATTTCCGGCACTTATACTTGCAATAGTCATTGCTGTAGTCCTAGGCCCAAGTCCGGTAAATACTGCTATTGCAATATCATTTGTATACGTTCCTACATACTTCAGAATGGTTAGGGGACAAACACTAAGCCTAAAAGGACAACTATTTGTTGAGGCTGCCAAGGCTCTAGGAGCAAAGAACAGGGAAATAATGTTTAAGTACATACTTCCTAACCTAGCACCTACGGTATTGGTAGTCTTCACGTTAAGCGTTGCAGATGCTATTTTAACAGAGGCAGGATTGAGCTTCTTAGGATTATCAGTGACACCTCCAACTCCAGATTGGGGATACGACCTGAGAGTAGGCCAGCCATTTCTCTTAGATGGCTACTGGTGGCTTGTATTCTTCCCAGGAATAATGATAATGCTGCTCGCAATGGCCTTTGCCTTAATTGGAGAAGCCTTGAGCGAAAGGATTTCTCTTGGGAGTAGGTGATCAAAATGCTGCTGGAAGTAAAAAATCTAAGCATTTATTATTATACTCTTGCAGGCATTGTAAGAGCAGTTGAAAATGTGTCTTTCGCAATAGACAAAAAAGAATGGGTAAGCTTTGTAGGAGAAAGTGGAAGTGGGAAGTCTACAGTAGCATATTCCCTCCTAAACCTCGTCCCTTCTCCAGGTAAAATCGTTAATGGAGAAATCATCTTTGAGGGAAACAACATACTTGGATTAACAAACGATGCTCTAAGGGAGATAAGAGGAAAAGAAATCAGCATGGTGTTCCAGGATCCTATGACGAGCTTAGACCCCCTGAGAAAAATCGGCGACCAAATAGTAGAGGTCATGACAGAGCATGGGATAGAAAAAGACGAAGCTTACAAGAAGGCCAGGGAATTGCTTAAGAAAGTAAACCTTCCAGAAGACAGAATTACCTATTATCCTCACCAACTTAGCGGAGGTCAGAGACAGAGGGTCGCCATAGCCATTGCCATGGCCTTCAATCCCAAGCTCCTTATAGCAGATGAGCCCACAACTGCACTGGATGTTATAGTACAAGATGCGATTATGGATCTTATTGAAAATCTCAAGGAAGAGGGCACAAGTATATTTTTTGTGACCCATGATATCTCCCTTGCGGCAGAGCGAAGCGATAAAATAGCTGTCATGTATGCAGGAAAACTTGTAGAGTTTGGAAAAGTAGAGCAGATTCTTGAAAATCCACTTCACCCCTACACCCAATCACTCCTCGCCAGTGTCCCCGATTTATGGAGTGGAAAGGAAATAAAAGCAATACCTGGCTATCCTCCTGATCTCAGAAATCCTCCAAATGGATGCAGATTCCACCCAAGATGTCCTGTGTTTAGAGAGAAAGGCAGTTTAAAGGGAGTTTGCAATTCCATAGAGCCTGAGACTATTGAAATTGAAAAAGGCCATTTTGTGAGCTGTCACTTATATAGGTGATAAAAATGGAAACCATACTCAAAGTTGAAAACCTCAAAAAATACTTTCCAGTCAAGAGAACTATTCTGGAAACTCTCCGGAAAGAACCCCAAAAATACGTTAAGGCTGTTGATGGAATAAGCTTTGAAGTAAAAAAAGGTGAAACACTCGCGTTAATTGGAGAAAGCGGGTGTGGGAAAACTACTACGGGCAGGGTTATTTTAAGGCTCATTGAACCTACAGACGGAAAAATAATATTTGATGGAGTAGATATCACTCAACTTGACTACGAGGCATTAAGACCTTACAGAAGAAGAATGCAAATGGTTTTTCAAGACCCGTATGCAAGTCTGAGTCCAAGAATGAAAATTGGGGATGCAATTGCCCATCCACTTTTAATTCACAACCTCGCGACAAAAGAAGAGGCTAGGGAAATGGCTCTAAAAATGCTCCGCAGAGTGGGCTTAACACCCGAGGAAGAGTTTTACGAAAGGTATCCCCATCATTTAAGTGGCGGACAAAGACAGAGGGTTGTCATAGCTAGGGCAATGATATTGAAGCCAGAGTTTGTAGTTGCAGATGAAGCGGTCTCTATGATCGATGTCTCGATGAGAGCGTCTATCTTGGAGCTTCTCGAGAGCTTTAAGAAAGAGTACCACCTAAGCATGCTCTTTATAACACACGATATAGCAGTTGCAAGGCTCATAGCGGATAGAATAGCCGTTATGTATCTAGGAAAAATCGTAGAGGTGGGACCAACAGAAGAGGTTCTCAAGAATCCAGTCCACCCATACACAATGGCATTGATCCAAGCCGTTCCTTCAATCGTTAAAAGGGAAAAGAAAAAGAGAATAGAGATCACTGGAGAGGTTCCAAATGCAGTTAACCCTCCAAGTGGATGCAGATTTCACCCAAGATGCCCCCTTATGGCAGAAGAGTGCAGAACAAAGGAACCGAAACTTATAGAAATAAGCAAAGGACACTTTGTCGCCTGTTATCACCCTCTCATCTGAGCTACTTATTTTTCCTTAGGTTTCTCAACTTCCTATCGATTTTTACCATTTCCCTCCACTGCCTTCCAGGCCAATAGATTTGACCACACTGAGTGCAGATGTAGAATTCATCGTAATCCTCAT
>CAYNRW010000076.1:0-5727 GCA_964399725.1 uncultured Thermococci archaeon | reverse complement strand
CGGTTAACCTGAATTCGTTTTCCTCATATGTGGGCACTTCAACAGGTTTTCCTCCAGCTAAAACAACCGCAGGTGCATAGCTAACGAACATTGGAGAGGGAATGAGAACTTCCTCATTGTCTTTCAAGAAGGTTGCAAGCCCCATTAGGATCTGCTGATTGGTGCCAACGGTTATCATTATTTGGGTTTTTGGATCTGCGTCAATCCCGTTATGCTTTTTGAGCTTTTCTGCAACGGCTTCCCTGAGCTCCTTAATCCCGGCATTGGGGCCATAATGGGTTAACCCCTTGTCCAGCGCTTCTTTAGCGTATTCCTTTATATGTTCTGGTGTGTCAAAGTCCGGTTCCCCAATTCCCAGTGAGATTACACCCTCAATCCCTTGAGCAAGGTCAAAGAGCTTCCTTATTTCAGAAGGGTTTACCATTTCAAGCCTATCACTCAGCGCCATGAGCTTCACCAGTAAGATTTCTCTTTGATATTTATAATTTTACCTCCATGAAATATTTGTCAATGATGAATAGAATAGCTCATTGATACACAACAAAGTTCTCCAAAACGAGGGCATCAAGCTTAGCTTTCTTGAAAGTTCTAATGGCATCTGCTGGAGAGCAAACTATTGGCTCCCCATGCATATTAAAGCTCGTGTTTAGAACCACCCCAACACCGGTTTCTCTCTCAAAACGTTTTATTATGTCATAATACCGCGGATTGTCATCTCTAAGGAGAGTCTGAGGCCTTGTAGTGCCGTCAATGTGCACAACTGCTGGGGCTTCTTTTATCATTTTTTTCGTTGCTCTGTAGCTCATTGTCATGAACTTATTCGGATAAGGATCGTGGAGGTAGTCTTCGATTCTCTCCTCCAGTATTGAAGGGGCAAAAGGTTGGAAAGCGTCCCTGTTTAACGCCACGTTAAGTTTTTTCACGACTTCCTTATCCCTTGGATTCGCAAGGATGGATCGATTACCGAGTGCTCTAGGTCCATATTCCATTCTCCCCTGGAAAAAGCCCACGAGCTTTCCTTCTAAGAGCATTTCTGCTACAAATTCCTCTATATCTTCGCGGTACTCAAATTTTAGGTTCTCTGCTCCTAAGAGGGACTCAATTTCGCTTTCGTCATAAGAGGGTCCCAAATACACGTGCTTCAGTTTAAAAGGCTTCCACTTTCCATCTAGCCTTTCCAATTGTGCCTTCACAAAAGCCGCGGCACCAAAAGCCAAGCCAGCATCATCCATAGCTGGAAAGACCCACAAGTCCGGGAAATGTTTCCTTAGGATGGCATTTGCCTTTACGTTTTGTGCAACTCCTCCAGCGTAGGCAAGTTTTAAGTTGTAACTTCTAAGTTTTAACCCGAGCTCATCGAGAAGCTTTTCAAGATGTGCTTGAGCTGAGGCCGCAATCTCAATTGCCTTTTTCTGTAGTTTTCCATCAAGATTACCCTTTTTCATCTGTTGGGCGATTTCTTTAGCCTTGGAAAAGGGATAATTAAAGAACTCGGCCAGCTTTTTTGTAGCTTCAATTCCAACAACCTTGAGCTTGTTTTCAAAACTCATTCCATTAAGTTCGATGATGTTTGAGAGATCATACGCTGGCCTTCCATAAGCGGCTAAGCTCATGACCTTCCCTTCATGTCTCATTGGTTTAAAACCCAAGAGCTCAGTAACAGAAGCGTAAAAATCTCCGAGAGAGTCTAAATAGGTGCTCTGGGCTATTCTTATCATCTCCCCGTTTCTTCCGATGTAGATAGAAGAGCTTAATCCATCACCTGCTGCATCTATACTCAATGCTAGGGCCTCTCTCCATCCTGAGGTGAGATAAGCGGAAGCAGCATGACAGAGGTGGTGCTCAACAAAAAGAACTTTCTTTTTGAAGTCTTTGCCAAATATGGACTTTAGGTTCTTCTCCAGCTCCAACAATCGAGATTTCTTCCTGAAAAGCCCAGCCACTGCTATTATGTCTACATCTTCTGGATGTATCCTCCCCATTTCCAAGACTTTCTTTATGCTGAGCTCTGGAAATCCTCGATACTTCTTTATTCGGTTTAATCTCTCTTCATTTACAGCGTAGATATCTTTATCTACGAATAGCACTGCCCCTGCATCGTGTCCATCGTGCACTCCGAGTATAATCATGTGTGAGGGTTGAATGAAGGATTTTTAAACATAACTTTGGAATATAACACTGGGGAGTGAAATGAGAGCAGAAATCGAAGAGTTTATTGATAGGGGCACATACAGAAAGGCACCTCTATTTGAAGGAGAGCTTCCAGAGGGGAGTTATGCTCAGATAGTTGAAATAAAGCCAAAGCAAAAAGTGCCGAGGCATTATCATGAGAAGCAATACGAGCTTTTTTACATAATCAGCGGTGATGCGAAACTTGGCATTGGAAAAGAAGAGTATAATGCCAAGCCCGGTGATATTTATCTTGTAAAGCCAAAAACAATCCACTGGGTTGTAAACGAAGGGGAAGAGCCATTTAGGCTCTTTGTTGTTAAGCTGAACTACTTTGGAGATGATAGCGTCTGGCTAAGTGATTGACATTTCTTTTGAAAGCCTCCCATGAACAGGGAGAGGTCAGGAATGCAGTGATAAATAAAAAGTTTCAGAAAAAGAGGATGACAGCGTCTCCCACTACCGCCGTTTCTACCTTCTCCCCTTCGCTGAACACTGCTTTTCTGATGACAATGTCCTCCTTGCCAAGCTCCACTTTTTGTCCTTCGATCTCAACTTCAATCTTTTCGTTCTCTTTGAGAGCTCTTGCAACCCTTTCAGCATTTTCTTTTAGGTAAGCCGTTATCTTTGGCACAAGCCTTCCGTATCTCGGCCCAACGGTCTTGAAGTTTGGTTTGATTTCAGTAATCTTTTCCTCGAGTTCGGGTTCACCTTTGATTATTTCAAGCTTTTCGATGTTCATTGTTCCAGCAATGTCCCTTTCAAGGGCTTTTAACATCTCATAGCTGTCCGTTGCGTAAACTGCCACGTGTTTTAGTTTGGCGTTCAAAGCTAACCCATGAGAGTTCTTGTATCTTCTCATTGCCCCAATTATCTCACTGGCAAACTTTCCAAGCTTCTCTGCTTCTTCGTCTATTCTGTCTTCCCTGTATTCTGGCCACGCTAGAAGATGCACGCTTTTAACCCCAACATTATCTTTAAACATCTCTTGATAGAGCTCTTCCGTTATATGAGGGGCAAGCGGTGCGAGGAGCAAGATTATGTTGTAGAGAAGCTCGTAGAGAGCCACCTTAGCCTTAAGCTTACTCTCTTCATCTTTCCCATATAAGCGGTGCTTTATCATCTCTATGTAGTCATCTGCAACTTCATGCCATACAAAGGTCATGAGCTCTCTCGTGAGTAGGTTGAAGCGGTATTTTTCGAGTTCTTCTGTTGCAAACTTTATCACTTTGTGGAGCCTTGAGAGTATCCATCTGTCGAGGGGTTCTAACTCGACGTCTTTGTGCCTCTCATAGTCAAACCCCTTTATGTGCCTCTCGGCAAAGCGGAAGATATTCCACAGCTTCTGAAGGAAGCGGTAGTTGTAGTCAACAATCTCCCACTTGAAGGGGTGATCCTCTCCTGGTGGTGCTAACGCTGTCCAGAGTCTTAATGCATCTGCTCCATACTTTGGAATAACTTCCTCTGGGGAGACTACGTTTCCATAGCTCTTGCTCATCTTTCTTCCGTCTGGACCGGCCACCATACCGTTTATAAGAATATCCTCCCATGGCTTTTGTCCAGTTAGGATGTAAGTCCTGAAGATTGTGTAGAACGCCCAGGTTCTTATGATATCTGTCCCCTGTGGCCTTAGGGATGTGGGGAAGTTGTGCTTGAACCATTCCTCATCTTTTTGCCATTTGCTTATCACCAATGGAGTTATAGAGGAGTCTATCCAACAGTCAAGGACGTCTTTTACACCTTCTAAATTAGTACTTCCACAGTTGGGACATTTGTCTACAGGTGCTCCATTGAACCTTGGATCAACTGGAAGGTCTTCTTCTCTTGCGGGGATTATCTCACCACAGTCCTTACAAACCCAGAATGGGAGTGGAGTTCCAAATACTCTTTGTCTACTTATTACCCAATCCCAATCCATGCTCTCCGCCCAGTCTTTGAGTCTCAGGAACATGTCCTCTGGGTACCAATTAATCTGCTTTGCCACTTTAACTATCTCGTCCGTGAGGTCTTTCACCTTTATAAACCACTGCTTCTTTGGTAACAGCTCAATAGGCGCCATACATGAACTTCTTTCCGTATGCCGGAGCACACGATGGTGGACTTTCTTTTTGTCATATAGAAGTCCCATCTTTTCAAGGTCTTTTGTTATTGCTTCTCTTGCTTCTTCAGCCGTTAGCCCCTTATATTTGCCGGCATTTTCATTCATTCTGCCGTTTTCATCTATAGCTATAATCACTGGTAGATTATAGCGCTTCTGCCAGACAACGTCCTGCTCGTCCCCATAGGTACAGTTATACACCGCTCCGGTACCAAAGTTTGGATCTACATCTTCATCTGCCAGTATGGGAACTTCTCTCTCAAATATCGGGAGCTTTACCTTCTTACCTACTTTATCCTTATAGCGCTCATCCTCCGGGTGTACAAAGACTGCTACACATGCGGGCATGAGTTCCGGTCTTGTAGTGGCTATTGGGATATAATCATCTTCTCCAGCTATCGGGAGCTTGATATAGTAGAGATAGCCATCCTCCTCAACGTATCCCACCTCTGCTTTTGCCAAGCTAGTCCTACACCTTGGGCACCAGTAAACTGGGTGTGTGTCTTGATATAGCAGGCCCTTCCTATAGAACTCAAGGAGAGATTTTTGAACGAGGGCCTTGTATTCATCATCCATTGTGTGATATTCCAACTCCCAGTCTGCAGAATACCCTATTCTGATAAACTGGTTCCTCATTGCTTCGATAGCCTGTAGAGTCCATTCCACACATTTCTTAAGGAACTCCTCTGGCTGATCTTTACTTATTCCAAACTCTTTCTCCACTTTAAGCTCCGTCGGAAGGCCATGGTTGTCAAAACCCTGCGGGAAGAGCACATTATAACCTCTCATTCTCTTGTATCTAGCTACTATGTCTATCCACGTATGACTAAGCACGTGCCCTAAATGCAGAGTTCCGCTCGTGAATGGAGGTGGGGTGTCTATAGAATAGGCAGGTCTCTTTTCATCGAGTTCGTATTTGTAGATTTTTTCCTCAAGCCAGAACTTTTGCCATTTAGGCTCTATCTCATTTGGGTCATAGGTCTTTGGGAGCATTTTTCTCACCTCTTTTGAAGATGTTTAACCTATCAAAAGCGTGCCTTAAAAAGGTTAATCCTCCTGATGGTGCCGGCAAAAAGTTCACTAACCAGAAAAACGGGAATTTCATAAGGAGATCAATAAATGTTTTCCTTCCGATTGACGATATGCACCACCAAAAATAAAGAGGGTTTAGAGTTTAAAAAGTTTACTTTACTCCAACAAGCCAGTATCTTCTGTCATTTGGATCAACTCTTCTTTTTAAGTGGCCGTAGATTTTGACCTCATCAAAGTATTCCTTAGCAAGTAGCCTCATTTCCCTTGGAGTGTAGATGTTAAGTATGTCATCAACAAAAAATGCTTTAGTTTCTCCGTTTGGCTTGAGTATCTGGACAAGTCGCTTGAAGTGTAGTTTTTGGAGTCCTGGTTCGACTATTCGCCAATCTGTGATCACTAATTTCTCTCCATCTGCACTTTCATCCCAT
>CAYNRW010000075.1:1825-5821 GCA_964399725.1 uncultured Thermococci archaeon | reverse complement strand
TCGATCACATAACAGTGAACCATTAAGCCTCCATGTCCAATTAGACGATGGTGAATAACTTTGAATCCGTTTTCTTCCAATGCATTCTCTATTGCCCTTTTTTCTGTGGTTAGGAAAACTCCCCTTTTTTCAAGAACCTTTGAGAGCTCACTGAAAAACTTCATGTAAAGCTCCGGAATGGCGCTTTTGCGACCTATCTTCAACCCATAGGGGAGGTTGCTTATGGCAAAATCAGCGCTTTCAAGATATTGAGAAAGCTTTGTTGCATCGCCATGGATGAACTCAATTCTATCAAGCACTCCAGCAGCGAGAGCATTCATCTTAGCACCCCTCAGATGCTTTTTGTACTTCTCGATACCAATGATACTTCCTTTGTAATCCCTTAGGGCTAGCTCAATTAAAATCGTTCCGCTCCCACACATCGGATCTAAAACGCTTCCATCGTCGAGCTCTGCCAGTTCTATCATCGCATTGGCTATTGAGGCCTTCAAATGTGCTGGGTGGTCATAAACTCTCCAGGATCTTTTGTGGAGAGAGCTGTCACCGGTCGTGTCTACTCCGAGGAAAAAAACATCATCAATGACCTCGGCTCTGAAAATTACTGAAGGATGATCGAGATTCACTTTTGGCATTCCAAATTGCGAAAGTTTATCGTAGATGGCACTTCCAACGGTCTTTGCGATATCAACGCTTGTAAATTCATGCTCTCCCTTTCTAAAAGATCTTACGGCAAAGCTTTCGCTTATCTTCACATATTTTTCAACAGGGGAGCTGAGCACAAAGTCATAGATCTCCTTGAGGACTTTCTCTTTTTCTACGCTGGCCAGCCTTGTTGAAGAGATTTGAAGAATAACCCTGTGCAGAAGCCTGGAGTTTTCATTCAAAAAGGAAGCTATCTCGAACTCTCTTTTCTTTCCTTTTTCATCGAGATAATAACTTTTCTCAATCTCAGCTATTATTCTCCCCTCAACTCCAAAGGGCCTCTCTTCTGCTTTTCCTCTTAGTCCAATCTTTTTAATAAGCGTCTCAACTTCCTTTTTTGCTATGTCCTCAATACCTTGTGAGGTCGTCAGTATAAACTTCATCTTGATCACTCCAGAATTGCTATTACTCCCTTCCATTTTCCTCCAAAGCACTCGCTTGCAATAACCTTCTTCTTGGTTATCTTTTCAAGGAATTTTATTGCGGAATCACACTTTTTAAATCCTGTTGCTATCCCTACTGTAACCCCTTCAATCTCTCTAAATCCAGCCCTTTTTTCGCTATCTGGGGTTAGCTTTTCTCCATATCTCCAGAGTATTCTTCGTGGATCCAAGAGATATTCTCTCTCGATTTCATCGAGAACTTCTTCAAAATCCCGGATAAAGACCTCTTTTTTCTTTTCCTCTCTTCCAAAAAGGGTAAACCTTCCAGTCTGCCATTCTCTTAGAAAATAGCGGGCTGCTTCTTCTAGATTAACTTTACCTCCCCTTCCCAGAAGACCTTTCTTCTTGCCGATTGCTTCAAGAATTT
The DNA here is from genome assembly GCA_964399725.1 of uncultured Thermococci archaeon. Classification (GTDB taxonomy): domain Archaea; phylum Methanobacteriota_B; class Thermococci; order Thermococcales; family Thermococcaceae; genus Thermococcus_A. Next base: position 4,309 of record CAYNRW010000075.1, on the reverse strand, counting down.
GTTCTTCGCTCTCAAGCTTTTTTATCCCATATTTCTCAGTAATGGCTTCTTTCCTAGTCTCTAAAATTCTTTTTATAAGTTTCAAAGCTGGTTTGACAGGATCTTCAATCTTATCTGCAGGAAAGCCGCCTCTAATAACGAGTTCGTCGAAATCATCAACCGGAACAACTCCAGGAGAATCAACTAGCCATATCTTTTTTGAAAGTTTAATAAACTGCTTCCCTTTGGTATAGCCAGGTATTGCTGCCGTTCCAACGGCGTGTTTGCCTTTTAGCACGTTTATTATCGTACTCTTTCCCACGTTGGGGTAGCCTACCAATACGACTTTCACCTTATCTTTCCCTTCTTCAAAGAGTTCCTTTGCAAGTCTCTTTATTTCCTTCCTTAAAATCCCGGTTCCTTTTCTCTCTCTTGCGCTGATGAATACTATCGGCACATCTTTGTGTTTCTTTTTGTACTCTTCAGCCCACTCTTTTGGCACTAGATCAGCTTTGTTCATCACTATGAGGAGTTTTTTTCCTTCCTCTTGGACAAGTCGTTCTACTTTTGGGTTTCTTGTTCCAATGGGGTCTCTGGCATCAACTACCTCTATTACAATGTCTCCCTCTTTAATCGCTTCCCTCACTATTCTCCATGCTTTCTTCTGCTTCATCTCTTACCACCATTATTTCAAATATTACCGTTCCTCCATCTGTATACGGAGGGCCAGGGTCGAGGCACTGCACATAAGCTTTTTCTCCTTTACCGAGACCTATATCCGAAGCCCTAACTCCTTTTCGCAGTGCCACTATGTAGGGGAGGAAAGATGCAAATGCATGGGTGCAGATTGCGTCGGTCTCTTCTAAATTGACTTTCGCCCCTTCTATAACTATCTTATCTCCTGCTGTAAATACCGGGCACTTTCCTTTAATCTTCACGGCCTTTATTATTAGTCTTTCCACCTTTCACCACCAAAAGGTAAATAAGGAATAAGACCTAAAATATTTACTAGGACTCTTAGTTTAAGAGAAGTTAAATATTATCCGGTGGTGCTGACCGTGGCGGAAGATATTGAAGAAAAAATAAGGCGCTTGAGGGAGTTAGGTAGAGTTTCTGTTGAAGAAAAAGAGGAGAAAAAAGCACCTGTTCCAAGGCCTTCTCCTCCCAGAAAGCCTTCGAGATTGGGAAGGCTCAGGGAAAGGGAGAGACGTAAGAGAATTATTATAGGTGCATCTATCATAGCTGTCATCATCATTGCCGTTGTTGTAGGAGTATATACGATCTATCAAAATCGTGCTGCAAAACAGCTTCAAGAAGCCAAACTTGCAAAAATTAAAGAAGTTAACCAGTATTTCACCGGGGAGCTTGAGAATGACACTATGAAAACCCAGTTAATAAATCAAATTAACCAGGCAAAGAGCATAGAAGAACTTAAAAAGATAAATGTGAAGGCAATAGCAGAGCAAAGAAAAGCCCAATTGGAGCAAGAGCGTCTCCAGAAGGAACTCCAACAGGCAAAAGATACGAAATTATCGCAGATAGAGCAATCTTTTGAAGTCCTCCTTTCCCAACCCCTTCCAGAAGACATAAAGGGCGAAGCCATTCAGACTCTAAACCAATTAAAAGAGAAAGTGAATTCTGCAAAGACAAAAGATGAGGTATCTTTAATTGATCCCAATCCATATCTTCTTGACCTCTGGAGAAAGTATTACTACTACCTCATAGACACCACACCAACCCAAAAGGTAATCCTCAAGAAAGGTACAGAAAAGAGCATATACACAAAGGCAGAAGCAAAGTACATGCTCAGTAAAGTTACAGACTTCACCGAACTGCTCCAATACACAATAGAGAAAGCTGAAATGGTTCAAGTTGCATTAGTTTTGCCAAGAGAGAACGTTAATGGTGCCTTCCTCTCATCAGGTGATAAGATAAAGATATTTGCCCAAATAAATTCAACAACTGTTCAAAAGATAGCAGACGAAGGGTATGTAAACATGGTTCTCTTCCTAACAGATTACGGAGTAATTAGGGTATCAGAGTCCCAGCAGGAAACCAAAAACATTGCTACTTCTTCACAAACTTCTTATTCTGATCAATACTCGGAAAGTTATGCTCCTGGAGACCAATCAATTTCTTACCAGCAAAATAAAGATGAAGGTCATTCTACAACCCAATCAAGCTCACAGACGATAAGTGCCTCTTACACTTACAATGTGGCATTAAACGAGATATTAAAGGCCATTGCAGCCAATAAGATTGCTGCAGCTGATGAAGTTAAGGAGCAGCTTGCAAGGTACAACTGGAAGGTGCTTGATCTTGAGCAAAGCACAGGATTATTGGCCACAGAGCCTACTGCTGAGGTCTTGGTGATAATTGAAGTCCCAGAGGAATTTGTTGAGGATATCCTGAAATATAGAGATGCCCTCTACATAACAAAGATTGCTGGGTGACTGGAATGCTAAGGAAGATACTTCCACTCCTTTTCCTTGTTTTGTTAGTTTC
>CAYNRW010000075.1:0-1725 GCA_964399725.1 uncultured Thermococci archaeon | reverse complement strand
ACGTTCTTTATCTCAGATGGTTACGTAAGAATAGTTAAATACAGTGGAACGGTTAAGGTCATGGTGGAAAACCCATCCCCTGAAAATTCAAAATACATTGCCATAGGACTGCCAATACTCTTTGAAGGGGCTGAAATGAGCAATTTCACTCCAGAATACACGATGAAATACAGTGAATACGTTGATACGATTCTTTCTCAATACGCTCAATATGTTAAGGAGTACATGCCAGAGTACTTAGACAGAAGTTCTGAAGGTAGTCCAAGTGCTCTTTCAGAGCTTTCTTCTAGGATAGTTGTTTTCTCTGGAACCGACTTACTTTCAAGGAGCAAAGAAGAACCGGAGTTACTTGAGATACCTAAAAAACCCGAGCTAAAATTCGACTATCCTGTTTGGATAGTGTTTTTGGGTAATGAGCTTGAAATTACCTATGATGTCAAATGGGAAAACCTCATGAGGGTGAGTGAATTTGGAGGAGAAAAAGAAAAAACGTTCAGGCTTATCATGGATAGAAGAGATCTTAAGTGAAGAAGCGGCTCCCTTAGAGGATATAATAAAAGAAGGACAAAGGGAAGAAAAACCTAGAGTCAAAGAAGAACCCTCCTCAATCATACCAGAAATCAAAACTCCTTCAAAGCCCTTAGTTGCTGAGAGTCAACGAGAAACTAGTTTGGAAGATATACTAAAGTCCACAAGGGGTTCACCAAGAGTTCCCCTTCACACATATTATGGTGAAGAAGTAAAGGTTCTTGATGTATACGGAAATGTGAGAATTCTTAGAGTTAAAGGAGAGCCGATCCCAATTTATGAGATCCGCCTCCCAAAGTTAAGCGAGGAGGAAGAGAAACTCGTGAAAATAGTTAGGGACAGAGCGATTGCAGAGATACAGATAGATCCTGAGAGCATCCCTGACCCTGAAGAGAGGAGAAAAATCTTTGGAAGAGCCGTAAAAAACATAATGCGTGAACTTGCTCCTGCTATTTCTGAGGCGAGAATGGACATTCTTGTAAATTTGGTTGTTCAGAATATGATAGGTTACGGAAAACTTGATCCTCTTGTTAGGGACGATAATCTGGAAGAAGTTATGGTAATAGGAACGAGAAAACCGGTATACGTGTGGCACAGAAAGTTCTACATGTGCAAAACGAACATTGCCTTTGACGATGAAAGGGAGATATTGAACATAATTGAACGTATAGCAAGGCAAGTTGGAAGAAGAATTGACCAGCAAACCCCACTCTTGGATGCCCGTTTGCCAGACGGAAGTAGAGTAAATGCAACCATCAGACCTATTAGCTTAGATGGGCCCACGTTAACCATAAGAAAATTCAAAAAAGATCCCCTTACGATAATTGATCTCTTAAAGTATGGCACCTTCAATTTGGAAATAGCATCTTTGCTCTGGGTCTTTGTTGACGGTCTTGGGGTCAAGCCTGCAAACGTCCTCGTTGCAGGAGGAACGGGTTCAGGTAAAACTACCACTCTCAATGCCTTGGCAATGTTTATCCCTCCCAGCGAGCGTGTTATAAGTATTGAAGATACGGCAGAACTTCAGCTACCCATAGAGCATTGGGTGAGGCTGGAAACAAGGCCTCCAAACATAGAAGGAAGGGGAGAAATAACCATGGATGATCTCGTGAAAAACACTCTAAGAATGCGTCCGGATAGAATTATCGTTGGTGAGGTTAGAGGTCCTGAGGCAAAGACTATGTTTACGGCAATGAA
>CAYNRW010000074.1:0-5858 GCA_964399725.1 uncultured Thermococci archaeon | reverse complement strand
ACTTGGAGACCATATGAAAAAGATATATAAATTAACACCCAAGATTGGAATGGTGATACGATGAGGCTATTTGGAACTGCAGGAATTAGAGGTCCAATTGACTCAAAAGTTACTCCAGAGCTCGCTTTAAATGTTGGAAAGGCTCTTGGTACATATATTGGTCATGGCACAGTAGTTGTCGGAAGAGACGCGAGAACCTCAAGTGTAATGCTTGAAAGTGCAGTTGTAAGCGGTTTGCTGAGTAGTGGTGTGGATGTTGTTAGAATCGGTCTTGTTCCAACTCCAATGCTTGCATGGGCTACGAATAAACTTGGAAATGCCGGTGTAATGATAACGGCATCTCACAATCCGCCCAGTGACAATGGCATTAAAGTGTTTAACGAGAGAGGGATAGAATTCTTCTTGGAGCAGGAGAAAGAATTAGAAAAAATAATTTTCTCCAAAAGTTACAAAACGGTCTCATGGGATAAAATTGGGGATGTAAAAGATTTAGACCTAAGGGAGCAGTACATCAAGGAAATACTGAACTATGTAAATCACGAGACCAAATTGAAAATTCTCCTAGATATGGGAAACGGGGCCGGTAGTTTGATAACTCCCTATCTATTGAGAGAAATGGGAGCAAAAGTTGTAACGTTAAATTCTCATCCTGATGGGTACTTTCCAGGTAGAAAATCTGAGCCTAGGTACGAGAATATAGCGTATTTGAGCGATCTTGTGAGAGAGCTGGGATTTGATCTTGCAATTGCCCAAGATGGGGATGCAGATAGGATTGCAGTATTTGATGAAAAGGGTAATTATATAGAGGAAGATACTTTGATAGCTCTTTTTGCAAGGCTTTATGCTAGAGAGCATAAAGGAGGAAACATTGTAGTTTCAATAAACACCTCCTTTAGAATCGATAAGGTCGTTGAGGAAGAAGGTGGAAAAGTATACCGCGTCCCCTTGGGTCAGCTTCACGATGGAATAAAAAGATATAATGCAATATTCGCCTCAGAACCTTGGAAATTTATTCATCCTAAGTTTGGATTGTGGATTGATAGTTTTGTGACAATTGGGCTGTTGGTAAAAATAATAGACCAAGAAGGAAAGCCCCTTTCGGAGATAATTAAAGACATCCCAAGATACTACATGATTAAAAAGAACGTGAAGTGCCCGGATGAGATAAAGTATCAAGTTGTTGAGAAGACAAAAGAACAGTTGCAAGAGCTCTTGAAAGATCAAATTGAAGAAGCCATTACGATTTCCGGCATAAGGTTAAACCTTAAAGATGGATCTTGGGTGTTGGTAAGGCCAAGCGGAACCGAGCCAAAAATAAGGGTTGTTGTAGAAGGAATAACGGAAAAAAGAAGAGAAGAGCTATTCACTCTGGCATATAACTTAGTTACTAGGCTAGTTTCAGAGTTCTCTGGCAGGCCTAAGAGTTCTTAGTTTTATATCAGTTCTTTCCATTTTAACCTTGAATCCCTCTTTTGCAATCAAAGTCTTTACTCCTGTCACGTTTTCTATGAATTTAGCCTCTTTATATGGGTTTGCAAAGTGCATTTTCATACCTATGTGACTCATTATGAGCATTTCTGGTCTTTGCTTCATATCTTTTAACATATAAATTACATCCTCAGTGCAGAGATGATAGGGAATCTTCATGTTCGTGGGTCTTGTCACTGAGGCTATCAACAGCCTAACGCCATTATATATCTTTTTCAGATCCTCAAAATACTCTGTGTCTGGAATATATCCGATCTTTCCTAATTGTGTTTTCAATATAAATCCTATTGCAGTTGGATCTGAGTGTACGGTAGGCGTTATTGTCATTTCATCTTCTCCAAGCTGGATTCTTTCTCCTGGATTGGGGATATGGACCTCCTCTAATGAGTTTAGATGATATTTGGATATTGCGGGAGTATAATCCTCATCTCCATGGACTACGCTCTTTGATGCTATAAGTATGCCTCTTTTCTTTGTAACTCCCATTGTCATTCCTTCCACCATAATTTCAGCATCGTTGCAATGGTCTGTATGTCTATGGGAGACAAAAAGTACATCTATTTTTCTTGGATCTATCTTGTATCTCCATGCTCTAACTAACGCTCCGGGCCCAGGGTCAATGTATATCCTCTTACTTGAATTTATAAAAAACCCACCGGTAGGTCGGAACTGTGTTATTGTAATGAATCTCCCGCCGCCACTGCCCAAAAAGATTATTTCAACCAATTTGCTCCCCTCCGCTTTTTTTGGCGATATTAATAGTTAGGAGTAAATGTGTATATAAGCTCTATGGACAATCCCGACAGAAATTTGATAAGCCAGGTTTTCATATACTGTGCATTGATGTTCTGAAAATGCTATCTATACTATTTTTTAGACAATGCTGTAACTAAATTTAACGTCAATTTAATTTCATGAAACCGAAAGTATTTTATATGTAAATTAATGGAATTAAAATGCTAAAAAATTCCGGAGGTGTTAAGTTTGGAGCTTAAACCATATATCCCACCAGAAAAATCTTTGCCCGAATACACTGTTAAAGCATTTATTTTAGGTGTGGTGCTTTCAATAATAATGGGTGCTGCAAACGCATACCTTGGTATGTATGCGGGTATGACGGTTAGTGCCAGTATCCCGGCTGCAGTCATCTCTATGGCTATATTGATGGCGTTTAGAGACAAAAACATACTCGAAAACAACATGGTTCAAACAGCAGCATCTGCAGGTGAGTCCTTAGCAGCGGGCGTTATATTCACATTCCCAGCCTTAGTAGTCCTAGGCACTTACACCGAATTCCCATACTGGTTGATAACCATCATAGCGGCATTGGGTGGTTCATTGGGCGCCCTTTTCACAATAGTGATAAGAAGGGCTTTCATTGTTGAAGAAAGGCTCCCATATCCAGAAGGTACCGCTTGTGCTGAGGTTCTTATTGCTGGGGACAAGGGAGGCCCCCATGCAAAGCCCATATTTGTAGGTGGTATCTTCGGTGGTCTCTACAAGCTTCTAGGAAGTTCAGGTCTTTGGGCAGGAACAATTGAGACAGCCAAGATGGTAGGTTCAAGGGTGCTTTACTTAGGAAGCGACCTTTCAGCAGCTTTACTTAGTGTTGGTTACATTGTTGGTCTTAACATAGCATTTCTTGTGTTCCTTGGTGGTGCAATTGCATGGTTTATAGCAATACCAATTTATGTTGCTAAGACAGGTAATCCAAATGGACTTAGTGCCTTAGACCTTGCCTGGGTTACATGGAGTACAAAGATAAGATACATGGGAGTTGGGGCAATGGTCGTCGGTGGTCTCTGGAGCCTTATAAAGCTTAGAGGACCAATTTCAAAGGGTATAAAAGCCGGGCTTGAAGCCACCAAGAGAAAGCAAAGCGGTGAAATAATTCTCAGAACTGAAGAAGACATGCCAATGAACACGGTATTGGTGCTTATTGCAGCTTTTGTTGTTCCGTTGTTCCTTTTATATGCTCGCATAATACACTCTGTTGGTATAGCGGCAGTTATGGCAGTAATAATGCTTATCGTGGGATTCTTTGGAAGCTCAATTGCAGGATATCTGGCCGGTGTCGTTGGTTCATCAAACAACCCAGTGTCTGGTATTACAATCATGAGCTTGCTTTTCACGGCGTTAGTTCTTAAAGGGCTTGGACTTGCCGGAACAGAGGGAATGACCGCAACGATATTGGTTGCGGCAGTTATCTGTACAGCGGCTGCTATTGCGGGAGATACAATGCAAGATCTGGCAACAGGACACATTGTTGGAGCCACACCTAAAAGACAGCAAGTTTTTGAGGTAATAGGAACTTTTGTAGCAGCACTGGTAATGGCTCCAGTACTTAACCTCCTTATAAAGGCTTATGGTATTGCTGGAACACCAACAGCTAAGGAGAATGCATTAGCTGCTCCACAGGCATTTCTTATGGCAAAAGTTACGGAGGGTGTCTTTACTGGAACACTTGAGTGGAATATGGTCTTTATCGGTGCGGGAATTGCCATAGCCCTAATAATCCTCGATGAAATCTTAGCCATGAAGAATTCAAAGTTCAGAACACCAGTAATGCCCGTAGCAGTGGGTATTTACCTCCCATTGAGCTTGGGTGTTCCTATCTTCATTGGAGGTCTTCTTAGATGGCTCGTAGGAAAAGCAAGAGGGGCAAAGGCTGAAGAAAAGCCAACAGACGCCGGAGTGCTTGGAGCAGCAGGGCTGATCGCTGGAGAGGCATTAATGGGTATAGTTTTTGCAGGGCTGATAGTGGCAGACAAAGCACCCTCTATAGGATTCAGCAACAACTTCCTTGGGGTAGCTTTCCTTGCACTTATAGCAGCATGGCTCTATCTCACAGGAAAGAAAGAAGTTGAATGACTTCTTTTTTCTCTTTAACCTATTATTTCCGAACCAAAATTACTTTAAGGGGAGACCAGAAATTAAAAGTGGTGGTGTAAATGAACATGGAGGTTGTTTTTAAGGAAATTGAAGCCCTCAGAGAGGATATGATTAATACTTTAGTGGAGCTTATAAGAATCCCTGCAATTAGTCCCGATAGTGGTGGTGAGGGGGAGTATGATAAGGCTCAGAAGCTCCTCGAAATAATCAAGGACTGGCCTTTTGATAAGGTTGAGGTTTACAACTCCCCCGACAAGAGGGCTAAAAACGGCGTAAGACCAAACATTCTAGCATATTATTATGGAGAGCAAGGCGAAAAAAGCCCGAGATTATGGATTCTCACACACTTAGACGTTGTTCCTCCAGGAGATTTAGGCAAATGGACGGTAACGAAACCATTTGAACCCATTGTGAAGGATGGTAAAATTTATGGTAGGGGTAGTGAAGATAATGGTCAAAGCTTAGTCGCCTCGCTTTATGCTGTTAGGGCCTTGATGAATCTCGACATAAGACCTAAGAGAACAATAATCCTTGCTTTCGTGAGTGACGAAGAAACCGGTAGCAAATATGGCTTAGAATGGCTAGTGAAAAACCATCCAGAGTTATTCAGAAAAGACGACTTGGTATTAGTTCCCGATGGAGGAAATGAGGAGGGAACATTCATAGAGATTGCGGAGAAAAGTATTCTCTGGATGAAAATCAAAGTTAAAGGAAAACAGGTTCATGCAAGCATGCCGGGATTGGGGTTAAACGCCCATAGAGTTGCCATTGACTACACAAAAGCCCTTGATGATCTTCTCCATAGGAAGTATAATGCAAGAGATGAACTCTTTGATCCCCCGGAGAGCACTTTTGAACCCACTATGGGTGGAAATCCAAGCGATGCTCCGAACATTGCTCCGGGGGAACATGAGGTGGTTTTTGACTGCAGGGTATTACCCCAATACAAGCTGGATGACGTTTTAAGTGATGCTCAGGAAGTTGCTGAAGAGATTAAGGAGAAGTATAGAAAGGAGGTTAATGGTAAAGTATTGCCTGATATAAAGGTGGAGGTTTTACAGAGGCTTGATGCTCCGGCCCCAACTCCTAAGGATAGTGAAATTGTTAAGCTTTTGCAGAGGGCCATAAAGGAGTTCAGAGGAAAGGATGTTAAAATTGGGGGTATTGGTGGGGGAACTTTCGCGGCTTACTTTAGAAAGCTCGGAATTCCAGCAGTTGTATGGGCCACTCTGGATGAAATGGCTCACCAGCCAAATGAGTATGCCAAGATTGAAAATATGGTGGAAGATGCCAAGATAATGGCTGCTTTAGCTCTTCTATGATTTTTCCATTATTATTTTTGAAATTATCTTCTGAAAGCCTCGTCCCCTTAGGATAGAGTAGGTCACGGTGAAATATGTAAAAAGGTATCCATTCATAAGTAGCTGATGGATCCGAGAGGCTAAGCTTTTAAGTTTTCTTTCTAACCATTTTCATGC
>CAYNRW010000073.1:0-5905 GCA_964399725.1 uncultured Thermococci archaeon | reverse complement strand
CTACGGGACGGGACCCTGAATCCCGCGCCTTTGACCAGGCTCGGCAACCCCCGCGCGTTAGTAGTGATCTCTGCAAGACTTTTAAATCTTTCTAATTGATATGGTTTACTTCCAGTTTACTCCTCAAGCCATATCTCTATTCTCTGAACTCCTTTTCCTATGCTTGAGCGTTTGAGCTTTTTTATATGGCCAATTTCCTTAATGTCTTTTACGTGTGTTCCTCCACACGGAAGGATCTCAAAGTCTCTAATTTGGGTTAACCTCTTCTCCCCTTCCCACCAGATTTTGACTTCTCCTCCTTCATCAACATATCTATTAAACAGCTCAATTATTTTCTCTTTGTACTGGTTAAGGTTTTCGGAGTATCTTATATCGTATCTACCCTTTTCTGGATTCATGCCACTCCCATGTATCTGCCAGTTTCCCTTCCCCAGAATTTCATTAAACACATGATCTAAGAGGTGCAGTGCGGTGTGTATTCTCATAAGCTTGTGCCTTCTTTCCCAGTCAAGTTTTAATTCCACTTCCTCTCCGATACTGAAGGGGCTTACATCTTCAACAACATGCCAGATATTTCCGTCTTCATCTTTGTAAACATCCAGAACGCTGACCCCATTTATGGTGCCCGTATCGTGAGGTTGTCCTCCTCCAGTTGGATAAAATACGGTCTGGTCTAAAAGCAGGGCATTCTCCTTCATCTGGACTACTTTTGCCTTGGCTTCCTTTAAATATGCATCCTCGTAATAGAGCTTTCTTGTCATATGTATCACCCACAAAAGAATATTAAAGAGGGAAAATTAAAAATCTAATGCTACCTCTTTTTTAACATGAAGAGGGCGATGCTTATTAAAATTGCCGCTCCTACTATTCCTGCTATCTGAGGAGTTGTTAAGTTTATTTTGCTTTCCTCTGGAGGTAGTCTATACCTAATATAGGCTCTTGTAACGTTTCCTAAAAGGGATCGTATATCCTCAAAGGGGGCACCGTATCTGACGAATACATTCGCTGTTATTAAAATCTTGTTTCCTTCTACTTTTGTGGAGAGCATATATTTGTTTCCTTTGACTTCTTTGCTTACGTTGTTCGGAACTTCAACAATTTCTGCTTCTGGTGGAAGAATAAATTCAATTCTTAGGCTCTGGTTTATCTCGTTTTGAGCTCTATATCCCAGTTGTGACGGATTCAAGAGTGTTGGATCAAATGAATATTCGTAAGTTCCATTTACTAACTTGGTGAAGTTCTTCAGGATGTAGTTAGCCTCTATTGTTAACGGTCCTTTCTTATCCAATCCTAATATGCTCGCATTTGCATCTTCCACCGTTATCCCTTGAGCTGCCATTCCTCGGAGGTAGTTTTGAAGTATCATGTTGGTCACATTTTCAGCTCCTATGAGGTTTATTTGGAGTTTCATGAGTTCTATCTGCTCCTTTGGTTCGATATAGGTTTCTCTTACAAGGAGATCAGTAGTTCCGTCTTTTGAAATTTCTGCTCTTATATACTGCTCGGTTCTTACAGGCTGGTATGTTTCTTCTCCTTTGTATGGCGAGGTATAGCGGATGTAAAACGCATTGAAGTCACCAAAGAGTGTTCTAAATCCCTCTGGAGATAGATTCTCCTCCAAGTAAATATCAGAGCTTACGATAATCTTGTTCCCTTCAACTTTTGATCGCACGTAGAATTTGCTCTGGCCGAATTCTCTTGTGTATGCCTGAGGGTATTCAACCAGCTCTGCACTCTCGGGGAGCTCTATAATAAACATGTTGTGAAGTTCTATTTTTTGGGGCAGTCCGGTATCTGGGATTGGCATTGTTCCATAACCTCTAGTCGGATCCACCACTATCTCCCAGTAGTCATCGTAAGAATAGTATTTGGCAAACTTTTCTGCATATGCTGTGAAGACTACCGTGAAGTTGTCCTCTTTAATGCTAACCAGTTTGAACGTTTGATTTTTAGTCTTTATTCCTGCGTTTGCTAAACTGGCAATGTAGTTTTCCAGTTGCTCTTTTTCGAACTTTGCTATTGCCTCCTCTTCACTCATGTTTGTTTGATTTAATATACTGGCAATTTCTTCTTGTATCCTCTCCTTTGGCCCTAGTATGGAGGTCACCACTGTTATTTGAGCATCTCCATTTTGGAGTACCTTAACTTTGAGCGTAAATTCTTCTTTATAGTAGTCCACAGCCTCCGCTTGAACAAAAGAAAGGCCTAGAAGGAGAATCATTAAAAAACTCCCTAACTTTTTCATTTTTATCCCCCAATGTTCTTCTTCTAGAAACCAAATGGTGGTAGGGTATTTAACTCTATCCCTCACAAATTGAAAAAAGAAGAAGAGGGAATCACCACTTAGTCTCGTCAAGCTCCCCTTCAGTTTTTGCAACTATTGTAGTTCCAGCCAGATCGCCGGTAACGTTAACCATTGTTCTGCCCATGTCGAGGATAGCATCGATTCCAAGTATCATTGCGTAAGCCAAAGCAACGGGAGTTCCTGGCTCTAAATGTAATCCGACGCTTTCCAAAACCATTGCGAGCATTATTGCTCCGGCTCCTGGCACACCGGCGGTTCCAATTGAAGCCAGAACTGCTGTTATAACTATTACCAGCTGTTGGCTGAATGGTAAAGGCTGCCCAATTGCAAAGGCTATGAACATTGCACAAACACCTTGGTATAAGGCAGTTCCATCCATGTTAATAGTTGCACCTAATGGAAGTGTGAAAGAGTATATGCTTCTTGGTACGCCCATGTTTTCATCTGCAACACGCATTGTGACTGGCAAAGTACCGCTTGAGCTCCTTGTAACGAAAGCTGTGACCATGGCATCTTTAGCCTTGCTGAGGAATTTGACTAAGTCTAAGCCAAAGATCTTAAGAAGGATTCCATAGACGATCGCTATTTGAATTATTAGTCCTAAGTAAACCGCTACCGTAACTTTTGCCAGAGGTCCGACGACTTTTACTCCTTGGGTTGCCATAATGTAGGCTATTAAGGCGAAAACACCTATCGGAGCGTACTGCATGACTCCTCTAACTATCTTGTACATAGCCTCTGCAAGCCCATCAAAGGCATTGTAGAGTGTTGTTGCCGAGTTCCTGATTCTTTCATTCTCGCTGTTCATAAGATAGCTGAGGGCTATTCCCAAGACAATAGCGAAGAATATAGTTGGAAGAACTGCACCATTTGCGAGAGCTCCAAATGGATTGGTGGGCACGATGTTTAAGAGAGTTTGCACCAGAGAGGGTGCCTGCGCTTCTATTGCCTTCCCCTCTCCTGTTCCGAGCTGTAGTCCAAGGCCGGGCTTGAAGATGTTAGCCATTATAAGCCCTATGAACACTGCAAAGGCTGATGTTACCAGATAGTAGAGCACTATCTTTACACCTACCCTTCCGAGTCTTGCCGGACTTATGCTTGCGGCACCAACGACTAATGAAGCTAGGACTATTGGCATCACTAACATCTTTAAGAGCCTAACAAAGAGGTCTCCAAGGGGTTTTATTGCAGTCGCCGCTCCTGGATGTCCAATGGCTCCCACTATTAATCCGTAAGCTGCACCCAAAATCAATCCAATAAATATCTTCCTCAAAATTGGATACTCAAGGTAGTTCTTTAGGAGCCCCATTGGGCTCACCTCCGGGAGTATGTTATACATGGCTGCTTATGGCAGAGAAACTTTGTACATCATGGTATATAACCTTTTCCGAAAATACGAAATGTGGGAGTTATTCGAACCTCAATGATACATCTCCGTAGAGAATTTTTTCTTTTCTTCCATCTTTGAGTTCGAGGATTAATGCGCCAAGCTCATCAATGTCTAAAGCTTTTCCTTGGATTTCTCCTTCTTCTCTTATCACTCTGACCTCCCTATTTAGGATGGCTTTTTCCCTCCACTTTTGAAGTATCTTCTCGTCATTTCCACGGAGAAATTCCTCGTACCAGTACTCCAACCTCTCTACAAGGATTTTAAATATCTCCTCTATTGGAATTTGAATTCCCAAAACTTTGCTTATTGATGTAGAAGTGCCTAAAAGTTCTTCTGGAATCGGGTTATTGACGTTTAGCCCTATGCCTAGAGTTATATAATAAACCTCCCTTTCAGAAAAGCTCCCCTCAGCTAAGATCCCACATATCTTTTTTTCATTCACAAGGACATCGTTGGGCCATTTTATCCTTGCTTCCGCTCCAAATTGCTCTAGGGTTTCAACAACGGCTATTGCTCCAAGAAAAACTATTTTGACTATATGTTCTGGGGTGGTTTTTGGTTTTAATATTACACTCATCCATAATCCGCCCTTAGGGGACACCCATGTTCTGAACTTCCGGCCGTGACCTCTCTTTTGGGTATCTGCTATTATTATGGTTCCTTCATCTTCGTGAAGGGCTATTTTTTTGGCGTATTCGTTTGTTGAATCTATCTCCTGAAAGTATATTACTTTCCTCCCAATGCGCTTGGTATTAAGTCCCAGCATCTATCCCACCGTAATGTATCTCATGCTTTGAAGTTATTTAGTTAACGATAGGTTTAAATTCTCCTTTTCGTATGTATCACCAGAGGTGAATAGTATGGAGGCATACAATAACATTGGGATTAAGAGAAGACTTAGAAGATTTTTTAGAAGGAACGGAAGAGCTTTGATTTTTGCAATGGATCATGGGTTTGAACATGGGCCAACAGATTTTGAAGAAAAGTGGGAGCACATTAATCCCAGAGTCATAATCCGAAAGGTTGTTAGAGCTGGGATAGATGGTGTAATGATGCTCCCAGGGATAGCGAGAATAGCGGGTGAAGAGCTCATCGGTAAGGATGTAGGCTTGATGGTAAAGCTTACCAGCAAAACAGAGCTTAGACCGAAAGAAGAATGGCTTATGCAGGATCAGCTCGGCTTTGTTGAAGATGCTATTAAACTGGGCGCTGATGCCGTAGCGGCGACTGTTTATTGGGGAAGCCCATATGAGGGTGCAATGATGAGACAATTTGCAGAGATAGCAAGTTACGCTCACGATTTGGGGTATCCAGTTGTGCAGTTTGCCTATCCAAGGGGACCATATATTAATGAAAAATACGGCAAAAAGGAGGATTACAGGGTAGTTATGTATGGTGCAAGAGCTGCAGCCGAAATGGGGGCAGATATGATCAAAACCTATTGGACAGGGTCAAGAGAAACATTTAGCAAGGTTGTTGAGGCTGCTTCTGGCGTTCCGGTTCTCTTGAGTGGAGGTGCAAAAACGGACAATCCCTTGGACTTCCTAAAGCTTGTCTGGGAAGTTATTGAAGCTGGAGGAAGTGGGGCGGTTGTTGGAAGAAATATATTCCAAAGGGAAAATCCAGAACCAATGATCAAAGCACTTTTGAGGGTAATTCATAGAAATGAAGACCCAGAAGAAGCCGCAAAGGCTGAAGGATTAATTTGACTTTTCTCAATTTTTTATTCAAATTTGTCCAGTGTAATTTTTAAACTCCCTTTCTAAATATCCAATAGGTGATGGGAAGATGGTTGAGATAATTGATACCACATTCAGGGATGCTCATCAATCACTCATTGCTACAAGGTTAGCAACCAAAGACATGCTCCCGATAGCTGAAAAGATGGACAAAGTCGGTTTTTACTCGATGGAAGTATGGGGAGGGGCTACTTTTGACGCAGCTTTGAGGTTCCTAAGAGAAGATCCTTGGGAGAGGCTAAAGCTTTTAAGGGAGCACATAAAGAGAACGAAACTTCAAATGCTTCTCAGAGGTCAAAACGTTGTCGGTTACAAGCACTACCCAGATGATGTTGTGGAAAAATTTGTCGAGTTAGCATACAAAAACGGCATTGACATTTTTAGAGTCTTTGACGCTCTGAATGATGTTAGGAATATGAAAACCGCAATCAAAAAAGCCAAAGAAGTGGGAGCGGAGGTTCAAGGTTCAAT